>DASXRR010000181.1:0-8201 GCA_036506475.1 Chloroflexota bacterium
CGCATCGTCTTGAAGGTCTGGCTCTGCGCATCGTCGAAGAGTAGCCCAGCGTTCCAGCACGAAATGCGATCTGCAAAGCTGTCGCCCACGACCAGACAGAATCCATTTGTCCACAGATGCTCTGGGCGGTGTGGCTGGGAATGTAGGTTGGACAACTGCCCGAGCGTCACAATGCCGCTCTTTTGCGACATGCGTTCAACCACTTCGTAGCCATCCTGTGCCTCTTCGGCCTCAATCACACCGAAACGCCAGCGGTCCGTCGGCGCATCTTTCGGCGTAAGGATCAGCCCGCGCACTCCGAGCTGCTGGTGAATCGGGAACGGGTTCACGCTGTCATGCAGCGTCCCGAAGTTGTCAGTGATGAAACCGTCGTCTGCCCAAGCGGGGTAGCGATCCAAGATGAACTCAGGCGTAACACGATGCATGCCGGCGGCGACCTTGAGAAACGGCAGCCACGAGAGCGCGGTAAGGCCCGTTGCATCAATTCCCACCGTCGGATGCTTCTCTACCTCATCGCGCTTACGCTTGCGCTCCAAGATAGTGGTGTCAGCTAGCAGGTCCACCAGTTCGGGAACCAGAACTCGGTTGTCGTAGGTAAGGGCAACGACGAAGTCGGGGTCGAGAACCCGTAGCCATTCTTTGTAGCGCTCTGAGATAGCACCGTTCGCCACCGGCACTATCAGCGACTGGCGGCCACCATGCCGTCCGAAACATTCCGCGAAGATGGCGTCGAGCCACGCATGCGCGTCGAGGCCGTCTTCGAGCAAGTAGGCCATCCTTACTGGGCGTGGAGTCGAATGAATCTTGGGATCTGGTTTCATAGGTGCAGGTTCGAGAGGCGTACTGGTCTTATGCCAACATCATGACCGAAGTGGCGCAGAGTGGGAAATTTTGCGTCCGCAATCCTGCCTGCGCCGTCACACCCGAGCAGCGGCTTGAGACTGGCTGCCGACATAGGGTTATCCAAGCAGCTCGCTCCATACCCGACGTTGACATCGGCAGGTTGGGTGTCGGCAATGTGGCGCCGATTTCGACGATTGCTGCACCCGCGCCCGGCCAAATTGCAGACTGTCGCCAGTGTCTGCTTTCGGTGCGCCTCGCCAAGACAGTGCGCGGCCAAGCATCACCTTCAACGCGGCGCTGAAGGCGGCTTCCGCCTGAGGCTTTGAAGTATACGAGCGCCGGCATCAAAGCCGCGGCAAACCCCGGTGGCGATCACGCCGGTGACGGCGAGCATCGCCGCGGTGTGAACCCCCACGGCCGCAAGCGCCAGCGTCAGCGAGCCCGATGCGGTGATCTCCCGGGCCGATGCGTCTCCCATGCAAAGCGGAATCAGTGCCGGCACCAACATCAATCCGGCGCCGTGCGCGGTGGACATCATGAAGGACCAGAGCGCCAGCCCGGCGTGCCCTGCCGGCGCGCGCGCCACCTCGGGTGTGCGGCCCGACAGGTGAACCACCGCTACGACGGCAAGCAGGCCGCCCGCCAGGACTTGCAGCGCGAAGCGATCCATCGACAGGCCGAATACCACCGCGCCGGCCACCAGCGCCACCGATGCGGCGTGCCCGGCCGCGATCGGCACCAGGGCCCGCAGTGCCTGCGCCCGGTCGCGCGAACGCACGCCCCAGGCAACGGCCAGCATCCAGCCGGTGGCAGGGTTCAGCCCGTGAAGGGCGCCGACCCCTGCGACCGCCAGCCAGGGCCAGAGGCTTGCCATGCCGCGTGCTCCGGCTCAGGCCGCCTGGGCAGCCGTGTGGCAGCACGAACCGGCCGCAGGCGCCGGCTCGTAGCGGTCATGGTGGCGCACCCAGTCCATCTTGTAGAACCCGTCATGCTCGTCGCGGCCCTTGGGCGTGAGATCGAGCATGTTGTACGTGCCCATCATCACCTCCACACCGCGCCCGTAGGTCGAGTAGGCGTGGAAGACCTCGCCCGCGTCGTCCTTGTAGAACACGCTCACGCCAGGTGCCTCCTCGCTCGGGAAGGGCTGCTTCACGTAGTTGTAGGGGACTTCGCCGCTGGCCATTTCTTCCGGCGTGAAGCTGACGCCGAAGTCGTGGTTGAAGTCGCTGCCATTCGAGGAAACCCACTTGAACTGCCAGCCCATGCGCTGGCGGAAGCGCTCGATCTCGGGCAGCGTGGCGCGTGAGATGGCCACAAATGTGACGTCGCGGTGTTCAAGGTGAATCTTCATGCCGTCGGTATGGTCGGCCATAAAGGAGCAGCTAGGGCAACCCTGCTCCCAGCCGGGGCCGAACATGAAGTGTTGCACCAGCAGCTGGCGGCGCCCTTCGAACAGGTCGGCGAGCGCGCGCCGGCCTTCGGGCGCGTCGAATACGTAGTTTTTCTCGATGCGAACCCAGGGCAGGGCGCGGCGCTCGCTGGCGATCTGGTCGCGCAGGCGCGTCAGTTCCTTCTCTTGCGCCAGCAGCGTCTTGCGCTCGGCAAGCCATCGGTCCCTGGACACGACGGGATGGTTCACGGTGTTCATTTCGGCAGTTGATGTGCTCATGGTGTGCTCCTTGGCTCGATGAGCCGTTTGCGTTGGTCAATGCGCTGCCCGACCCGTGCTGGTAACAGGTGCGCTCGTTCTCGGCCGGTGGGCCGAATGGGTTGTCAGCGGGAGGGTTCTATGCCTTGCGCGCTGGGTTGGCTGCGGCTTTCGGGCGCCGCACGGCGCGGACTTTTCCGCTCTTTCCGCCGCCGCAATAAAAAAGGTCCGCGCCGTCAGACTCCATGCCGCTGACGCCGACGCCGTGCGGCATCTCCAGCCGCTCGAGCACGGCGCCGCTTTGTGGATCGATCCGGCGGATTTCGCTGTCGTCGCCTTCCCAGGTTCCGTGCCACAGCTCGCCGTCCACCCACGTCACGCCGGTGACGAAGCGGTTGGACTCAATCGTGCGCTGGATGGCGCCTGTCTTCGGGTCGACCTGGTGGATCTTGCGGTCGCGGTACTGGCCCACCCACAGGCTGCCCTCCGCCCAGGCCAGGCCCGAGTCGCTTCCGCTGCCGGGCGCCGGGATGGACGCTACCACCTTGCCGGTGGCCGGGTCGATCTTGTCGATGCGCGTCTCGGCGATCTGGTAGATGTGTTTGCCGTCAAAGGCGGTGCCGGCGTCGCAGGCGCACTCCAGCGTGCGCGTCTGTTCGCCGCTGGCAGGGTCGATGGCAATCAGCCTGGCCCCCGTGGCGGCCCAGACGCGCTGGCCGTCATGGGTGACGCCGGCAATGTCATTGACGCCGGGGAAGGGGCCGTACTCGCGCATGATCTCGGCGGGGCGCGCCTTGGCCTCGGGTCTTTCGTTGATTGTCTTGCGGGTCATCGCTGCTCCTTGTGTTGCACCGTCCGTCGGCGCCATGGAGACAACTCTATCCAATCGGCAGCGAAGCGGGGAGTAACAAGATCGTCGTGAATCCCGCCAGCGGCGGCGCCAGCCAGCGCTGTGCCCGCGTCCGCCCGATCGAGCGCACCCGTCCGGCGGCTTCGAGATCGGCGAGTGCCCGCTGGACGGTGCGCTGGCTCGCCCCCAGCGCCAGCGCCAGGGCGGAGGTCGACCAGGCCGCGCCATCGGAGAGCAGCGCCACCAGCGATGCCTGGTCGCCGTCAATGGGCGGCGCCAGCACGGCGACGTCGCGCTCGCCGAGCGGCCTGAGGATGAAGCCTCGCTCGGTCGCCTCGATGTGCGCCATCGCTGTGACGAGCGCGCGCAGACGGCCGATCTCGACCCTGAGGCGCGCCCTGTGCGTCTCGTCGGGACGCCGGGTGCGGAACGCGCACGCGATCAAGGCCTCCCGATCGGCAGCGCCAGGCCATGCCTCGGCCAGCGCGCGCGCCAACGCGAACAGCACCGGCCGGCGCGCCAGCGGCCGCCACGCGGCGCCGGCGCCAAGCCCGCGGCGGCAGGCATCGACCACCAGCGCGTCCGAGGCCAGGAGCGCTGAAACCTCGTCGAGGCGCAGCGCCTGCTCGCCATCGGCGGTGAGGCGCCGGGCGGCGGGACGATCGAGCGCAGCCCGCGCCTCCGCCACCTCGGCCAGCAGCGCCGGCACCTGCGCGCGATCGGCCGCCGCGTGCGCACGCGCGAGCGCCATCCGCGCCTCGCCGACGCGCAGCGAGCGCAACGCAAGTTCGGCCGTGGTCAGCTCGGCCACCGCCACCAGCGACGGCGGCAGGCCGCGCGCATCGAGCCGCGCCAGCGCTGCCGCCGCCTCGTCGAGGCGGCCGAGCAGCAAGAGCTGGCGCGCTGCAATGAGCCGCCCCTGCAGCGCGTTGGCGCGATCGGCATGCACCTCGAGCGTGGCCGAGGCTGCCGCCAGCGAGCGCGGCGAGCCGCCGAGGTCGCGTACGGCCAGCGCCACCTCGGCCTCGGCGACGATGCAGCGAGCGCGCGCCAGCTCCTCGTGGGCGCCGAAGCCACGGGCGGCGCGCCGCAGGAGCTCGCGCGCGCGGGCGTGCTCGCCGAGCTGGGCCATGGCGATGCCGCGCAGGGCCAGCGCCGGCGGGTCGTCCCGCAGGGCGACCCGTTTGAGGGCGCCGAGCGCGTCGCCGGCGACAAGGGCGCGCGCAGATGCGGCGATCAGGGAGTCCATGACGACAGGTTACATCACCGTGCTGATGTCGCGCCTCACTTGTGACTTCCCGGGCGCTTGCGTGCGCGGCCAAAGATCGGATCGGAGTTGAACATACAGCCTCGGCTTCGACCGCGACCGCGACATGGAGCGTCTGCTTTTGGCGGTCGAATCCGAGGCGCTCGATGGCGGCTCCGGGCCCGATGCAGACGGCGACGACCGGCAGGTTTGCGGCACCCAAAAGGGCAGAATCTCCGTTCCCCGGAAGCGGTCACCGGACAACGGCAGCAAATGGCCGATCGGTTCGTCGTGGGCAAAGCCGCCATCAAGGGAAGGGCGGCGCCGACGACCCAGCGGACTATTTCGAGGTCGGCGCGGATCAGCTGATCCGGCCTGGCTGGCGGCCAGATCCCAAGGCGTTCAGGGTTCCGGTATCGCCGGCTCTGCCGGCGGGCTGGGAAGCAGGGAGGCAGCCTGGGTCGAGTGCCAGCTTGTTCCGCGGCGGGCAGGCTGTTGCTGTCGGTCCCGGGTCAGGCCTCAGCCCCGCAACCCGCCCCCGTCAACCTGGGGACTGGGCGAACGCCGCGGCATGTCCCGGTTTGCGCAGCATCTTGTCCACGTCCCCAGCATGCAGTTCTTCCAGGTGGATCATCTGGCGAGCGTATTCTTCCAGTGCGACGGAGCGATGCTCCACCAGTGTCAATAGCTCGCGGTACAGCTTCAAGGCGCCCGTCTCGGCTTCCAGTGACTCGCGCAGGATCGCGGCGATATCAAAGGTGTGGCTGTCCAGCAGCTTGCCGATCGCAAGCGACGGATAGGCGCCGAGCGTGGTGATCCATTCCCCGGCTTGCTGGGCGTGCAGCAGCGATTCAGTGGCCTGTTCACGCAACCAGGCGACAATTGGAATACGGCCGAACCCGAATACCAGCAATGAATAGTGGGTGTAGCGGACGACGCCGGCGAGCTCGGCTTCGAGTATCCGGTTCAGCACGCCAACGACTTGATCTTTTTCAATCTCCGACATGATTCGTCCTTCCTAAAGCTCTTTCAATACGAATAGGAAATTCAACCATCTCAAGCGAAGTATCGTACCGTGGGCTGATTTGGCAAGCAACGTTTTGCATATTCTGGAGCCGAGTTTGGCAGGTCCGCTTGCGGTTACCCATATGGGCCGCTGCAGGTCGCTACCCAACGTATCGAGCGGCTACATATTTCCGCAGAGTTGGCACATAGTTGAGAGGCCTCATAGAGAACATTCCGTCTCGCCAATAAGGCCGGCACAGTCGGGCTACCGGGCCCAGGGCGGGGGCGAGGGTCACTAGTTCTCGAACAGGCCCCCGACGTTCAAAATCTCGTAAGCAATTTCAGGCCGCTGCTCCAAACTGCGCTTGATTGCTGCCGGTATGGCCTGGCGCGTCTTTCGGCACAGGCCGGGCTGCTCATGCACCAGGATCGTGATTCCGCGGAGGCTGCGGACTACGTTGGGGCTGGTGCTGATGCTCAGCCGGATGCCGACCTGCTGTTCCATCCGCTCTTCCATATGCCGCAGATCGCTGAGGCTGCTTAAGTTTTCCAGCCGGTGCAACAGGCGTTTCTCATCCTCGCGGGTCAGGCGTAACACGCGCAGGTCGCCACCAGGGTTCTCCAGCAGCGCATCGCGCCCGCAGTTGCAGGCGCCGGGCGGGCATTCGGTGCGTATAGGGAAGGGGGGCAGAGTAGCAGTCATGGGCATTGCCATCCTTTGTCTCGGGCTGAGATGGCAGTTTGAGCGATCATAGTCAGACTTGGATACCCCATCCGCTGAAAGCTTTTTGACTTTGCCTCTGTCGGGTATAGCTCTTAAAATTAGCTCACCGACTACGCGGCCTTTTTGAGCTGTGCCACGTACCAGCGTTGTTCGTATTGCATGGTCGGCTACCACTGCACAACCGGACGCATGCAATACATCCTTCAAGGTCCGCACCGGGCCGGGTGCTGCCCGTCAATCAATTTTGATCAATGGCTCCAGGCGGCCAGGAGCAGGCAATCGCCAGCGTCCGCAGGCTGACTACGCCGGGTGCTCAATGCAGCGCAAGAACCGGATTGATCGCACCCCGATCCCGTTGCTTCCCGACCTGCACCGCGTGGCCGCGAGATGGTTGCGCCGCTCGTCGAATGGCGACGTCCTCGTATCCTCGCTGCTGTTTGCCCCGTACCAGCGTCGGCTGACAGCCTGACGACGCCGGCGCCACCGTGCGCTTGCGTCGCTCTGAATTCGGAGGTTAAATTGCGGTCTGACGATCTTTTCGGAGAATCAGATGGAACGTCCGTTTCGCGAGGCGCCGCAGCGCTTTGTCATCAGCCACTACAACGAGGCCGACTTCAAGACCGGTGGCCTGCGGGACTACTCGGCTTACCGCGATCTGGGCGTCGCGGCTGCGACCAATGGATTGGCTAAAGCACATGTGATCCGCATGATCGCGCCGTTCCGCACCGAACTCAGCCTGCGACATCACCACAATGTGCAGTTCCAGCTGGTCTACTGCCTGAAGGGCTGGTTCCAGACAGACTTCGAGGGTATCGGACCGCAGCGGCTGGTCGCCGGGTCGTGCTGGATCCAGCCCCCCAGCATCCGCCACACGGTCGTCGGCTGGTCGGACGACTGCGAGCTCCTCGAGATCCTCATTCCCGCTGAACACGAAACCATCAACGATCCATGAAGCCCCAGCGCTGAGTTGCGCGACCGCTTCGCGCAGAGCGCTCCTGAGCTGCGAGCGCCTGGATCGTGTCGTTTTCGGCTGCTGGCAACTCATCGCCTGAACGGCCGCTGGCAGTATTGACCTGCCCGTTGATGCACACGCTCGGATGACTGGAGTTGGTCGGTAGCTCAAATTCATTATTCGAACCTGAGTGACTGCACGCGCTGCAACTTGTCATTCACTTCTTTCCGGTGACTGACGGTAACGGGCCCAAACCGGCCACCCGCCTTCTCCCAAGCAGACGGTCCCATTAATCAGAGATTGGCCACCAGGATCGCGTGTTGCGGGCTCTTGCGGGCAGGTTTCGTCGATCAGGGCAAATCCAGGATAACGTTGCCCACCACTTTCCCGCCTTCAACGGCTTCGTGTGCGCCAGCAATATCATCCAGTGCAAAGCGGGCGCCGATCGTGTGCGATAGCCGCCCATTTGCCAGCAAGTCGGTCAGGTTTTCGATCGCCATATGCCGGTCGGCCGTGCTGAGGTCATAGACCAGAAAGAATCGCAAGCCGATCGAGCTGAACAGCAAAGTGGGAAACGGAACCGGTGTGTCGCCGTACGCATTCGAGCCATAGCAAACAAGCGTGCCATGAGGCGCGAGCGCACCGTCGGGAAGCAACTGTACGGTGGACGAGAAATCCATATCGACGATTGCGTCCGCTCCGCGGCCGGCAGTGAGTTCCTTCACCCGCCGTGCAACAGGCTCGGTCTTGTAGTTGAGGGTTGTTTTGACGCCGGCATCCAGCGCATGCTTGGCTTTCTCCGTCGACCCGACGGTGCCGATCACCTCCGCACCGCCAATGACTGCGAGCTGCGCAACATAGTGACCGACCGCGGACGACGCGCCAATCACCATGACGGTTTTTCCGGAGATGTCGCCCAGCAGGTGGATCGCT
>DASXRR010000182.1:0-4612 GCA_036506475.1 Chloroflexota bacterium
CATCGACGAATCACATGCGTCCACAAGGCCACGCTTCGACGAGGTCCCTTTCGTGGATGGCATCGAAAACCCGGCCGAAGAGTTCCCCAACATCACCCGCTGGTTGGTGGTGCATGGCTATTCAGATCCAGATATTCAGAAAGTGATCGGCGGGAACATGCTGCGGGTCATGCGAACCGTCTGGGTTTGATCCACCTGGCCGAAGCTGGCTGCGCGACTTCAGCTCCGCTAGCACGCTGGCGTAAGCCATGAGTGGTCGGCTCGACTAGGCGATAGCGCCCGTCGATCGCACCTCGGCCGCCTCGGCAGCGCGCAGCAGCAGATCGTGGAGCGTTGCCCGCTCGTCGGCCGTGAGCGCGCCGAGCACCTGCTCCTCAACGCTCTCCAGGGCGCGTTCAGCCCGCGCGAGCGCCTGTCGGCCGGCCGGGGTGATCTCGACATAGTGTCGCCGACGATCGGCAGGATCGCGACGTCGCTCGGCCAGACCACCCCCTTCCAGTGCATTGAGCAACAGTACGCAGTTGTTGGGATCCAGGTGGATGGTCTCGCACAGCACCTGCTGGGTGACCTGGTCGTGGTCGCGCAGCGTGGCCAGGGCGGCGTACTCCTTGAGATTCATGCCCAGGACTTGCTCCGTGGCGTGCCGATACACCGCTTTCGACAGCCGCGTGAGCAACAGCATCGAACCAGGGGGCGGGGCGCGCCGCATCGCTAGGTCGATCGTACCACCGTTCACGGATTGTTCACAATTCATGAGCGTCCTCGCTCCTCAATCATCATTGACATGGTGATGGTATCTGCTAAAGTGACCATCCGTGACGAATTTACTGTCTGGCGGCCGACGCCGCTGGTTGTCGCTCCTGGTGGTGTGTCTCGCGCAGCTGATGAACACGCTCGACGGCACCATCGTCAATGTTGCCCTGCCCGCCATCCAGGCCGACCTGCACTTCACACAGGCCAGTCTGACCTGGGTCGTGAACGCCTACCTGATCAGCTTCGGCAGCTTCCTGCTCCTCGCCGGGCGCCTCGGCGATCTGCTCGGCCGCAAACGCGTCTTCCTGGCCGGCCTGGCGCTGTTTACCGCCGCCTCCGCGGTGTGCGGGCTGGTGCACGACCCGATGCTCCTGGTGGCCGCCCGCTTTGTCCAGGGCATCGGCGGCGCCGTGTCCTCGTCGGTCATCGTCGCGATCCTGGTCACCGAGTTCACCGATCCTGCCGAGCGGGCACGCGCGATGAGCGCATACGTGTTCGTCGCCGTCGGCGGCGGCTCGCTCGGGCTATTGCTCGGCGGGGCGCTCACGCAGGCCATCGACTGGCACTGGATTTTCTTCATCAACCTGCCGATCGGGTTGGCCGCGGCAGTGCTCGGGCAGAGGCTGATTCGGGCCAACCGCGGGCAGGGGCTTGGCCAGGGTGTGGACGTGCTGGGGTCAGTGCTAATCACCGCGGCACTGATGATCGGTATCTACGCGATCGTCGAGGCTCCGGTCGCCGGCTGGGGATCCAATCAGACACTCGGCCTGGCCGGCGCGGCCGGCGCGCTGCTGGTTGGCTTCGCTCTGCTCCAGGCGCGCCTGGCGAACCCGATCCTGCCGCCGCGCATCCTGCGCGTGGGCGGCCTGATGAGCTCGAGCGTGGTGCGCGGACTGACCATGACCGGCATGTATTCGGCGTTCTTTCTCGGGGCGCTCTATCTGAACCGCGTGCTGGGCTACGGTCCCATGCAGACAGGGCTGGCGTTCTTGCCGATGACACTGGTGGTGGGTGGTCTTTCGCTTGGCATCACGGCATGGATCGTCGAACGACTCGGCCCGCAGCGTTCGACCAGCCTGGGCCTGCTCGCGATCATCCTCGGGCTGGGACTGCTGATGGGACTCGAGGAGCACTCCAGCTACTTCCCGCGCCTGTTCGGGGCATTCGCATGCATTGGACTCGGCGCGGGCATGTCGTTCATGCCGCTGCTGACGATCGCGCTTGCGGAGGTGCCAGCGCAGGACGCCGGTCTGGCCTCGGGCATCGTGAACGTCTCGATGCAGCTTTCAGCCGCGCTCGGCCTCGCCGTGATCGGCAGTCTGTCGGCGGGCAGGACCGCGCTGCTGGTCGCCGAGGGCCTGCCTCCGACCACCTCGCTCGTGGCCGGCTTTCAGCTGTCATTCACTGTGGCCGTGGGCTGCGTCGGCGTCGGCCTGCTGCTGGCACAGCTCATCCTGCGGCCCAGGCGCGCGGCCGCGGTGGTCGTGCGGCCGGTAGACGTCGAGTCCCCCGACATTGCCGACGGTGTCGCGGCGTGGCCATCACAGGACGCCGCGTAAGGTGCAAGCTGCGGCCACCCGACGGTCTTACTCCGAGAAAACCGCGCACGATCAGCGCCAGCTCCTCGGCCGAGGTCATCAGGCCGAGATGACCATCATCGAAGATGTGGAGTCGCGAATCGCGAATCAGCCTGGCCATGATCCAGCCGTTGATCCACGGCACGATGGGGTCATGGCGACCTGACATGATCAGCGTGGGCTGACGAAGTCGCCACAGCCAGTGGATGCTCGTCCAGCCCGCGCCCGCGAATAGCTGGCCGTAGTATCCGCGCGCTCCACCGGACAACACGCAACGCGCATACCTCATCGCCAACTCCGGTCGTGAGCGCATGTGTCCCCCATACAGGTGCGGCGCAACAGACGCCATGTACTCCGTATCGGTGTAACGGCGCGGACTCGCCAGTATCAGCAACGCGTCTGGGCGGCCCGGCACCATTGAGGGTCTGCGGCGTGGGTACCGCTACAGCATGCGCTCAGGTGGAGCTGGCCACGGGCCTAGCGAATGGCTGGCCGACCTGCTGCGGCATGGCCTGCTGCGAGCCAGCTCCATTCCGCCAGAATTCCGGCGCTGCGCGAGCTCACCCGATACCGCAAGTCGTTGGTCCAGATGCGGGCGGACCGGGCGAACGTGCTGCCGAGGACGCTCGAGGGGCTCGGGCAACGAGAGCTTGAGCGGTCCACGCGCAGGCGAGTTGCATGTGACCTTCAATCGCTGTCCCCAGTCTCAGATACCCCCACCTGGTATGCCACACCCACGCGGGTGGTCTTTCTTTCCTATGAAGACCCCCCGCGGGTGGTCCGCCATGTACCCCTACGGGTATGGTGGGATTGCCCACGACTCCGCGCAACACTGCCGGATACCCGAGACGGCTACCCTGGGTCGCCGAAGGAGTCAATGCGTGAAGCAGCTTGCAGACAGGAAAGTCCTGTTCTCGTTCGGCTGCGGTCGCCGCGTTGGAACGGCACTCGAGCGCGCTTCGGCCGGCGTCGGCGGAACTGTGCTCTCAATTTAAGTAGCAACTTCATGCTCTGCAATGAGGTTGGCACTCCGCCAACGGTCCGTGGAGTTTCGCGCGAACCCAGCCGCCGCATGACTGTAGCAACTGTCACTGATTAGCACCTATAGACCAGGCTGATCACCACCTATGGTCCACTGGTGGCTCGGGCGTATAAGTCGGTCGGTAGGTTAGCTGCTGGTGTGCTCCCTTCGGTTAGGTGCGCGGCGGGCGCGGTAGCTGGAGCCGTCGATCACGACCTGGTGGGCAGCGTTGGCCAGACGATCGAGGGCGCTGTTGGCCAGGATGGGATCGTCGAAGAGGCCCAGCCACTCGTCCACGCCGCGGTTGGAAGTGACGATGAAGCTGGAGCGGCGATGGCGCTCGATGATCAGCTCGTACAGATCCTGGCTCTGCTGAGCGCTGAGGCGTTGCAGTCCGAAGTCGTCCACGACCAGAAGCTCGGGTGCCAGGAATCGGCGGAACGCCTTGTCGAGGGTGTGGTCAGCGCGTGCCTGGTGGAGCTCCTTGAGCAGCGCATCGGCGCGGGTGAGCACGACGCTGTGGCCGGCGCGCACCGCCGCGGCGCCCAGGCACTGGGCGAGCATGGTCTTGCCAACGCCGACGGGGCCCACGAGGACCACGTGCTCTTTGCGGGCCAGGAACTCCAACGTGAACAGCGCCTGCAGTTGGCGGCGCTCGACCTGGATCGAGGCACTCCAATCGAATTGCTCCAGCGTGACCTGGTCTTCAAAGCCAGCGTGCTGCAGGCGCCGTTCGAGACCGACGTGGTCGCGGCGTTGGACCTCATCGGCCAGCAGCAGCGTCAAGAAGGCGACGTAGTCGAGTTGTTGAGCTCGTGCGAGAGCGACGCGCTCGGGCAACGTGGGCAGCATCTTGCCCAGCTTGAGCCGTCGAGCCAACCGTCTCAGGTCCGGATCGATCGTCATCATGGTTGCGCTCCGACGACGGTCTGAGCAGCGAAGCGATGGTCGAAGGCACTGCCTGGCCTGGCGAAGCGGCTGCTCGGTGGCGTGCGGTCGACGCCCACGATCGACTCGCTCGCCGCTACGGTGCTCGGCGGTTGATCGTGATCAAGGGCGTGCTCGAGGATATGCTTCAGCCGGCGCACGTGGATGAGCTCGAAGCTCAGCGCGTAGGCACACGCCTGGTCGGTGCGCTCGGCACCGTAGCGCTCGGCAAGCCGTAGCAGCTTCTGCGCCTGGCGGAGTTTGACCCACGGATACGGCTGGTCCAGCAGCCGCTCGGCGAACGTGCCGAGGTGGCTGCCCAGGAAACGCGCCT
>DASXRR010000183.1:0-5796 GCA_036506475.1 Chloroflexota bacterium
CCGCGTCCCGTTGATCATCGACAGTGGCTTCCGGCGGGCTACGGATGCCATGAAGGCGCTCGCGCTGGGCGCAACCCTGGTCGCCTTTGGCCGCACGATCGCATGGGGGCTGGCGGCAGGTGGAGCGGGTGGCGTCCAGAAGGTTTTACGCCTCCTGCACGACGAGTTGATCATCAACATGAAGCTGTCTGGCCAGACAGCAACCAGTCAGCTATCACCGCGCCTGATCCGGCGTATCGATGCCTCGGGCTTCGCCGTACCCGTTGCGCGTTCCGCGGCGACGAACGACCCGGAGGCGAGCCTGCTGGCCCAGCTGTCACCCGCGCAGCGAGCGGCCGTGCAGGGCATCGCCGACAACAACCAGTTGTCCGAAGTGGACAAGATGTGGGGCATTACCGAAACGCTGTTTGGCGAGTCTTCAAAGGGGGGATAACCGATGGATCGCCGCTCATTTCTGAAGATCGCGCTGCTCGGAGCAAGCGTTTCCGTACTCAGCGCGTGCGGCGTCGCACCCCAGGCTCCGGCGGCGCCAACCGCTGCGCCGGCGCCAGCGCCTACGAGCCCACTGGCCGCCAAGCCGGCGGCCACTACGGCCGCGGTTAGCGCGCCCGCACCCACCAGCGCGCCAGCGCCAGCTCCGACGGCCCAGCCGGCGGCGGCCGCGCAGCCCAAGCGCGGCGGCATCTTGAAGCAGGGCTACCAGGGCGATCCAGTTAGCCTCGACCCGATGCTCAAGGTCCAGAACGACGTCATGTGGCTCGGCGTGTTCGAACGCCTCACCGCCTACGACGCGCAGTTCAAGCCGCAGCCCATGCTGGCCGAGAGCTGGGAAGTAAGCACCGACGCCCGTTCGGTCAAGCTCAACCTGCGCAGGGGCGTCCAGTTCCACTCGGGTCGCGAAATGACCAGCGAGGATGTCAAGTACAGCCTGCAGCGGGCGGCTAATCCGAAGGTCGCCGCAGCCCAGTACACAGGCATGGCGAGCTGGTTCAGCGGCGTCGACACGCCCGACAAGTACACCGCCATCTTCCGCTCCGAACAGCCGCGGCCGACCATCTTCGACCTGCTCGAGTTCCTCAACATCTGCGACAAGGACACCCTCGAAGGTCCGGACGCCAAGAACACCGCCAACGGCACCGGCCCCTTCAAGTTCGTCGAGTGGGTGCCAGGCGACCACGTCACGCTCGAGCGCAACCCGAACTACTGGCAGACCGGCAAGCCGTACCTCGATGGCATCAACGTCAGCATCTTGCGCGACCAGCTGGCCATGGTGACGCAGCTCGAAGCCGGCAGCATCGACATCGCGCGCTTGCCGACCCTGACGGATTTCAACCGACTGAAACCCGATCCGAAGTATCAGGCGCTCTTGAATACGCAGACGGGGGCGCACTATCTGGCTGGTCTGAACCTGACCATCCCGCCCTTCGACAACAAGAAGCTGCGCCAGGCGCTCAATTACGCTGTCGATCGCAAGCGCTTCGTCGACACGATTCTGGGTGGCGTCGGCGAAGCCGAGTCGCTGCCCTGGAACCCTGCCCAGCCGGCCTACGACGCGGCAAGACGGACTCATTACTCGTTCGATCTCGACAAAGCCAAGGCACTGCTGGCTGAGTCCGGCGTGACTGGCCTCGAGTTCGACTTCATGGCCAACCCCGTCAACGAACAGACCACCGGCTTCGGCCAGATCTACCAGAGTGACCTGGCCAAGATCGGCGTGAAGATGAACATAAGAAACTACGATGGCGCGACCTGGCTCGACCAGGTCAATGGCCGCAAGTTCAATGGCGTGTACTTCGCGTCGGGCACGTACTTCAACCTGTCGCCGAGCACGGCGTTTACCAACGGCAAAGCCTTCAATCCTGATCTGAACAACTCGGCTTACAAGACCGAGAAGTACACGCAGCTCATCACCATCGGAGCCACCGAGACCGATCCCGCCAAGCTCAGAGATGCGTACGCACAGCTCAATGACCTGGTGCTCGACGAGTCGTTCGTGTTCCTGATCACTGTCTCGCCGCCCACCATGCTGGCCAAAGCCACCGTCCAGGGCATCGAATGGACGGCCCACGAGTCACCCTGGTACGTCAACACATGGCTATCCTGATGGCCATCCTGCCGGGAGGGGTCCCGATCCGACTCACCGCGCCGCGGGTCGATACCCGAGTCGGATCGCTTCGCATCGTGGAAAGGATCGACTCGTGACCACCGGTCGTACAGCCGTGTACACCGCCGTCAAGACGATCGAAGTCCGCGAATACCCGGTCCCCGAGCCGCAGCCCGGCGAAATCATCCTGCGCATCAGGCAGGCCGGGTTGTGCGGCTCCGACCTGCACATCTGGCGCGGCGAGCTGGGCGAGCCGGCGCCCGGCGGCCGGCCGCTCGGCCACGAGGGCCTGGCGACCGTGCACGCGCTCGGCTCGGGCGTCGACACGGATTCGCTGGGCCAACCCTTGAAGCACGGCGAACGCGTCACGTGGTTCCCCATCTTCACCTGCCGCCGCTGCCGCATGTGCCTGCAAGGCGATTTGCAGCTGTGCCTCAAACGCCAGGTCGCGTACCGCATGAGCGGCGCTGAGCCACCGCACTTCTTCGGCACTTTTGGCGACTTCTTCTATCTGCCACCCGGCCATCCGATCTTCAAGATCCCGGACGAGCTCGAGGATGAAGAGGTGGTGGCGCTCAACTGCGCCATGGGCACCGTGTTTCAGGGGCTGGATTCGGCCGGCATGCGCCAAGGCCACAACGTCGTGGTCATGGGCACCGGCGGCCTGGGCCTGTACGCCACGGCCTTCGCTACTGGCATGGGCGCCTCGCACGTCATCGCCATCGATCGGCTCGAGCCCCGACTCGCGATGGCGCGCGAGCTGGGTGCCACGGCCACGATCAACATTGCCGAGCTCACGACTCCGCAGCAACGCATCGACTACGTCATGGAGGTGACGCGCGGCCGCGGCGCCGACATTACCCTCGAGCTGGCCGGCTACGGCGAGCTGGTGCCGGAAGGCATCGGCATGCTTGGCCACCAGGGCACCTTCGTGTCGATCGGCAACATCGTGCCCGGGCGCGCGACGACCTTCGAGCCGCGCCTGTTGGGTGGCAGCAAGCGGATGATCGGCTCGACCATGTACCGCCCCGCATCCATCTCGCGCATGCTCGACTTCATCCGCAAGAACCGCACGCGCCTGCCCATCGGCAAAGTGATCTCGCACCACTTCCCGCTGGCGGACATCGACCAGGCGTTCGCAAGCTCCGAATGGGACGGGCAGGCGATCCCCGTCATTCGCAGCGTCATCGTCCCGTAGCTCGTGCATCGCGAAGCGGCAATCGTTGGCGTCGGTCAGAGCGAGTTCTCGCGAAAGTCGAGCTTCACTGCCTGGGACCTGGCGCTCCAGGCGGTGCTCATGGCGCTGGACGATGCTGGCGTCGAAGCCTCAGAAGTCGATGGCCTGATCCGCTATGACGCACCCAACGAGCTGGTTCCGCAAGGCCTGCTGGTCCGTTCGCTGGGCATCCGCGAGCTGCGCTGGATCTCCAACGCGCCGTACGGCGGCGAGGCCACGGGCGCGGTCATCAGCCACGCCGCCGCGGCCATCGCCGCCCGCCAGGCCAACGTGGTCGTCGTCTATCGCTCGCTGAGCCAGAGCACCAGCGGCCGCATGGGCCGCGCCGACGATCGTTACGGCGCACAGAACCAAGTCTTCGCCGCCGGCGACCGCACGCCAGGCGGCGAGTTCTCCGCGCCCTACGGCCTGTTGTCGCCGGGCCAGGTGTTCGCCCTGTGGGCCAGCCGCTACAAGTACGAAAACGGCATCTCGGACAATGACTTCACCAAAGCCCTCGGTACCCTGGCGGTCCAGCAGCGTCAATACGCGCACTCCAACCCGGCCGCCATCATGCGCGACCGTCCCCTCACCTGGGACGACTACAGCGCCGCGCGCATCATCAACTGGCCACTGCGGCTGTTCGACCTGTGCATCGAAAACGACGGTGCCTGTGCCGTCGTTCTCGTCTCCGCCGATCGCGCGCGCAGCCTGCGCGACGACCCCGTGTACGTCCTGAGCGCCACGCAGTCGCTCTCGCCACTCTCCGAGCCGATTGCCACCTACAAACGCGACCTGACGGAGTTCGTCGTGCCCGCCGCTTGCGAGCGCCTGTACGCGGACGCCCGCGTCGCGCCGTCGGACGTCGATGTGGCCGAGCTGTACGACGCGACATCGTTCATGGCCCTCAAGAGCATCGAAACCTGGGGGTTTTCCAAGCGCGGCCACGCCTGGCATCACCTGATCGAGCACGGCACCGGACTCGATAGCCCGATCCCCGTCAACACGCACGGCGGCCACCTTTCGGAGGCTTATATCCACGGCATGAACGGCATCACTGAAGCCGTACGCCAGCTACGTGGCACCGCCGCCAATCAGGTCAAGAACGCCGAGGTCGCAGTCGTTGCGGCACCATTCGGCAGCGCCGTCATTCTCGGGAGGTAGCTCACGCAGTTGAAGATCTTGCCCGCCGCAACGCCGCTCAGCCAGCCGTACTGGGATGCCGCCCGCGCGCATCGCCTGGTGTTCCAGCGCTGCCGGGCGTGCGCGAACGTGTGGCATCCGCCGATGCCGATCTGCCCCGCCTGCCACGCCGCGGATTTCGATTGGCAACCCGCGGCCGGCGGCGGCAGCGTCTACACCTATACGATCGTCCACCACCCGACGCACCCGGCCTTTCAGGATCGGGTCCCGTACATCGTCGCTGTGGTCGAGCTCGACGAAGGCCCGCGCATCGTCATCAACATCAAAGATTGTTCGATTGCCGAGGTTTGTGGCGGGATGCGAGTGTCGATCGTGTTCGAGGATGTCACCGAGGCCGTGACGTTGCCCCAGGCAAGGCCCGCATGAAGCGCAGCATCGATCGCACGCTGACCACCCATGTTGGCAGCCTGCCCCGACCCCAGGCGTTCCTGGACGCCACGCCTCGACCAGGGGAACCGCAGATCGTCGACGACGCGACCTGGCAGCGCATCCTGCAGCAGTCAGTGGTCGAGACGGTGCGCAAGGAAGCCGAGACCGGCATCGACGTGATCAGCGATGGCGAGTTCGGCAAGTCGAACTGGCAGGCGTACATCATGGAGCGCATCAGCGGCTTCGAGGCCCGGCCGGTGCCGCCTCACAAGTGGAGCTATATCGGGCGCGACCTGGAGACTTTCAGCGACTTCTATCGCGAGAGTCGGCCTGAGTTGTTCAAGCAGCGCACGCGCTGGACGTGTATTGGACCGATCACGTACGACGCCACACAGGTCACGCGCGATATTGCGAATTTTCGCCGTGCGCTGCAGGGCCAATGCGTGGAAGAGGCGTTCATGCCGGTCATCGCGCCCGGCAGCGTCGCACTGGATGACGAGAACCTCTACTACCCGGACGATGCTGCATACGTGCACGCCGTTGCCGAGGCGCTCAAGCACGAGTACAGGGCCATCATCGACGCCGGGTTCCTGCTCCAGGTGGACGACGCTGTCCTGGCCAACGTCCACGACATCATGTCGGTCGACGGCGAGGACAACTACCTGCGCTGGGCGGAGTCGCGCATCGAGGCGCTCAACTACGCACTGGAGGGTATCCCCGAAGACAAAGTGCGCTACCACATCTGCTGGGGCAGCTGGCACGGACCGCATACCACCGACGTGCCGCTGCGGACCATCGTCAACATCATTCTCAAGGCAAAGACCCAGGCGTACTCGATCGAGGCCGCCAACCCACGTCACGAGCACGAGTTCGAGGTCTGGAACGACGTTCGACTGCCCGACGG
>DASXRR010000184.1:0-6324 GCA_036506475.1 Chloroflexota bacterium
TTCTCCTGTTCACGGGGCGTCAGGCGCATGTCGTCGGCCCACGTTACCGTGCCTGGACCTAGCGAATAAACCGGCAGAGTGGACGAGAATCGGTCTGGCCCTTCGTACAGTCTGCTTAGACGCCCGAGGTGCTCGAGCCGAACGCAACGTCCCTGTTGAGCTCGTCGGCGACCGCCGATACGCACCGCAAAGTTGCTGCTCGCATTTGCGCTGGCCCGCGCGCTCTTGGGTCGCCTGAAGTACCTGGAAAAGTTCGTCCTGATCAGCGCGCTGTTCATCGCCCCGTTGGTGACGTTCATGTACGCGTACATCTCGGACGGCAACGTCCAGATCGACTTCGCTGGCTCGGCGCTCGAGCGCATCCGCGCCGCGATCTACGTCTGTGCCAGCCAGGTCGGCGAGATCGCGCTATCGGCGCGAGACATGGCCCGTGGTGCGCAGACCGTGAACGAGTCGATGCAGAGCATCTCGGCGGTGATCGAGGAGAACACCGCCGCTACTGAGGAGATGGCGGCACAGGCAGGCGACATTGACCGGGCGAGCCGGGCGATCGCGCAGCTGAGCTCGGCCCAGGCGGTGACGATCGACGAGCTGGCGTCGAGTGCCGATGTGGGTCGCGGACACGTCGAAGAGATGGGTGGCGAAGCGCGCCAGATGGCCGAGGCTGCTGAGCGGCGTTGGCAATCGCCCACGGCACGGTGTTGTCCTTCTCGCCCGAGATGATCAGCAGCGGCCGCGTTCGGGGTTCTTGGTGTCGACTTTGACTTCGGTCCACGGGTTGAAGTTGGCAGTGGCGGCCTGGAAGATCGGCGCGCCGGAGGCTGGCACTGCATACGTCTCGAGCAGTCGGTGCGCCTCGTCCTCGCTCACGGCGTTGGCAAACCCGAAGCGGAACTTGTTCGAACGTGAGAGGCACCGCGCGCATGCGATTCGCTAGATTGCGTAGCACTGGCAGCGCTGAGCGGAGCGCCGAGATGGGCAGCGGTAGCACACCACGGAACGGCCCCGGATCGATCGCAACCGCGGCTGCTGGCAGGCCGCGTCCGGCCAGAATCTGCGTGAGCAGGCCACCAGACGAGTGGCCCACGATCGCCGGCTTACAGTCGAGCTTGCTGACCACGGCGGCGAGATGGTCGGCGACGCCGCCAACGGTTTTGTTGGCGAAGGCCTCCGGATGCGCCGCGGCCTGCTCGACCCGTCTCTGGATCGTCGGGCCAACCTGGCGTGAGCGCGACGTAGCCAGCCTCTTCGAACAGCTGCGCCCAGCGATCCTAGCTGTTTGGCAACAGCCACAAACCGTGCACGAACACGACGGGCACCCGGCCCGATGCATTTGCTCGGTCGACCTGCTGCTCGTCGCGGTTCCGAAGGGGGGTCAAGCAAAGTGGTCACCGCGGCTCTCCTTCACGCCTGTTTCGCAGCTCCCAGGCTAGCGCCGCTTTCGTGGCCAATCCCAGGGTCAGGCTACGCACGTTCGCTACGTATGCCTGCGGCTGCCTACGCCTAATGTGACCAAGATCAGCAGGACGCCCACCACCTGAATGGACGCGGAGGCCGTGATCGCCAGCAGCACCATGAACGTAATGCTCAATCCGCGCACAGGGATGCCACGTGCATCGGCGATCTCCGCGTCGACGGACGCGAACAGCAGTGGGCGGTACTTGAACCCGAGGAGCATGAGCGCCAGCGTCGCCAGCGCGGCGACGAAAGCGCACATCACTCAGTGCAATGGACAGGATGCTGCCGAACAAGATGTTCACCGCCAGGCCACTGAACCGCGTCGACGACGAAGGCATCAGTCTGAATGCGCACGACGCGGGCATCATCTTCGAGCGCTACGGGCGCGGCGACGCCGCCGTGCGGCAGGGCATTAGCGGCCACGGGCTGGGCTTGTTCATCTGGCACCAGATCGTCGAGAGCCACGGCGGCACGATCTACGCTCGTGCGCTTGGCAGCGGCGGCTCGAGCTTCACCTTCACGATCCCGCGCCGTGCGCGTCACTAGTCGGTGTGCACAGAGCGCGCAATGCAAAGATCGTGCAGGTCGTCCGACTCGGTCAGGCGCGCTGGACAGAAATACTGAAGTCGTGGCCGGCCCGCGGTGCGCCTCCCCCATCGCGCGGATGACGCCACACACGCTGGGCCACGGGTTCAAGGCCGAGACCGTGGCTCGGCGCCTCTCCCGCGCGGACTGATCGGCGGCGGCCGCACGTTCGACCGAGCGGCGCAACACCACGTCGGCGGGACCACGCCAGATTGCGCACGACGATCACCGGGACGCCCGTCGTGCGCAGCGCCGTGCTGACCTCACGCGACGACAATTCAGACAGCGCACCGACCAGAACCACCAGGTCGTGCTGTTGCTGTTGCGCCAGGCGGAGCGCGGTGACGCCATTCGACGCTTCATCGACGAAGAAGCCTGCGTCCACTAGCGCGTCGGCCAAGACCAGCCGGGTCCACCGATCGCTGTGCGCCACGAGCACCCGCATCCCGCACCGGACCATCTCAAAAGCCGCGGCGGCCCCGCTACGTCGCAGGAGTACGAACTCGCGGCGCCGCCCTTGTGCAGTGTGCACAAGGGCGCGCCAGAGGCAGGATTTGCCGCACGTGCAGCGCGAGCTGCAGCTGCAGGCGTGTCTCCGGGTCTTGCAGGCGCAGCCCGCCGATCTCCTCGATGCGCCGCAGTCGATACAGCAGGCTGTTGCGATGCAGGTGTAGCCGCTTGGCGGTTGCATCGGGCGAGCAACGACTGGCGAAGTACGCCTCCAACGTGGGCAGCAGCTCAGCGCCGCGAGCCTCGTCATAGGCCGCCAACTCGCCGAGCGTCTGCGCGTGGAACGCGTGCAGCGCATCGGCGGCATGGCTGCGCAACAGGAACGTGAAGATGCCCAGCTGGCTGAAGGCGACCAGCTGCTCAACGCCGAACAGCTGCTGGCCCAGGTCGAGCGCCTGGCGCGCTTCGGCCAGCGCACGTGCCAGCTCGTGCACGCCCGCCACTGGCCCACTGACGCCGACCGACAACGAGTCTTTCGCGCGATGCCAATCCCGAGCGAGTCCGATGGCGCGTTCGCCGCTCTGCCTGGTCGGGACGAGGGCCAACACGTGCTCGTCATGCGTACCGGCCAGCAGCGGCCCTTCACTAGCGATTGAGCGGAGTGAATCGATCAGGTCGGCATCCCGCGAGCTCCACGCCAGCGCCAGGTGCGGCTGCGCAAGGTCGAAGCCGAGTCGGCTGGCGCGCCGCAGCAGCGCCGCGTCGTCGTCGACGTCGCCATCGGCCAGCTGATCGAGCAGCCCACCCTCGACGGCGTCGCGCGCCGCCTCGTTCGCGTGCTCGCGCACCAGCTCGATACTGCCTGCCGCAGCCGCCGCGAGCAGCGCGTCGGTGTCGCGCTCGGAAACGTCGGCGGCGGCTCCGATCAGCGCCAGATAGGCGCCTGTGCCGACACCGTCGCGCACGCCTGCCACGAGTTGGACCAGGCCCAGTTCGGACGTCTCGAGGCGCGCCAGGCTCGCGCTACCGTTGTCGCGCAGGTCGCGCGCCCAGCGTTCGGCGGCCGGTCGATTGGCTGCCAGAGCGGCGTCGAGCACGTCCGGCGCCAGGCTGCTGCCCGCCGGCTGGCGGCACAAACGTACGGCCCAATCAGGTCCGAGGAGCACAGCTGACTTGCCGGTCAACCGCGTGGTGCGCTCCATGAGCGCCGGGAAACCACCCGCTAACGCCAGACTGTTCAGCTCGAGATGGAGCGACGACAGCTCGCGCTGCGCGTCGAGCTTGCGCTGGACCAGCCAGTGTTGCAGTTCAAGCTCCAGCGCCTCCGGTCGGGGGCTGTTGTGGAGCAGGATGAGCGGCAATTGCAGCTGCTCGGCGATCAGCTCGGCGCCCGGCTCAATCGAGCCGATGGCGACGAGCGCCGCACCGCCCAGCTCGACCACCTGCTCGATGACATTCGACAGACTCGGTCGCGCATCGAGCGAGTGCAACGCCGGTGTCCAGGCCAGCACGAGCTCGCCACCGGTCATTGGCGGCAGCGCTGGCGCACGCGCCCGCAGCCGAACCACCCACGACACCTGGCGGCCGAGGTGGGCGGCGCCGGCGAGCACATCCGCATCGACAGACAGTCCATCGCGGAGGAGCTCCTCGAGCGTTGGCATGCGAAGGTGGCTGGGCCGAGTGGGAGGCTGGTTCGGCGAGCCGCTAGCAGATGGGTGGGTGAGGGGCCACGGCCCGCCGATGGCCTGCGTGTACCGTAGCCCAGTCCCGACGCGAAGCGCTTTGTGCACTCTGTCCAAGAGTCCTTGCCGCACTTCGGCAAGGCCGTAACGACCGACTCGACATGCCATTATGTTGGCGCGATCCTGCAGCGGCTGGTTGTGCTCATCCCCCTGTTCGGAGAGATGGCTCATCCGACGCACGCCGCGCCGAATCACGACTGGCGCTCACCGAGCTACGTGAGCGTCGTCGGCGGCCACCTGTTCGATCCATTATGCGTACCGCTCGAGTCGGTCCGGCGGTAATCTGCTCAACGCAACGTATCGCGCTGGCCTGGGCCGGGACGTGGAGTGGCCGCGGCAGCACCATATGCGCTGCTTTCGACCGGTCGCCCCGGCCACGCGCTGCCCGCGGATCGCGCGCCAACGACGCCGCGACAGGCCAGCGCCGCGCTCCAGTCGGTGTTCGACGGTCGAGGCGTTCAACGGGCGGCATCCGCGCAGCGAGGCGATCTACGTGCTGGTCGCGTTGACCGACTATTACTCACCGGGCGTGCCAGGCGATCGGCAGGCATTCGATCATCCCATTTTCAAGTGCTCCGCGATGCTGCCCGCGCCGTGGTACCGCGCCGGCATCACCAGCTTCGACTTCGACCGGGAGCTGTGGGCTTGTGGCGTAACTGCGCTGCAGAACTTGCTGCACAATCATGGACACCCGTAGGGTAATCAGGAGCAGCGTGGCACACGAGATCGCCAATTTCGTTCTCGCTGGCACTCCCTGGAGCAGCCGGGAGCACGCTGGGACAGCCGCCATCTCGAAGGCCATTGCCGGTCAGCCGCTGCGCGTGCAACCCGCTGCTTGCGACCTTACCCAGGGCTGCCGCCGTCGGGTGGCGTCGACCCCTCACCTGCCAGACTTGCCAGGCAAAGTCACTTGTGTCGCGACGTGTCGTAGGCCGCTGCTCAATCGGGCGCGAAGCCGCCTCGGGCCGCGCCGTGTCGCCAGGCCATCGGTACATACCTGGGGCGTGCAGCAACCCGTGCAGCAACCCAGGTACATCCCGGCGCAACGCAGTGCGTCAAAAAGGTCCCTTTGACTTGGGTTTCAAGGCCAGGGTGCGTCGTAATGCGTCGGAAGAGCACGGCGCCACCAGATTCCCCCCTTCCGCAGACCTTCTGCACCCCGGCTGAAGTTGACCGAATTATGAGTTCAAACGGACTTGTGTCGGACGCCGCGAAGGTTTTTCTGTAGCAGTTCCTGTAGCAGCCCAGTGACACGGCTTCACTCTTACGCGAGCGGCAGGCCTTTCCAGTCAAACCCCCTTGGACTGCAGCCGCCAGTCGAGCGCCGCGCCAGGTCCATCCCGTCTGTGGGGCGACAGGCATCTCTCGTAGACGGCAACGAACGTGAGGTGCGTAAGAGCGCTTCCTGCACACATGGGGGCCGGGTCAGCATTAGGGGTCCTTCATTGCTGATCGACCCGCCGTCCCTGACGGTCTTCGGATCAGTATTGGTGTTGGTGTTGAAGGGTTTCCCGGTACCGACGGCGGACGAAGTGTCTTGCTCCGCCTGGGACTCGAGCCGTTTGCGCCGACGCTCAGCAGTGCCGAATCAGACTGGTACGCGTTGTAGCCGCATAGTGAGTGGGCGGAAATGCGCGGAAACGATTCTCAAGACGAGGCCGTGCCGGAGACGGTCGCGGGCCCGCTCTACGAGGAGACGCTGGGGCTTCCATTTTTTGTTGCCGAATACCTTCGCGAGATGCGAACGCAAGGTATCTTTGAGCTGCCCCGTTCGTTGCCCGGCGGCGTACGCGCCCTGCTGCGCTCCCGGCTCTCGGCGGTGAGCGAGACCGGCGCTCAGCTCTTGACCGCGGCCGCCGTGATCGGCTGCCCCGCCGAGTTCGAGACGCTGCGCGACGCCAGCGGTCGCGCGGACGAAGAGGCGGTGGCGGGGGTCGAGGAGCTCCTCGGCCGCGGGCTTCTCCGCGAGGTGCCCGGCAGCGACGCTTCCCGGCGCGCAGCCGAAGTCGCACTTGAGTTCAACCCATGAGCGGCTGCGCGAACTGGCATACCAGGAGACCAGTCTTGTCCGCCGGCGCCTGCTGCATCG
>DASXRR010000185.1:0-4563 GCA_036506475.1 Chloroflexota bacterium
CAGGGTCGGGATGGCCGGATCACGACGCTGCGGCGACGTCGAGGGAACGATTCCACGCGGTGCAGATAGCGATCGTGGCTCGAGCGAGTCGGTCTGGGATCCTGGCGTGCCAAGCGGCGACGGCCGTACCAGTCCCAACTCCTCCTGTACGATCTGTTCGAGGTCCTCGGGAGATCGGGCGTCCTGCAAGCGCGGCAGGATGCTTGCTGCCTCAGGAACGAACTGCTCGCTGTTCTGACCGTGGACGCCAATAGGGGTCGAGCTCAAGCAATATCTCAAGCACGTCGTCGTACAGGGCACGGTAGTTGCTTGGAAAGCGCCGACGCGCCGCCCGCCGTAAAGGTGGTGATAGGCCCACGCGCAGGGCTAGCGCCGCTGTTGGGGCACGCGCATTTTCCAGTACGCTCGCACGAGGCAAATGTCGACGGCGTCGAGTGAGCAGTGTTGCCTTCAGGGACAGCTTCAAGCCATAGTACGTCGAAGACCACCAGAACCGCTGGCCGCTCGAGTGCCACCGTGGCGACGGTGTTTCGTGCCGTGCCGAGGCGCGCCTGAAGTGCGCCGAAGTCGACCCTACCCGAGTCGTCGCAGATGACGATCTCGCCGTCGACGAGTGTGTCGGGCGGGAGTGTGCGAGCCGCTCGCATGAGCTCGGGGAACCACTGGCCAAGATCGCGGGTGTTGCGACTGAGGAGCTGCGCCTGGCCCGTCGACCTGTGCCAGAGCAATCCACGGAACCCGTCAAGCTTCGGCTCGTATCGCCACTGTTGACCTGAAGGCAATCGCGAGTCGAGCTGCGCAAGCATCGGTGCGTAGGCCTGGTCGAGCAAGGCGCCTCAGCATAGATGAAAGCCTGACGGACCGTCTTGCCTCAATAGAGAATCCGACCAAAGGCTGAGCAGCTGCCTCATAAATGATCCGACCGGAGCGGGTGAGCCACGGCGGGCCGAACGGCGCGCTCGGCGAGGGTGCGCTGGGCCGATTCGAGTTCGAGCTTCAGGCGAAGCGGGTCGAGTGCTTTCGACCGCATAGCTAGCTGGCGGGTTGCTATCTGGGACAGGCAGCCGCTCGCCAGCAAGCGCCGATATGGCGTCTGCGCCGTGTCGTAGCGGCGCGTCACCCGAGCACCGAGACGAATTTTCTCGGTCAACCTGCGGACCGGATGCGAGAAGTTCACGTACTCGCGAGCGAGGTCGTGCACGCGCTCCAGTGCGGAGAGGGCGGGAGCTTCCAAGCGCTGATAGCCAACCAGGCGCCGAACGACGGCCCAGTTCTTCTGCTCGACGTAGCAACCGTCGTTCTTGCGGTATGGCCGTCCGCGGGTGAAGGTGATGTGCTGCTCCGCGCAGTACTCGATGAGCGCGCTGTTCAGGAACTCGCTGCCGCTGTCGGAGTCCAGGCCGCGTAGCCTGAAGGGCAATCCATCACGCACTCTGTGCAGCGCCGCCAGGACCGTCTGGGCGCGCTTGTCGCGCAGCCCGGCGCAGCTGACCCAACCGCTGGCCCCATCGACCAGCGTCAGCGTGTACAGGAACGGGCCAGCGCCGGTCCATCCGCAGTGGGCAACCAGGTCCACCTCGACGAAGCCAGGCTCCGTCTCCGTCCAGTCGGCGAACGTCTTGATCGTGACCTGGTGCTTTAACAGCGTGCCCGGCCGTGTGGTGCTCAAGCCGCGCTGTGGCAGACCGTCGCGTGAGGCAGCTAGCGCTCGATCAATGGTGGCTGGACTCATGTGTGCCACGCGCTCGATCGTCTCGGCCGATACGTGATGCAGTGCATGCCAGTGCCGCAAGCGCTCGAGCAGCTCGGGCAGAAACGGCGCTAGACGCTTGGAGCAGATGCCGTCCGTGGCGGCACAGCACGCGCGCAACAGCGCCACCTCCGGCGGCCCATAGCTCGGTGGGCGACCGCGGCGAGTGGAGACGCGCTGCTCTGCCGGCGGATCCCTCAGCAGCTCCAGCGCGTGCTTACGCGTGTAGCCGGTGATGGCACAGAACTCATCCAGGAGCTGCCCCTTCTCGCGTCTGCTGGCGTGCACGTAGCGCGGCGCCAGAGCCCGCGCCAGATCGTGCCGACTGGCTTGCTGCACCGCCTCATCGTCATCGCCTCCGGTCGGATTTGTTTTGAGGCACACTGCCCCCGCCGGGTCGGCGAAATTGTGAGGCATCGCGCGGACCCGCGACCAGAGGCTGTGGTAGAACGTGTGTTCTGTACCCTACGCATGGCGCTGCACTCGCTCTGTCCACGCTGCGAGGAGCTCGAGGATCAGGTTGCAGCGCTCAAGGGCACCGCTGGGTTCTCCTGGGCGCTTTGGCAGGAAGTTCAGCACCTGCTGGCCCATCTCCCTCGCCCCGGGCGGCGCGGCTCACCCTACGCGATCTGGTACGACGGTCCACGCGCCGACGCGTTGCGCGGGCATCATCCTGACTGTGCGCGTCGCCTGTGTCCGACGTGCAGGACTGCCGTCCTCAGCTTGTTTCGACTGCCGCGGCGTTATGAAGACGCTCGCCCGGTCTGTGCGGCCTGCTTACCTGGAGCTCGTTGGTCGGAGCGCCATGGCTCCCTGGCGCGATCCTGATCCCGATTCCGGCTGAGCGTTTACGATCGCTGGGCTCACCGCGTCTAGAAGCGTGAGGGTTCGGACCCATACGATGGCAGCACGAGATGACCGTCCGTGTCGACGTGGCTCGACTCCAGACGGCTCTTGTGGGCGCGAGCCATGCTGGTCACTTTTCCTGGTCGCAACGCCAGTGAAGCGAGTGAAGCCCCCGGGTTGCCGTGGACTCAGCCACGACGCGTTCGGCGCCGCGCGGTTCTTAAACGTGAGCACCAGCACGCGTCTCTACGCGTACCAGCGCCGTCTCTGGTGGGGCGAGTCCGGGAGCTCGCGCGTATCGAAGCCTGTCTGCGATTGGACGGAACCGGGATCCGACTGTTGAGCCTGGTCGGCTCGCCGGGGAATGGCAAGACCCGACTTGGCCTCGAAGCGGCGATGCGGTTGGCCGATTGCTTCGAGGAAGGCGTCTATTTCGTGGACCTGAGCACGGCGACGGACGCCGAAGTTGTGCCGGCGGCGATCGCGCATGTGCTCGGGGCGACCTACACCAGGCGCCGATCAAGCTTGAGCCGCTCTTGGAGTTGAGCAGTGCTCGGCCCACCCAGCCGCAGACCGAGGCTGCTCGGCGAGTCGCACTGGCGCACAGCCGCATGGATCGTCGGCGCGTTGTTCTGCGCCCTCGTGCTGGGGTACGTCGCGATTTGCGGGTACATGGCGCTTAGCCTCACCCGTCCATCGCGCCAACCGTTTCTGATCACGCCGGAGGACTACCACCTGACGTACGAATCAGTCGCGTTCCCGAGTCGCGGCGACAACGTTCCGCTGGAGGGTTGGCTACTCCAGCCGGAATCGGCACTACCCACCCACAGGCCGATCATCGCAGTGCACGGCAAGGGTAGCGATCGTACGCGCGAGGCCAACAGCCACATCCTCGACATTGCTCAACGTCTGGTAACCCAGGGTTACCCTGTTCTCCTCTTCGACCTGCGCGCCGCCGGGCGGTCTGGAGGGGCGCGGTTCACGCTCGGCGCCCAGGAAGTCCGAGACGTCGGTGGTGCTATCGATTTCCTCGACCGTCGAGGCCTGGCGGGGCAAGGCGTCGATCTCCTCGGCTACTCCATGGGTGGCGCGACGGCCCTGCTGGCCGCGGCCGACGAGCCGTTTGTCCGCGCGGTCGCCGAGGACAGCGGCTTCGCCGACCTGAACGAGCTGATCGACGTCGAGGTGCCGAAGGCAAGTGGTCTGCCTGGCTTCTTTACGCCAGGCATGGTGTTGCTTGCCCGGCCCCTTGTGGGAATTGATCTGTACGCGATTCGGCCCATCGATGGCGTGGCCAAGCTTGCGGCACGAGGTATTCCACTCCTCGTCGTGCATGGCGAAGCCGACAACTACATCCCAGTCGTTCACGGTAGGCGCATCGGCACCGCGTACGGCACGAATGTGCAGACGCTCTTTGTGCCCGATGCTGGACACGTGCGCAGCTACGAGGCCGCGCCGATCGTCTATATCGACCGGCTGCTGGCGTTCTTCAAGCAGTCCGAATAGTCCCGTCCGGGCCACCTGGTCCGCGCGGGCGCGGTCGACGCTGGCGGGCTGAATGACTGCCCGCTCCTGAACGCGTTCGGCTAGAGCCAGCCACCGGACTGCCAACGTCGGCGAGGTCTCGTTCGGTTCTACCGCTTTCGGACGCCAGCCGTGCCAGGTTGTAGTGCGCTGAGCCGATCCGACGGGTGTTGCCGAGTCGTCCGTCCGCGGGATCGCCCGTTTCGAGCTCCACTCGCGCCATGGTCGTGCTGTGTCCAGGCAACGCCAAGCGCATCGCCGAGCTCGCGCGACAGTCAGCCGCGGCGGCGATGATCGTAGCACTCGGTTCCGCGTGCCGACGGTGAATGAGGTCACCGCTAACCCTGAGGAGCCCTGCGGCCACAGTGCGCACCAGAAGAGGGGATCGCCTGAGATGCGCCGCCTCGGTCATACTTGACGTGGACGCACATACGGCGGATTGG
>DASXRR010000186.1:0-9127 GCA_036506475.1 Chloroflexota bacterium
GAAAAGTGCCAGGTGCGCTGCGCAAACTGTCGCCGCCGAACAGCGGCTCGGGTCAACTGGCCGATCTTACGGGTGTCCTTGTCGCAAGTGGGCGAGCCAAGCAGGCGCTCAACTGGATTCCCGCTGAACACCTGAGCAGTAGCCTAGGCTGACGGCCTCTCGGCCAATCAGCAGTTCGAGTCTCGTCAGCTCCGCCCGTATGCTCCCCGAATTCGCCTTTGATTTACGGGCGTCAGTACTCGTTTTTGATCTCGAAGTATGAACCGCGAATCGTTCCGGCCAGCCTTGACTTCTGCCTCGCGAACTTGAACCGCGACGCGAGCTCTTCGGGGACTGCCATCCCGTCGGAGAGCTTGAACCCAACTGCCCGCTTCCCGGCATCGTCGAGCGTGTACAGCACGTTGATCGACAGACCGCTCTCGTAGAACACGTACGCCCACCGGATGTTCTCGACGTGGAGCTCCGTAGCCTCGAGCGGGCGAGACGAGATGACGATGCCGCGCTCATCCTCGAGGATTCGGTGCACCCAGTCGATGATTGATTTTGCTTTGGCGTCGCTCGCAGGCTCCACTGTGAAGTCGTGGTCGTACTTGTTCTTGAAGTAGCGGGCCTCGTTCGCCCGCAGACCAGCCAGCGCCACCGCGACTGGCGACGACTCCAGGCCGACGGTCGAGACGGTGTTGAAATCCACGGTGTAAGACATGCTGCACTCCCGAACGCGCAACAGTATGCCCGTTCGCTTCGGCCGAACGTCAGCGGTTCGAGTCCGCTCAGGTCCACGTTAGTGAGGCGCCGCGGTCAGGCTGCGTAGGTAGTCGGCGATTGCGGTGCGGCGGCCGAACTCGGCCCAGCCCAGGGGTGTGCCGCAGTAGATCGTGTCGCGGACGTCCAAGCGTGCGCCGCGGCTGACTAGGAGGCGCACGGTGTCAAGGTGGTCGGACCAGACTGCCTGGTGCAGAGGAGTGGAGTGGCCGTGATTGCCTTCGGGGTTGTATCGATTCGGGTCTTCGCCCGCGTCCAGCAGCAGGGCGAGGACATCGTTATGCCCATGCTGCGCGGCGAGCGCGGTCGCGCGATGACGGCTCAAATTGTCCGCGTCTGGCAGCAAGTCGGCGACACGCGACTGAAGCCCCAGACCGGCCGCGGCGGCAACGTTGTCCACGCGGGCACCGCGCCGCACGAGTGCTTGCGCGGTGTCCAGGTATCCGAACGCCAGCGCCGTCATCAGCGGCGACACCCAGTCACCAGAGCCACGACCATCGACCGCGGCTCCGTAGTCGAGCAACGTCTCGGCCAGCGCGACCTGGACGCCCGCGCGTGCTGGGTGAGCGCTGGACACGAGCATGCTCATCGTCGTCGCGTCGCCGCCGTACATGCTGGCCAGCGCGTCCGGCTCGGCACCGGCTCGCAACAGGACGTGAGCGACGTCGACGGCGTTCTGTGGCGTCTTCTGGCGGTGCCCCTCGACGCCGTTGGCCGCGGTGTAGTGCAGCAGCGTGGCGCGATGCTGCGCGGGATCGTGTGGTGTAACGATGGTCGACCGCGCGCGAACAAGGCCCGGATCCGCGGTGACCAGTCGCTCGAGCGCTGGGACGTCGCCGCCGACCACGGCCTCGACCGCCGATTCAAAGACGAATACTGGAGAGCGTTCATCCGCGACAGCCGAGACCCACTCGACGAGACTCGGCCAGTCGCGAAAGGTGTACCGGCGAGCGAGCGCGAGCCGCGCCTCGTTCAGGGTTAGCGGCGTTGCCCGAAGCTCAGCCTCTGACATTTCCCGCGGCAGCCACGTGACCTTCTCGTCGAGAAAGCGCGGTAGGTTGTAGCGGATCGTGCGCGTGGCATCCGCGTCCCGGGCGTGCCAGCCCGCCAGCAGTTCGGCGGCTTGCGCCTCGTAGGCCGACACCGGCGACCGGAACGCCAGCGGATGCACTTTAGCGGCCGCCCGCCACTCGTTCGACCATCACCACGCCACCTTCGCTTGTTTAGATTACGCTCGGCCGGCATGGCCATTATTCGCCTTTACACCGGTGCCGATCAGCGGTCCCATTTCGAGGAGATCGAGCCACGCTTCGAACAGAGGGGCGACCAGTCAGAAGTCGCTGAGTTGCTGCCGGGGAGCGGGATTCTCGTCAGGCGGTTCGAACCGCAACGGACGAATCCGTGGCACCACGCGCCGGGGCGGTACGCAGTCGTCACGCTGTCGGGCGCGGTTGACATTGAAGTTGGCGATGGGACGGTGCGGCGGATCGGTCCGGGCGACATTCTGATCGCCGAGGATCTCGAGGGGCAGGGGCACGAAACCAGGGAGGTCGGACGGGAGGAGCGGATCTCGCTATTCGTGCCGCTCGGTTGAAGGCAATAACGGCTACCTGGCGCTGCCAGCCGCCAGCGGACAGTGGGCCGGCGTGCGGTCAGGGGTTCGCTCGCTTCAGCCTGGTGGATGCTCGCCGAACTATGCGGTGATCCGGGCGCGCTGCGCGAGCGTACTTATGGATAGCTGGCACTCAGCCAGCGAGAACGCCTCTCAGGGGGAACAAATCATGGCCACAAGCGCTCGGGTTGCAGGCGACTCAACTCGCAAGTACGGGATCGTGCAGTGGTACGCCCTGGTTTTCGGCATCGCATACCTCGCAGTGGCAGTACTCGAGGTTGCGCTCGGCGGAAACGGGCTCAAGATCGGCGACACGACAATTCTTCAGGTGCAACTCGTCCAGAACATCATCCATTGGGTGGTTGGCCTGGCAGTGCTGGGCTCCTTCTTCGCCGGCGAGAGCACAGCCAAGCTGGTGGCTCGGGTCGTAGGCATCGTATTCGTCGTCGTGTCGCTTCTGGGTATTTTCGTCGAGCCACTAACGGGGCAGCTGCTCGGGTTTCCAGGCGCGCTTCCACTCTCATACAACGTCGTACATGTATTGACCGCGGCGGCGGCGCTGTTCGCCGGGTTTGCCGCCCAGCGGGCCTACGGTCAGGCCTGAGCACCGCGCAGCAGCCGAACGCGGAGGACCCTCCTGATGCGATTACGTGGATCCGCACCGGAAGTGATCCTCCGCGTGGCCCTGGCGGTGGCTGGACTTGTGGTGGTGGGTGAGGCGGGGCACGTCGTGCTCGACCTGCTCAACCTCGATATGGCGCACCACCTGTTCCACATCGCCTTCCCGCTGGTAGGGTTCGTGATCTTCGGAGCCGCTGTCGCGCGTGACGTCTGTGCACGCGGTTGGCCAACGTTCTCATGGCGGCTGGAACCCGAAGTAACGCGCGGCAGCGAGCGCAAGGACTGACCACGCAGCCTGTTGTCGGTCATGAGCTTGGCCAACGATTCGGCTGAGAAGTAGCGGCGCGCCACCGCCCCACTCGTCGTCCTCTTCAGTCGGCGGGTAGAAGCTCGGGGTTCCACAGGACTTCCCAGAGGTGGCCGTCGGGGTCCTGAAAGTAGCCGGCGTAGCCGCCCCAGAAGGTTTGGGCGGCGGGCTTGACGATTGTGGCGCCGGCGGCTTGGGCTTCGGCCATGACGCGATCGACTTCTTCAGTGGTGCGGACGTTGTGGCCCAGAGTGAATTCCGTGGGACTGCGCGGTGACACTGGGAGGTCGGTGTCGCGGGCGATGCTGGCACGCGGCCACAGCGCCAGCATGAGGCCGCCATGCAGATTGAAGAAGGCGACGGCGCCGTAGTCGAATTCCTGGCCCACGATGCCTGGGGACTGCAGGCCGAGGCCGTCGCGGTAAAACGCCAGGGATCGCTCGAGGTCGTCCACGCCCAGCGTGAGGACCGTAACTCGTGGTCGCATATGACCGAAGGGTAGGCATCGGTGTCACGTCGCGTCTTGAACATTTCGGACGGGGCTTCCGTTATCGGTGGCGCGGGTGCGCCTTGTGTCGACGAACGCCGCCCGCGGCGACAATGTCTCGTATGAGGTGGCCTGGTTGTCTGCTTGTCGCCTTGTTGTTGCTCGCCAGCGATGGCACCGAGGACGTGCAGACCGAAGCGCTCGGACAGCCATTCGAGCTGGCCGTAGGCGGCTCGGTAACAATCGCTGAGACGGGGCTGCAGTTGACGCTGCGCGGCGTGGCGGAGGATTCGCGCTGCCCGCCCGACGTCAATTGCTTCTGGGCTGGGCGCGTCGTCACAGACGTCGAGGCGTGGGCACCCGGAGACGTCGCCGAGGCGTTTGTGCTGGCGACGTGCTGTCCCGCGCCTGAGGCCGGGCGGCATAGCTACGCTGGCCAGACGATCGAGCTGGTCGGGCTCCGGCCTGCGCCGGCAGCGGCCGGGCAGAGCATCCCGATCGAGGACTACCGCGCGGACCTGCTCGTTTCGGCAGACTAGACCTGCCAACTGCTCGGGGAGGCGTCTGACATGCTTGGGCGAAAGAGCTATACACGCGGCGAAATTGAACACGGCAAAGTGGCGGTTGAAGAGCAGCTGGCCGGCTTTCGGAAGCTGCAGTCTGTAGCGTCAGGATTTGAGGCGATGTTCTTCAACAGTATGGCGCTGGTGCTGGACCCCTACTATGTCCATCGGCTGCGCGTTTCCACCGGGAAGGACGGCAATGCGTTAAACGAACTCGAGCTGATCGCAGATTCGTTGTTGAACAACGGCGGCGTGCTGCGAGGGAACAATGTGGTCAAGTATGTGCCCGAGCAGTCGGTCGTAAAGCTGAAGGTTAGCGACAAGATTCACCTGACCGCCGACGAGTTCGAGCGCCTGTCGGCGGCGTTCTTTGGCGAATTGGAACGCAAGTTCCTGACCTCAGCTGGGAGGTAAGTGGCGCTTCAGGAAGGCCGCGGTTTGGGGCCACGCATCCCGGGCAGCGGCGGCGTGATGGAACATCGGCGACGGATTGTCGAAGGCGTGGCCCGCGCCCTCGTGGACGTGCACCTCGGTGCCTGGGTGATTTGAAAAAGCGTCGCGAATGCGATGTGCCTCTTCGAGCGGTAAGTACTGGTCGGCTGCGCCGAAGTGGAACACGATGGGCGCGGCAATCCGCGGGGCGTCCTGCAATTGACTGGCGATGCCCGAGCCGTAGTAGGAGACCACGGCGTCGGGATTGGATGCCGCGGCGAGCATATAGGCCAATCGCCCGCCCATGCAGAATCCGAGCGCACCCGCTTTGCCGCTAGTCGCGGGCATTTTGCGCAGATGTTCAAGTGTCGCCGCCGCGTCGTCGACGGCCTGCGCCTGGTCGAGCCGCTGCATGTAGCCGAAGGCCTGCTGCAGACCCTCGGGCGTATTCTCAGGCAGCTCGACGTCCGATCCGAGCCGCCAGTACAGCTGCGGAGCAATGGCGACGTAACCGAGCTCGGCCAGGTCACGTGCACGCTGCTTGATGTAGGCCGTCACACCGAAGATCTCCTGCAGCACGACCACGCCCGGGCCATTGCCTGACTTCGGCCGGGCAATGAAGGCGGGCATGCGACCGCCATCGTGCGTCGTCACGACCTCGGTGCTGTCCGAGAGCGTCATGGTCTACACCCCGTCAAAGGAATCGAGCGGCCATCGTACCGCGGCTTCTGACCGTAGCGTCAGCAGTTTCGGAGAAGCTGACAGCCTGACTCGTGCCCAGCGTGGCGGATATGGAATCGTCCAATAACGGCCTCACTCGGGCGCTCTTGGGCTGCGGTCTGGTCGCCGGACCACTCTATGTCGGTGTCAGCCTGTTGCAAGCCTTGACGCGCGACGGGTTCGATCTCACGCGCCACATGTGGAGCCTGCTGAGCAATGGCGACCTGGGCTGGCTTCAGATCACCAATTTCCTGGTGACCGGCGTGCTGACCATTGCCTGCGCGGCCGGGATGCGGCGGGCGCTAGGAGCTCAGCGCGGAGGTACGTGGGGACCCGTGCTGGTCGGGGTCTACGGACTTGGGCTCATAGCGGCTGGGTGTTTACTGCCGATCCGACGGATGGCTTCCCACGCGGGACACGGCTCGGCCCACCCGCGGCGATCGTGCTGTCGTTCGTGTCGGCCGTGATATTGGTCTGGGTGTGGCTTGCGCTGGTCGCCGCGCGGCATCGTCTTGGTTCCTTCGCTCATCTCATTGCTCCTGACGAACCTCGGCGCGAGGATGTGACAGGGTCAGGCCTCCGACGAGTTTGTCGAACTCCACCAGGCCGCCGGTCCACAGGAAATCACTGGTTTGGGTCATGACGATGGCGACGATCTGTCGGTGCGGATCGTTGAACCAGGCCGTGCCGTAGCCGCCCATCCAGCCGTATCGGCCGGGCACCGGCCATTCGGCGTCAGGCTCGGTCACGACGCCTACGCCAAAGCCCCAGCCATGGCCTGGGCCGCCGCGAATCGGATCCTTGATGTTCAGCTGCTGCTGCGTGAGGTGATTCGTCGTCATCTGCGCGACGGACTGTTCTGATAGCAGTCGACGGCCGTTGTAAACACCCTTATCCAGCAGAAACCGGGCGAACGCCAGGAAGTCGTCGACAGTCGAGGCCAGACCGCCCGCTCCAGACGGGAACACAGGCGGACGAGTCCACTCCTCGGGCATCGATACATGGCGCTGTTCCATGCGTCCCGTCTCGAAATTGGTCATGTAGTAGCTCGGCATGCGCTGGGTGAGCTCAGCCGGCAGCCAGAAGCCTGTTTCGCGCATGCCCAGTGGCTCGAAGATGCGCTCAGCGAACAGGTCGCCGAGCGATTGGCCAGCCACGCGCGCCAGGAGCACGCCCAGGACCAGCGAGCCGGCGTTGTATTGCCAGCGCTCACCTGGCTGATACATCAACGGCAGCGTGCCGAACAGTCTGATCCACTCGTCAGGTTCGTGCGGCGTGCGGGGGTCGGGCTGGCCCAGCACCAGCTTGAGGTCGTTGCCGGCCTTGACGATGGGAAAGGGCGGATCCATGGTCGGCTCGACCAGGTGACCGAAGCCCATGCGGAATGTGAGCAGATCGTCGACGATGATCGAGCGGCGTGCGGGGACGGTATCGTCGAGCGGTCCGTCGACATGCCTGAGCACACGTCGGTTGGCCAGCTCGGGCAGCCAGTTATCGACCGGCTCGTCGAGTCGCAGCTTGCCATCCGCGACGAGCATCATGGTCGCGGCGGCGAGGATCGGCTTGGTCATCGACGCGATGCGAAAGACCGTGTCGCGCCGCATCGGCTCCGGGCTGCCGAAGGCTTTGACCCCAACCGGATCGACGTGCACCTCATCGCCATGGGCGACCAAGATGACCATGCCCGGCAGCTCGCCCTTGTCGACGCGAGCGGCCATGGCGTTATGCAGGCGGTCGAGACCAGCCTGCGACAGGGTCTGGTTCAAAGTAGTTCAAGCTCCTTCGTCGAGACGATGCTCAGTCCACGATCGAGCAACATCGTCCGGATTCAATCAGGTCGGTGGTCGCCAGTCTTGCCGTCGATTAGCTCGCGCACGATGTCCATATGGCCGGCATGGCGCGCTGTTTCCTCGATCATATGGATGAGCACCCAGCGCATCGACACGGATTCGCCGAACCAGGCCCTGCCCAGGTCATTCAGGTCGTGCGCCGCGATGGTCTGATCTGCAGCGGCGCGCGCCCGCGCGTAGAATGCGAGCACGTCCTGGGTCGTCTCACCTGGCCGGACGCGGAGATCTGCGTTCTCGTCTTGTTCATCGAAGGGCAGCGGCTCGGTCGGTACGCCAAATGTCTCGCAGAACCAGGCGTATTCAACGGCACCAAGATGCTTCACGAGGCCGAGCAGGTTCGTACCCGACGGTGTCACCGAGCGCCGCAGGCCAGCGTCATCAAGGTTTTCGACTTTCCACAGCACGGCGTCGCGGTGGCGTTCGAGGCTAGCGAACAGGCTGTCCTTTTCGCTGCCGGTAAACGGTACGCGTAGCGTCACGAAGGTGCGTTCTAGCGAATACTGTAGGCCGGATGCGAGTCGCCACCTGGAATGTCAACTCGGTCAAGATACGCGTGCCGCGGCTGTTGCCGTGGCTGGATGAACGGCAGCCGGACGTCGTCTGCCTGCAGGAGACGAAGCTGGGCGATGATGCCTTTCGGGCGCTGCTCGGGGACGAGCTCGAGCAGCGCGGGTACGCGTTTGCGCTGAACGGCGAGGCACAGTGGAACGGCGTCGCGCTGTTGTCGCGGGTTGGGCTCGACGAGGTGATGGCCGGCATAGCTGATGGCCCCGGCTTCCCGCACCAGGAGTCGCGCGCCATCGCCGCCACGTGCGGCGGGATACGCGTGTATTCGGTGTACGTGCCGAATGGCCGCGTGCCGGACTCCGACCACTACCAGTACAAGCTGCTCTGGCTGGCGGCACTGCGTGAGCTGGTCAAAGCCGGTCCGCAGCCGGCAATTGTGTGCGGCGACTTCAACATCGCGCCGACCGACGACGACGTGTTCGACCCCGATGCCTACATTGGCCAGACACATGTCACACCGCCTGAGCGGGAAGCGCTCGCCAACCTGGAGTCGGTCGGGCTGCAAGATGTGGTGCGCGATCACTGGCCTGACAAGCGGGTCTTTACCTACTGGGACTATCGGGCCGGTATGTTCCACAAGGACCTCGGCATGCGCATCGACCTGGTGCTGGCGAGCGCGCCCGTAGCCAGCCGCGTCCGCGCGGCGTGGGTGGATCGGCATGCCCGCAAAGGCACGCTGCCCAGCGATCACGCGCCCGTGATCGTCGACTTGGACGCGGCGCCTGACGGCAACATCGGTCCAGTGGTCCCACCGCCATCCGCGGCCGCGCCCAAGCGAGGCTCGATCAAGCTGCCGCAGGGCTAACTCAGGCGCGGGCCTGGGTCGAGCCCGAGCAGCACTTTGCCCGTGAGGGCGTACCACTCGGGCGCGGTGCTGGCAGCCTGAGCCACGACGTGCAGGTCGCGCCAACACTGGGCGATTTGATGGCTGCGCTGACTCGAGGTCGTGCCGCCGGCGCGGTACATCAGGTCCATGGCCTGGCGGGCGCTGTCGACAGAGTAGGCCGCGGCCAGTCGACAGCGGGCGCGCTGCTGAAGCGTGCTCTCCTGACCTGCGTCGACGGTGTCCCACAGCTCGCCGACGGCCTTGGTGCGATACGCCTGAGCCGCACTGAGAATCGCGTCAGCACGCGCGACAGCGTCCTGGACCGGCAATTGCTCGCGCAACACACCTGCGCGCCCGCCTCGCGGCACCTTGGCGCCCGC
>DASXRR010000187.1:0-6126 GCA_036506475.1 Chloroflexota bacterium
GCCCCAGCTCGGGCAACCTGCTGCGCACTGCCATCATGTAACCCGCCGACGCCTGATTCAGTTTCAGCTCCCGCCCCCACACCATCCTCGCCGACGCTGCGCGCGGCGCCACCCAGGTCAGGAGGGGCAGCTCTGGAGTGAGCGGTGCTCAGTCGCTGACGGTCCGCCGCCACGGCTCCCGCGGCACGCCCTCAGCCGGCGGGTACTCAGTCGCTGACGGTCCGCCGCCACGGCTCCCGCGGCGCCACCCAGGTCAGGAGGGGCAGCTCTGAAGTGAGCGGGCACTCAGTCGCTGACGGTCCGCCGCCACGGCTCCCGCGGCACGCCCTCAGCCGGCGGGAGGTGCTAGCTGCCAGGTCACCAGGCCCAGCCGTCCAGAGACGCGGGAGACGCGGGAGGCGCCGGCGGCCTGGTCAGCACCGGCCCAACCATTGAGAGACCGTCTTCCCCTGGGCCTGGAGGGCGCCGCGCGCAGCGTCGGCGAGGGACGGCGCGAGCTGCTCGAACGACAAACGCGGCCTGCCATGCCCTTGCCCAGCGCTGGGCGCCTGTTGGCAACGCGAGGAGCGGCCGATAGTTAGTAGGCGCCGTATGCCGCAAGGGCCGTTCACGTTTACGCCTTATTCGCTGCCGCTGATTGCGTCAGCGGCGATCACGCTTGGGCTCGGCGTGTACGCCTTGTGGCGAAGGCGGATCGCGGGCGTGGGTACGTTCGCGTTGTGCATGCTGGGCGTCGTCGAGTGGTCACTCGCGTATGCCCTGGTGCTCTCCGGCACCAGCCTCGAGACCAAGATGCTCTGGTACAAGGCCGAGTACTTCGGCGTGGCCGCCATTCCAACGTGCTGGCTGCTGTTCGCGCTCAAATACACCAGGCGCGCGCGCTGGCTCACTCCGCGCTTCAGGCTGATCATGGCGCTCGAGCCACTGGCCATCCTGGCGATCGTATGGACCAACCCACTCCACGGCCTGATGTGGCCAACCGTCGCGCTCGACGGCCTCGCCGAGCCAGGCGTCATCGACCTGACCTTTGGCCCGGCGTACTGGGCCAACACGCTGTACTCATACGCGCTGGTGCTCACCGGCACCACGCTGCTCGCGCTACACCTGGTCAAAGCGGGCCATTTCTTCGGCCGTCAGGCGGGCGCACTGGCCGTGGCCTCGGTCATACCCGTCATTGGCAGCGCCATCTACTCGATGGGCCTGACCGGCAAAATCGACCCCGCGCCGTTCACCTTCACCATTACCGGCGCCGCGCTGTTCTGGGGCTTTCTGCGCTACGGCCTGCTGGACGTCGTCCCCGTGGCTCGGGGAGCCGTCTTCGACGCCATGAGCGACGGCGTGCTCATCCTCGACGGCAGCGGCCGTGTTGTCGACTTGAACCAAGCAGCAAGTCAACTGCTCGACGTCAACAGCACGCGCGCCATCGGCCAGCCTTTCGAATCGCTGCTGCCGACCGTCGGCCAGGTCGAGCGCGAACACACCACCGAGCTCACACTCGACGAAGCGCATGGCAGCCGGCGGCTGGAAGTACAGTTTTCGGGCCTGCGCCAGGGCGCCAGTGAACTGGCCGGGCAACTCGTCGTCCTGCGCGACGTGAGCGCCCTGCGCCTGAGCGAGGAGCGCTTCCGCGCCCAATATCGCAACCTGCCGGTGCCGACGTACTCGTGGCAATGCCGCGCCGACGCATTGATCCTGGTCGACTACAACACCGCCGCGGAGCTGTCCACCAACGGCCGCGTGGCCGACATGCTCGGTCGGCGATCCGACGAGATGTATCAGAACCGGCCGGACATCCAGGCCGACCTGCAGCGCTGCCTGCGCGAGCAGCGATCGATTCGGCGCGAGATGGCCTACCACTTCGGCGCGGTCGAACGGCTGCTCGACGTGACCTACGCCTACGTACCGCCGGACCTGGTCATGGTCCACGCAGAGGACATCACCGAGCGCAAGCGCGCCGAAGCCATGCTCACCCATCAGGCGCTGCACGATGGCTTGACCGGGTTGCCCAACCGGCACCTGCTCAGCGAACGGCTCCAGCATGCCGTTGCCACCCGAGCCGACTCGGGTGATGGTCTGGCTTTGCTGCTGCTCGACCTGGATCGCTTCAAGGAAGTCAACGACACCCTCGGCCACAACGTGGGCGACGTGTTGCTGATGGAAGTCGCGCACAAGCTGCGCACCGCGCTGCCAGAACCCGCGACCGTCGCGCGGCTGGGCGGCGACGAATTCGCACTACTGCTGCCGGTCGCGAACCAAGCAACGGCCGTCGAGGTCGCGCGCACAACGCTGGCCGCGCTCGCCGAGCCGATTGCCATCGAAGGCTCGCTGCTCGAAGTCGGTGGCAGCATCGGCATCGCGCTCGCGCCCGACCACGGCGACGATCCCGAGACGTTGCTGCGCCGCGCTGACGTGGCCATGTACCTGGCCAAGCGCACAAATCGAGGCTACGCCGTTTATACGCTGGACGAGGACGTGCATCGGCCCGACCAGCTCGCGCTGGTGGCCGAGCTGCGCCGGGCCATCGAGCACGGCGGCCTCGAGCTGCACTACCAACCGAAGGTTGACCTGCGCTCGGGGCGTATGGTCGGCACGGAGGCGCTGCTGCGCTGGGCGCACCCGCAGCATGGTTGGATTGCGCCGACACACTTTGTGGCGCTCGCCGAGCGGACCGGGCTGATCACGGCGCTGAGTCACTGGGTACTCGGCGCCGCGCTGCGCCAGCAGCGTGCCTGGCGCGACGCGGGCCTGGTCCTGCCGGTGGCGATCAACCTGTCGATGCACGACCTGCACGACACCGCGTTGCCGGACCTGGTCGCGAGCATGCTCGCCGAGGCGGGTCTGCCGGCCAGCGCGCTCGAGGTCGAGATCACCGAAAGCACGCTGATGCATGACCCAGAACGGACGATGATGGCGCTGCGACGACTGCGCGATCTGGGCGTGCGCATTGCCGTCGACGACTTCGGCACCGGTTACTCGTCGCTCGCGTATCTGAAGGAGCTGCCGATTCAGGAGCTCAAGATCGACCGCTCGTTCGTCCAGGACGTGTGCGCCGGCGGAAGCGACCTGGCCATTGTGGAGTCGATCATCGATCTGGCGCACAAGCTCGGCCTGTCGGTGGTTGCCGAAGGCGTCGAGGACGACGAGACCCGCATCGAGTTGGCCCGGCTGGGCTGCGATCGCGCCCAGGGCTTTCACTTCGGCCGGCCGGTGGCCGCCGACCAGCTGGCGAGCTCGCACTGGGCCGCCGCCACGCCCTCCACGCTGGCCGCCTAGACGGCGCGTTACGCCCGATTCTGGGTCGGCTGGCGCCCCCTGGGCTGACCATCAAACGAACTTCGGCCGGTTGGACCGCCCAGCGTGGACGATTTCGGCCGAACTTCTAGCGCGGTTCGGGCCAGGGCCGGATCTGGTCGAGCCGCACGAAGGACCGCGCATCGTCCGACTCATGTGCGTCCAGCGTGAGCGACACGAGCGGACAGAAATAAACGGTCTCGCCATCCGAGAGGTCCCACCCACCGTCGATCTCGGCCAGCGGCAGGGCGAGCGCAGTCGACCAGGCTTCGAGCCACTCCGCTGGCAGATACATACCGTCCACCCCGGCATAGGGTTCGAACAGCAGGCCTTCGGCGGCATCGTCTGGCAGCGCGGGCAGGTTGCGCAGCACTTCGTCCGAGAGCCCGGCGGTCGATTGCACGAGCGCCTCGGCGTACGCCTGAGGTGGTGCCGGCTCGGCGCCACTATTGAGGGCCGCCCAATCCGCGAGCAGCGACGTTACGCGCGGCATAGCGCGCCATTAGACCACGCTGGCCCGCACAATCTGGCGATGCGCGCCATTGTCGTCACTGGGTTTGGGCCACCCTCAGTGCTCCAAGTAGTTGAGCTGCCACCGCCCCAGCTTGGCCCGGGCCAGGTGGCAATCGACGTCCAATTGGCCAACATCACGTTCGTCGACACGCAAATTCGAGCTGGCACGCCACCCAACCCGGCCATGCTGCCGCGGCTGCCATGGATCCCCGGCAATGGCGTGGGCGGCGTCGTGGGTGCGCTTGGGCCAGGCGCCGATGCGCGGCTGCTGGGACGCCGCGTGGTGAGCAGCACCGGTGGCTCGGGCGGTTACGCCGAGCGCGTGGCGGTGGACGCCGGCCTGCTGTTGGAGGTACCCGATGGGCTCGCGCCGCGGGATGCGCTGGCGCTGCTGGCCGACGGCCGGACAGCCCTGGCGCTGACTGAGAACGCACCGATCGAGGCTGGCCAGGTTGTGCTGGTCGAGGCCGCGGCCGGCGGCGTGGGCGGCCTGCTGGTGCAGCTGGCCCGTTCGGCTGGGGCGCGCGTGGTAGCAGCGGCCGGCGGCGCGCGCAAATTGGCGGCGGCGGGCGATCTGGGAGCCGACGTGCTGGTCGACTACTCCGTCGATGGCTGGGCCGACGCCATCCATGCGTCAGGCGGGGTCGACCTGGTGTTCGACGGTGTCGGCGGTGCGCTTGGCCGCCTTGCCTTTGACCTTGTGCGGCCGGGCGGGCGGTTCGTGTCGTTTGGACAGGCGAGCGGCTCGTTTACGCAGGTCGACGCCAGTGTGGCGGCTGAGCGGCAGGTGACGCTCGGACGCGGCTTGCAGCTCCCGCCAGCGAGACTGCTCGAGCTCACTCGTGAGGCGCTGGCTCTGGGGGCTGAGGGCCGGCTGCGGCCGGTTATCGGCCAGACCTTTCCGCTCGAGCGGGTCGCCGACGCGCACGCGGCGATCGAGGTGCGCGCGACGATCGGCAAGACGCTCCTGGTGGTTGGCTAAGCTGGCGTTCGCGCGGGCAGCATCGCTTCGGCCAGCGCCTGTTCGACACGGATGATCATCACTGCTGGGTCGATCGGCTTTTGCAGGACCTGGTTCACGCCGAGCGCACGCAGGCGCTGGGTGGTCGACGGTGGCAAGTCGGCCGAGGTGACGACTATGGGCAAGCTGCCGCCGGTGATATCTCGATAGAGGGTCAGGAACCCCCAGCCGTCCAGCATGGGCATGCCCAGGTCGAGCAGCACCAGCGACGGCTGCGTTGTCCGCAGCACCTCGATTGCCTCCTGGCCATCCGCGGCCAGAAGGGTGCGATAGCCGGCGTCTTCGAGCTCGGCGGCGAGCAGCATGCGCAAAACCGGCTCGTCGTCCACGATCAAGATGATTGGTGCATCGTTCCCGTCCATGAAGGTGCACCTCCGAGCTTGTCAGACTGCGTGCGTGCAGGTCGCCGCAGCGCGCATCGAGCAACTTCCGTACCACGGCGTTGTGTCATTCTGAGGCCGCGGCCGAAGAATCCGCTTGCTCTGCGTGCACCACCGCGCGCGCAAGCGGATCCTTCGCAAGCTCAGGATGACAAACGTGGGTGAGCTTCTGGCGATCGGCAGCGCTTTGGCCTGGGCGCTTACGTCCGTGGCCATGCGGCCGATGGCCGGACGGGCGTTGTGGCGCTCGAGCGTGCTGCGCATGGTCATGTGCACCGGCCTGCTCGGCGCGTATGCCTGGCCCGGTGGGGCGATCGAGCGCGTCATGGCAGCACCAGCTCAAGCGTGGCTGGGGCTACTCGGCTCGACGCTGTGCTCGATGGTCGTCGGCGATTCACTGTACTTTCTGGCAGCGTCGCGCATCGGAGTGGCCAAGGCATTGCCCATCGCCTCGTCCTTCCCCTTGCTGACCACGATTGGCGCGGTGTTTCTGCTGGACGAGGTGCCCACGCCGCCGCTGATTGTCGGCAGCGCCATGGTCGTGACCGCGGTGGCGCTGATCGGCGGCGAACGGGCCAGGTCTAGTGGCCGCTCTGATGTGATCGGCCTGCTGCTCGCCGGTCTGGCCGCGGGCATGTGGGCTGGCTCGGGACTATTCCTCAGACCGGCGCTGCGCCTGCTCGATCCCATCGCCGGCAACATGATTCGCTTCAGCGTGGCGACCGTGCTGTTTACGGCCTACGTTGGCATTGCCCGGCCGGTCGAGCGCATGTCGCCCGGGCTCCTCTGGTTGAGCGTGTCAGCCGCCGCACCGCTCTGGGCATCGCCTCGAGTGTTCTCGGCACGATCCTGTTAGTGCTCTAATGCCCGCCATGGGTGATTTGACGGGCAAGGTCGCCATCGTGACGGGCGCCAGTCGCG
>DASXRR010000188.1:0-8869 GCA_036506475.1 Chloroflexota bacterium
TACGAGACATCGTCTATGAGCAATCGGTGCAGTCATTTCCCGCCTCAGATGCCGCGTCGTGGACAGGCATCACGATCTAGCGAATGCTAAGGCGAGGAGAATGAACGACGTAGCGACGCTGAACGCCAGCAATGTGCGATCGAGAGGAGGAAGCGCACGGCTGAAACCGAACACCCGCCCCAAAGCCGAACGAGCTGCGGATAACGATAGGCTCATGCCAACCCTGTGCACGACCTCGGACACGGACGCGACGCCGCGATCCCACATTGCGGCATGGAGGAATTCGTACACGACCACCAGATCCGTCGCTCGGATCGAAGAACAGTGGCCGCGGTGCGATATCGAGCGGTTGCACCAGCTGCAGGGCGCGGTGGCGGCGCCAGAAGAGCTGCAGTCTCTGAAACTGGCGGCGGCGCGGCGATCGGACGAGTCGGTAGACACGGCGCGTGCGGAGCAGCGTGCGGCCCATGGCTCAGGCAGCCTCCGCCAGATCCAAGTCGTACGGCGCGGCCTGGAGTCGACCGCGCAGGATCAGCAGCCGGGCGAACCAACGCTGGGTGAACGGGTACAAGCTGAGGCCGTTAGCTCGATGCGCAGGGCGCGCCACAACGGAGGCTCGGACGCCCGGCGGCGCCGCTGGAAACCAGCACCGGTTTAGCTCGCGCAGCACGGTGCCTCAGCGGGCCGTGAGCGTGGGCTTGGGCAGACTGGGATTGCGATCTGATCCGAGCAGTGCACCCTGGTCGCGCAAGCGCTGCTGGAGGTCGCTCACGCTCACCTGGCGCGGTGAGGTGCGCTGTGCAATCGCCAAAGCGGCGGCCGTACCCGCGGCCTGACCGACGACCATCATGGGGGGAATTTCGCGGCTCATCTTCTGCGCTTCGGAGGTGGCCGAGAAGCAGCGCCCGGCGACCAGCAGGTTGTCGACACCGCGAGGCAGAAGGGTGCGGTACGGATAGTAGTAATCGCGGCCGCGGCCGATGCGATCCTCGAACCAGCGGCCCCTCAGCACGTCCTGCTTGGTCAGCACGTACTCACCCTGGAGCAGGCGTGTCTGGCGCACACCAAGTTGCGGCGCGGTGTCGACGAGTTGAGCATGCTCAAACCCGGGGAGGTTGGCGCGGGCAAAATCCAGCGCACGGAAAATACGCCGTCGCGCCTCATGCTCGACATAGGTCTGATCCTCTACGCGCAACGCGTTAAGGTTTGGGATGTGTGGGCAGTTGCACCACACCACACCGTCGATCGTAGTGCGCAACCACCAGTAGTCCCATGCGCCGCCGTAGATGGCCTTGATCTCGCGATTGAGTCGCTCCGCCTCTTCGGGCTGGGCACGCTCCCATTCAATCGCCCCCTCGACGTCGACATTAGCGAAGCGGTGAACGACAGTCATGATGTAGGTGCCTAGCTCGAACGGTGCTCCAGCGCGGGCAAACACGTCGCCGTCACCTGACGCGTCGATGACCACGCTGGCCAGGATTGCCTCGCGACCGGACTTCGTTTCGAAGATGGCGCCGCGGATAATGCCATCCTCGACCAGCGCGTCGACAAACATGGTATGCAAGCGCAGCCCGACTCCGGCCGATTCAAGCATTTCCAATGCGACGAACTTGAGCGCCTCCGGGTCGAATGAGACGGCGCAGGTAATGGTCTTGGGCCGCGTGCGCGCATAGTTGTCCTGAAGTCCCCAGCGGCCCCAGCGTGCCCACGCCGCCTCCGACGACACGAATTGATCTTCGAGCGGCGGGTAGACGGCCCCGCCCAGCCGGTCGAGGCGCTCGACGATCTCATCGCACAGACCGCCCACGGTCTTCTCGTGGAGGTCGGCCATATCGTCGAGCACAATGACCTCGCCGCCTGAGGCCAGACCGCCCAAATGACCGTAGCGCTCGGCGAGGATGACCCGCGCTCCGTTACGCGCAGCGGCAATCGCGGCGCACATGCCCGCTGGCCCACCGCCGACCACCAGGACATCCGTACGCGCGCTGACTGGAGTCTCACGCGCCGCTTCGCGAATCACGTCGAAGCTCATGCCTGGGGACTCAATGCTTGACGGTACTGGGCCGGTCTCGAACGCAGCAGCGCACGACACTGGCAGTCGACCGGCTCGTCCAGGCTGGTGAGCAGACGCAGCTCGAGTTCGCCGATGATCGTCGGTAGTCTCTCGACGTACAGGTTGTCCAACGTCGTCGTCAGGTGCTGCGGCCGCAGGCCCTCTGCCCAGTTGGATGGAACGTGGTAGTACAACATGTGCATGCCGCACACGCGCGCCAGTGGGGGACTGACACAGTCGCCGGTGATGATCGGGCTGCCGACGGACTCGCCAAAATGACGCAGCAGCATGGCCTGGCCGGCGGACTCGAAGGCGCCATAGTGCCAGCGATTCAGAATGACGCGCGCCTCGTGACCGTGTACGCGCCGGAACGGCGATGACGGTAGGTGCGCGACTTCATCCGCCCACACGCGCGCCAGCGACGGGCAGAACGGCTGATCCATGAGCGGCACGCGCTCGGCGAGGATGCTTTCGAGCACCGTGCCGGGCAGACCAGCCGGCGGCGCATCCAGGCTAATGAACGACCACGGCAGCACCATATCGCCGGGCTGGACGGCGTCCTCTCCGTCGCGCCAATCACACGTGCCGCTGGTGCCGCCGACGATCAGCACGCGCACACCCGCCTGCCACAAGAGCCAGAACACCTTGTGCTCCGCCTCACGAACAATCCAGTCTTCGCCGGCGACCATGCCATAGCTCGGAATACGCAGGAAGGGTCGGCCAGCCGGCGATTGATAATGTTCGAGGCGCGGGCCAGGACCGTAGGGCGTTAGTGGGCGCTGCGTTCCGAGCAGGGTAATGCCGCGCTCGTGGGCGAAGCTTGGGAAGCGATCACCGAGCCCCCAGAGTGGGCTGCCGCTGATTGTGGCGATCGCCGCGCTGGGTCCGCTGTAAGCGACGGATTGGTCAGGCGACGGCACGCGTCAACCTGGCCGCGGCTTCGACCGCCATTGTCAGCGCTGCGCCTGCATCGAGGCGCGTTGGCTTTCCCTCGCGCACCAGTTGCTCACCGTCGATCCAGACGGCGGAGACGTCCGAGCCGCGCGCAGCGTAGACCAGGTTGGCCGCGTCGTCGTGCCACGGCTGGACGCGTGCACTAGACGTTCGAACCGCGATCATGTCTGCGCGTTTGCCGACTTCGAGCGAGCCAATCTGCCGGTCCAGACCCAGAGCACGCGCACCGTCGATCGTGCCCATGCGCAGGACCTCGGTCGTGGTGAGCACCGCTGGATCGTCCGCGGCGACCTTGTTCAGCAGGCTGGCCATCTTCATCTCTTCGAACAGGTCCATGCCGTTGTTGCAGGATGCGGCGTCGGTGCCGAGTCCAACCACCGCGCCGCTGGCGCGTAGCGGCCCGATCGGCGCAATACGACCCTCGAGCTTGGCATTGCTGCTCGGACAGTGCGCTACGGCCGTGCCGCGACGTCCGACTCGCTCGGCCTGGTCAGGCGTCAGGTAGGTGCAGTGGGCCACGACCACGTCTGGGCCGAGCAGGCCGAGATCGTCCAGGTAAGCAGCGCAATCCCCGCGCGCGTAGACCTCCGCTCGAGATTGCGCGAGGTGGATGAAGACACGCGCGCCCGTGCGGTCGGCGAGGGCCCGCACGCGGCGGAGCACCTCAGGTCCGCAGGTGTCGGTGGCATGCGGTCCAATGCCCACGGTCACGCGCGACGTCCCGGAGACTTGCTCGATCAGGCGCTCGGTGGTGGCGAGCCCTTCCTGCGCGCCGTCGTCGTAGAGCGAGTGGGCTACGATTGCGCGTAGTCCGCTGGCGGCAACTCCGTCGACCACCGTATCCATATGTGCGTACCGATCGGCGATCGTCGTGACGCCGTTCATCAGCAGTTCGAGGCAGCCAGCCAGGGCGGCCACCTTGAGATCCTCGGGTGTGGCCTGCCGCTCGAGTGACCGCATGCGACCGCCGAGCCACTCGCCGCGGGGCACATCTTCGGTCAACCCGCGGAAGAGCCACATCGGTGTGTGCGTGTGTGTGTTTACCAGGCCGGGCAGCAGCACGTGACGGTCGAACGTCTGGATCGCTCCGGGCGGCATGCCGGAGGGTGGCCCAACCGCGACGATCCGTCCCTCGCGCACGGCCAGTGCGCCCGGGGCATAGACCGTCCCGAATGGATCAAGTGTGAGCAGGCGGTCGGCGGCAACGATCGAAAGGTCGCTCACGTCGTGGTCGTCGTCGGCGGCTTCCAGCGCACGATCAGCCGCTCCGCCAGCACGACGGCGCCGAACTGCGCCAGGGCCATGAGCGAGCCGACCACCATCGCCGAATAGAGAAGTCCGGTGCGGAACTCGAATGTGGCAATCGTAATCAGGTAGCCCAGCCCGGTGTCCGCGCCGATCCATTCGGAAACAATGGCGCCAATCACACACGACGTTGCTGCGATCTTGAGCGCCGAGAACAGGAACGGCAGCGACGACGGCACGCGCAGCTTCCAGAACACTTGAGCCGGCGACGCCGACAGCACACGCATCAATTCAAGCGCGCTCGGCTCGACCGCCTCCAGTCCACGCACCATATTGACCAGCGTCGGGAAGAAGGAGATCAGTGCGGCGATGATGATCTTGGGCGTGTAACCGTTTCCGAACAGGAGCACCAGGATCGGCGCAATGGCGATGATCGGCACCGTCCTGATCGCCACCGCGATTGGGTAAAGCGCCCGTTCTGTCGGTTTGTTGTGCACGAACAGGACTGCCAGCAGAATGGCGATCCCGTTGCCCAGCACGAAACCGCCCAACGACTCGATCAGAGTCGCGCCGGTATTGCGCTGAAGCGCTGGCCATTCCTCGAACATCGCCTGTACGACTCGCGATGGCGCCGGAATCAGGAACTCAGGCACGCGGAAGAGCCGGATGTGGAGCTCCCAGTAGCCGAGCACAGCCAGCATGCCAAGCACGGGCACGAGCACGCGGCGTGCACGGGCCCCGCGGCGGCGTCCGGCAGATCCTGGCAAAGCAACCGCGGCGGTACTCACAGGAGGTCCGCTTCCTCGCTCGAGAGCGCCCGGCGTAGCGCAGCCGTGTAGCGCGCGAATTCAACGGTTTCCTTCAGCGCCGGATCTCGTGGTCGGGCCAGTTCGATCGGCAGGTCGAGCTTGATGCGCCCCGGCCGAGCGGTCAGAACAACCACGCGGTCGGACAGGAACACCGCTTCGGGAGAACTGTGGGTGACGAACAGGATGGTCGTGCGCGTGGCCTGCCAGATGCGCAGCAATTCGGCGTTCATGCGCTCGCGGGTAATCTCGTCGAGCGCGCCGAACGGCTCGTCCATGAGCAACACCTGCGGCTCGGTGATCAGGGCGCGTGCAATCGACACCCGCTGGCGCATACCGCCTGAAAGCTGCCACGGATACGACGCTTCGAAGTCTTTCAATCCGACCAGTTCAAGCAGGCCCCGCGCCCGCGCCTTGTCATCGTGCGATCCACCGCTGATCTCGAGCGGCAGCAGCACGTTGGCTATCGCCGAGCGCCACGCAAGCAAGGTGGGATCCTGGAACACGAAACCGAAGGCTCTGCTCTTGCGCGCGGCCTCAGGCGTCGTGTTCGCCACGCGAATGCTACCAGCGGTTGGTGTGAGCACATCGGACACCAAGCGCAGCAACGTCGACTTGCCGCACCCGGAAGGACCGAGTAGCGCGACGAACTCACGTGGTTGGACCGACAGGCTCACGTTGTCCAGCGCCTGGATCGACCCTGACGGAGTGGCGAAATGCATCGACACTCCGACTAGCTCGATAGCGCCGGCGGCACCCATTGCGCGCGGGCTACTGCTTGGGTCGGTCGCCAACACGGTTTAAGACGTCCTGGGTCATCGCGTCGGCCGAGGTGATTGGGTTCTTGAGCAGACCCAGGTCGCTATAGGTTTTGATCGCTTCATCCCACACCTGAGTGTCCATCCAGCCCCAGCCCTTCTCCTTGGTGGTGTCCGACCACATGAAGGGTGCCTCGAGCTTCCACGTCTGCAGCTCGAGGTCTCGCTTGAGGTCTTTACCGTATTTGAGCGTGATATCCGTAGCCTCTTCCTGGTGGTCGGCGGCATATGCCCAGCCTTTGGCGCTGGCCGACAGGAAGCTCGTCATCACCTCCGGCTTGTTCTTCAGGACCTCGTCGGTGGTGAAGTAGGTGAATGCGTACAGGTGGATGCCCATGTCCCACAATAGCAACGGGGCGGCATCTACACCGATGGCCGCCATCTGTGGCGCGTCGATGACCCAGGCGGTGATCACGTCCACCTGGCCCGTCTTGAGCGGCGTTGTATCCGAGCCGATGACCAGGATCTGCACGTCGTCGCGCGGCAGGTTGTACTTGGCAATGACCGCGTCAATCAGTGGTCGGGCGGTCGCCTGAATGCCGATCTTCTTGCCGACGAAGTCCTTAGGCGAGGTGATGTTCTTGTCTTTGGTGGAGATGAATGCGAACGGGTGGCGCTGCAGAGCGGTGGCGAATGCCTTGACGGGCAGTCCCTGCGAACGGGCCAGGAACATGGCGGCAATGGATGAGACATTGCCAATGGTGTTCGAGCCACTGGCTGTCAGCGAGACCGGATCGATGTTGGGTCCACCCGGATCGATCCGCAGGTCAATTCCACGGTCTTTGAAGTAGCCCTTATCGAGTGCGACGAAATCGCCCGCGTACTGCGAGTTGGCCAGCCAACCCAGACGCAAGCTGACCTGCTCTGTTTTTGCGGGCGCGGCCTGCGTGGGCGGCGCCGGCGCTGCCGCTGCGGCCGTCGGTTTGGCGGCCGAGGTCGGCGCGGTCGACGTGGTCGACGTGGCACCGCCACTACAGGCGGCCGCCAGACCGCTGGCCAGCGCTACCAGACCCACGAGGCTGCCACTGCGCAACAGCGCTCGCCGAGAGATCCCCTTCTGCATACGAATTATCCTTTCCCCAGCTCTGGAAACCAGACAGAGCGGCCCGCGCTGGCCGTCTGCGCGTCCCACGCCTGCAGAATGCGGACAGCTTCATTGGCCACGTCGATCGCCGTCTGCACTCCTTCTTTGATCATCGTGTCGGTTATCCGGTTAGCAACCACCGCGCACACGCTGCCGCCGCGCAGACCGTACAGTCCGAGCATCGTGAAGATAGTCGCCGCCTCCATCTCGAAGTTCAGGACGCCGGCTTTCCGCAGGTCGTCGAGCAACGTCTCCGAGAAGCTCTGGGTGTAGCCGTTGAACCCGGGCCGGCCCTGACCAGTGTAAAAGGAGGCCGTCGAGGCGCTCACGCCCAGGTGATAGCGCACACCCAGCCGCTCGGCGGCCTGGATCAGGGCCAGGACGGCCTGGTAGTGAGCCGTGGCCGGGTATTCGGGTCGCACGTATTGCGGACTCGTGCCGTCGAGGCGCACGGCGCCCGTGTGGATGATGACTTCACCACACTCGATATGGCGCTGGATCGCGCCGCAGGTGCCGACGCGGATGAATGTGTCGGCGCCGATGGCGATCAGTTCTTCGAGCGCGCTCGATGTCGAGCCGCCACCGGCGCCGGTCGAGCAGGCCGAGATCGGTCCGCCGTCGCGCAGCACACCGGTTGCGGTGACGTGCTCCCGTTCGTTGGCGATTTCCCGCCCCTCCGCCCAGCGCCGAACGATCATGCCGACGCGCGCCGGATCGCCGGGCAGCAGCACGTATCTGGCCACGTCGCCCTTTTTGCAGCGGATGTGGTACTGCAGCCCACTTTGCTCGGGCCGAGTAGCGGCGGACGTCCAGGTCATCTGTTGCTGAAGTCTCCTTTCAACTGCCTCACAGCAGCACCACTCGCCAGTGTGTCTCCGCTCGACCACTTTCGACCACCGGCACTGCGTGAGAAGAACACGGGTTGTCGCTGGGCATCGAATGCACCTGGTCCATGCGGATCAGCGCCCGCCCACGCGGAACGGCCAGCCCGCGGGCCAGAGCGGGATTGGCATTGGCCGCCACCAGCTCACCCACAGACTGTGGTCGATGTTGATGCCGTCTTCCCGCGCGCAGAAATTCGAGCAGCGACTCGGGCTGAGCAGCCTTGATAGGCCGCCGACATCGGGAGTCGGCCCGCAAGCTCGTCGCTCACGTGGCACAGTGGCTCACCATCGACCATCGGCCGTCCGCACCCGTTCAACGGTGAGGATCGACTGACCTTTGTGCAGACCGAGACCGGCTGCGCCGAGCGGGCCCGTTCTAAGTTTGTTGCGCTCTGAGTGCGCCACCGCGTGCGAGTCTACATCTGGTGTCCGAAAGCCACCCCATCACCGGTCCTACCAGGTGCAGACGCGAGTTGGAAGGTATCCTTGCAGCGGCGCGGGTGGCTCATGGGCGGTGAGCGGTGCCTGCGTGTGGGCCACTGTACTGTCCTCTGGCCCATGCGCTGGGCGCACGTGTTGCATTCGGCGCATTCATCGCATGCCCGTCGTTTCGCGCCGAGGACTCAAAGGATGCACGTCCTGCAGTTCGACCACAGTCCCATCTCGTCGAAACTCGATGAAGCAGGCGAAACTGCGCAGGAACCAGCGATCGTGGGACACGGCGAGTACGGTCCCGGCGTACCGGGCGAGCGCCCCTCGAGCGCTTCTGCCGACGCGACATCCAGATTGTCCGTCGGCTCATCGAGCGCAAGCAGAGTTGACCCCGCACGCCAGCACCTTTGTTCGCCTGCGGTTGCATGGTTTCGCAGCCAGTTGGTGTCAGAATTGGTGTCAAGCCACATGTTCGGGGCGAGCAGTGTACGGAACCCCTTTGAGATGGGCTGACACCAATTCGGGCACACACAGACGCCCCCGCCCAGCCTAGGGCGTGACGCAATTCCGACTCAGACGCGTGCTGCGCAACC
>DASXRR010000189.1:0-36552 GCA_036506475.1 Chloroflexota bacterium
GGTGGCAGCTTGAGCATGGGCGAGCTCGCAGTGTTCATCCAATCGGTGCTGGGCATGGCCGGTCTCGGCAGCCTCGATGGCGATGTGTGGATTGACAACGGCGCGAACGCGGAATTGTTCGATCTGCAGGCACGCGCCTACGGACCGGCGACGGTTTCCAAACAGTGACGCCGCCCGCGATGGCGCGATGGAAGGTGTGGAGACCCCCTTGTCAAGATGCTTCTATAGTGCGTCAACAGGCACCACCGTCGAAGCGGCTGGGCTGCGTCCAGCCGGCTAAACCGGTAAGGCGAAGGTGGAATCCGACGCACCTATGTCGAATCTCACCGGGTGTGGCTCAGACGTGCCCAGAATCCAGACTCGACACCGAGCGAAGGGAGCGCACGGATGGAGCTTGCCCGCTGGTTCTCACCCCGCCCAGCTCCGCACACCGACCCTGGCACTATTGCGGCCTTCGAGCGTCTCTTCGCAGCGACGGTCGAGCGCGGGGCGGGCGTCTACCCGGACACGTTCCGAGCGGCGCTCGTGGAGCTGTCGTTCGCGGTCGATCCATGGCCAACTCGTGGCGCTCGTTGGACCCAGCGGCGCGGGCAAGACCACGCTCACCTATCTGCCTGCGCGCTTCTATAATCCCTCGGCAGGTCGTGTTCCAGGACAGCTTCCTGGTCCATGCCAGGTGTGCGCGAGAACCTGCTTGCCCGACCCGATGCGGATGCCACGCGCGCGGCGCACATGCACGACATCCTGTCATGTCTGCCGGAGGACTACGACACGTGATCCTGGACGAGGCAACGTCCCACCTCGACAGCGCTTTGCAGCAGCTCTTTCAGGCAGCGCTGCGCCCGCTGTTCGCCGGCCGCACCTCTTTTGTCATCGCGGACCGACTGTCGACTGTGTCATCGGCCGATGTGCTCCTGGTGTTCGACGGCGGCCGCCTGGTTGAACGCGGCACTCATGCGGACCTCGTGCAGCGCGGTGGACGCGATGCGGAGCTCTACCAGCGGCGGTTTCTCAGCGGCCGGCCTGAGTTGGACGCCCGCGAACTGGTAACCGCCAGCGCGTAAGATGCGACACCTGTTTCAAGACGAACCGCTTGCCGTCGGGGCTATTGGAGCAATTCGCGCCGGCGATCTCGAGAGGCTCCAGCAGTTGCTGAATGACAATCCCGACCTTGCCAGCGCGACGATTACTCGCCGTGCTCGCGGCGATCGACAAGCCTTTTCGTATCCGCTTATCGGCGCGGCATGCGATTGGCCCGGTCACTTTCCGAACGTCGGGCAGACGATCGCGACGCTCGTCAGGGGCGGCGCTGATGTGAATGCGCACTGCAGCGGGCCGCACCAGGAGAGGCCGTTGCATGGAGCAGCCAGCAGCGACGATGTTGAAGCGCTCGACGCGCTGCTCGATGCTGGCGCTGACATCGAAGCGCCGGGAGCGGTGATCGCCGGTGGCACGCCACTGGACGACGCAGTTGGTTTCGGCCAATGGAACGCGGCTCGTCGGCTGGTCGAACGTGGAGCGCAGACGGCGATCTGGCACGCGGCGGCGCTCGGTTTGATGAATCGCGTGGAGCACTACTTCAACGACGGCAGCACGCGAGCACGACATCCGTGGGGTCAAGCTGACCCAAGCCCGCAGAAGGATGTGACCATCGCGTTCTGGTGCGCGTGCCATGGCGGTCAACGTGCCGCCGCCGAGTATCTACTCGACCGCGGCGCGGAGTTGAACTGGATTTCGCCATGGGATGGGCTCACTCCACTGGACGCCGCTCGTCGCAGTGCGGCCGATGACGTGGTGCTGTGGCTGGAGACACTCGGTGCGCGCTCACGAGCCGACCAGCAACAGCAGGGTCAGTAGCAAGCCGGCCAAGACAATCGCGGTTGCTCCGGCAATCAAAAAGACGCGCTGAGGTCGACGCCGGCCATACGGACTCGTTATCGCCGACACCACCACCGCGAACACCGCCAGGGCCGGTAGGGCGATCAATCCCGCTTGCCAGGGCATCACCGCGAACGCCATCACCGCCACGCCAGCCGACGCGCCCGCGATAGCGGCTGCCCATCGTGGTGACTTACGGAGGCGCATCCGTCCGCGTCAAGCGTCCGCGTGTCGACCGAGAGCCGGTAGCGAGCGGCTGGGCCCGCGGTGATCAGGGTCAAACGCACTTCACGATCGTCGACACGTGCGGTCGTCCACTGCGTGAGCAGGTGTAACCTGTCCGGCACAGGCTGATTGATTGCCTCTGCCAGGAGTGCGATATGGACCGCATGCTCGCCCAGGCCGGTCAGCTTCAGCAGGGCAGAGGTGACGCGAACCGCGGGTTCATACTGGCGCAGAACCTTTGTCCAGGCAGTATCGAATTCGAGCGCTTCCGAGATCCGCCCGCTGGTCATGTTGCTTCACGCAGTGCTGCGAGCACGCGATCGCGCGTCGGCAGATCGAGGCGACAGGCCGCGCCCAGTACGTCGTGCCTGCCCATGACGTCCAGACCGTCGATCAGGATGGTCGGCGAGGCAAAGTTACCCACCCGCTCGACGACGGGTAATTCCAGCACTAGCTCCCGCAGACAGCCTTCGAGCAGCTCGCGAGCTGCGTCGACGTTGCGGCAGCCCTGAACCTGGAGGAGCTCAATGATCATGCCCCAGCCTCGCCGCCCAGGCAGTCACCGCACGCACACGTCGAGTCACCACCGGCCCGCAGGTCCCGCCACTCGGCTCGCCCAGCGTCTTCTCCGAGACCGGCTGGGATCCCGACCGCGTCGATGGCACACCATGTCCAGAACTGACGTCCACGCATCGCGAGGCGGTGCTGGCGAGCTGGTACGAGCGAGAAGCCGTGGGCCGCCACGACGCGATCGCTGTCGTCGACCAGTGGCTCTTTCTAGCGCTCGCGTTCATACCCGCGTAGATGCTAAACAGTAGAGTGCGCTCTAAGGTCAAGAGCGATTCGGGCGGGCACATGCGCATCGGGGATCTGGCCGAGCAAAGCGGTCTCGCGCCGACCGCGCTGCGGTACTACGAAAAGGCCGGGCTACTCCCGGCGCCGCACCGAACGGCATCCGGCTATCGCGCGTACGACGTCGGGGTGCTGCCCCGCCTGGCGTTCATTCGCGCAGCGCAGGCAGTGGGATTGTCGCTCGCCGAAATTCGTGAGGTGCTCGCGATCCGAGATGGCGGCAATGCGCCCTGCGAGCACGTTGTCGATCTGATCGAGCGACATCGCGCCGAGGTCGTGGCTCGCATCTCAGAACTCCAGGGCCTGGAACAGGAGCTGGCGGCTGTGGCGGCGCATGGTGCCGAGCTGGACCCGGCGGACTGCGACCCGTCGGGCATTTGCAAGGTCATCCCGATCGAGACAAGAAGCACTACACCCGCCTCCGCCCTCCGTGAGCCAGGCCAGCCGCCTGCGCGGCTCGTACCGCGTCCAGTGCGAACTGCCATACCCCACTGAAATGAGGCCGCGGGGGCCAGGACAGACTTGGTTCCGGCCGAATCGAACAGGTGCCGCTCTTGAACTGACGTGGCAAGCACAGCGGTCAGCTATAACACCTGCGTGCCCTCTGCCCGCCCAGACCGCCGCAATGTAGCTGTCATCGCCCACGTCGACCATGGCAAGACTAGCCTGGTCAACTCGATGTTGGCGCAGGTGGGGCTGGTACATGCCAAGTTTGGCGAGGCGGGGTTCACGCTGGACAGCATGACGGGCAACCCGCTCGAGCGGGAAAAGGGCGTGACCATCCTGTCCAAAATCATTGGGCTGCCGCTGCCGCGGGAGATGGTGGCGCGCTGGGCCGCGGGTCAGTCGCCGTCCGGCAGAGATGGCAACGAGGGCGAGAGTGCCGCCACGGACCTGGCCAAGCTGACGGCCGTGCCGTATCGGGATGCGCAGACGGACCAGGATGTGCGACTGAACATTATCGACACGCCCGGGCACGCGGATTTTGGGGGCGAGGTGGAGCGCGTCTTGGGCATGGCCGATGGGGCCTTGCTGATCGTCGATGCGGCGGAGGGGCCGATGCCGCAGACGCGCTTTGTGTTGCAGAAGGCGTTCGAGCTCGGGCTGCGGCCCATCGTCGTCATCAACAAAGTGGATCGACGCGACGCGCGGGTCGAGTGGGTGCTGTCGGCGACGTCAGATTTGTTCCTGGATCTGGCAACTGACGCCGAGCAGCTCGACTTTCCAGTGCTGTACGCGATTGCTCGAGAAGGCCGCGTGGGACGGGCGCCGGACCAGCTCGCCGACGACCTCGAGCCGCTGTTCCACACCATCGTCGAGCACGTCCCGCCGCCGCACGGCGAACAGGGCGAGCCGCTGCAATTCCAGGTCACCACGCTCGACTACGACACACACCAGGGCCGCTTCGCGATCGGACGCATACGGCGTGGTGCGGTGCGCCCGGGCGATAGCGTGGTCACGCTGAACCGCTATAGCGAGCAGACGGGTCCGCACAAGGTCGTGGCGGTCTTTACGTATGAAGGTCTGCAGCGGGTCGCGGTCGACTGCGCGACAGTGGGCGACGTTGTTGCCTTGACCGGTCTGCAGGACGTCGGCATTGGCGATACGATCGCCGATCCGGCGCGACCCGAGGCACTGCCGGCGCAAGCCATCGAAGAGCCCACGGTGCGGATGACCTTCGGGGTCAACACCTCTCCCTTCGCGGGGCGCGAGGCCAAGCTCAGCAGCACTTCACGGCAGCTTCGTGCGCGCCTGTTCCGTGAGTTGGAAACCAACGTGAGTTTGCGGGTCGAGGATACGGACTCCGCCGACGAGTTCCTGGTCTCGGGCCGCGGCGAGCTGCACCTGGCCATCCTGATCGAAACGCTGCGGCGTGAGGGCTACGAGTTCTCGGTCTCACGGCCCGAGGTCATTACCAAGGAGATCGACGGTCGTTTGCACGAGCCAGTCGAGCACCTGGTGGTGGACACGATCGAGGAGCACGTCGGCGCGGTGGCCGAGCTGCTGGGCAAGCGACTCGGTCGGCTCGAGCACATGAGCCACGATGGTCATGGTGGCGTGCGCATGGAGTTCCGCGTGCCGACGCGCGGGCTGATCGGCCTGCGCAGTCAACTGCTGACCGCCACGCGCGGGCACAGCGTGATGGCCAGCCGTTTGCTGGGCTACGAGCCGTGGCAGGGACCGATCAGCGGCACGCGCAATGGCGTCCTGGTCGCCAGCGAGTCCGGGGTGGCGACGGGCTATGCGATCGCCAACGCTCAGGAGCGGGCGCAGACGTTCGTCGAGCCGCAGGCGCCCGTCTACGAGGGCATGCTGGTCGGCCTGAACTCGCGGCCCGAGGACATGGCGATCAACATCACCAAGGAAAAGAAACAGACCAACATCCGTTCATCCACATCGGAGATCGCGGTCAAGCTGTCGCCGCCGCTGCGACTGAGTCTGGAACAGGCGCTCGACTTCATCGAGCCCGACGAGCTGGTCGAGGTGACGCCGCTCAGCTTCCGACTCCGCAAGCGGCTGCTGTCGGCGAACGATCGGGCCAGAGAGCGCAAACGCGCGGGCTAGCTTAGCTAAGCTAACGAGCCTCGCCAGGCCGGGGTAATCGACGACGAGCCCGTCGTCGTCGAATGCGACGTGGGCGATGAACGCATCGTCGAGGCTCTCGAAGCGGACAATGCGCGCGTTGGGGTCGTGGCGCACGAAGGTGTAGCGCTGCGGCGATGGCGTGACGGCCAGATCAGGCACCGACACCCAGGCCATCAGAAAGTCGAGTGGGCCACCGCCACGGTGGAGCGCGTGACGCAGCACCGGCAGCGTGTTCGTGAGCGGCGAAAAGGCGAGATCGCAGTCCAGTGCGCCATTGAGCGCACGCAGGTCACCGCCCGGCGGCGGCAGTGGTGCGCTGCCGTGAGTTTCTGGGGTGCATGACCAGGCGCCGCTGTCGGAACGCTCGAGGGTGAGAGCGCGGCGCCAACCGTCGCCTTGTGCGCGAACCGTCAACGAGTGGGTGATGAACTGATCGACGGTCGTCAGGACGTAGCCGAGCCGATACGGCACGGGCTGGATGCCGATGGCCAAGCCGCGAGCCGAAAGGGTGGTGCCCTCGATGTGGACTCGGGCTAGCTCAGTGCCGTACGGGTCGGTCTTGGCCCACACGCGGATCATGATGGTGTCGTGCCGTTGTGCCTCGACTCGAAGGCACTGACATTGGCGCGGAAAGGTGTCGCTGCGCATCGAAGTCGCTGACGCGCGTCTGCATGGTACGGACGAAGGGGAAGCTAGCTGCAGCCGAGTCCCGAGAATTCTAGGAGCCGCTGAGGCGTTCCATGACCGGCGCGAAGGCATCCATGAGCTCGTCCGCGACGAGGAAGTACGAGATGCCCAGGCGCTCGCGCCGGGCGACCAGCAGGTCGCACATGTCTTGCGTTGAGCCGGTGACCGCCGCAACGGCATTGGCGCGTGCAAGCGCGGCGGCATCGAGGCCGAGCTGCGCCTGGACGTAGCGCGGCACGCGCTCGCCGACGGCCATCAGGTTCACGTTCAGCTCGAGGTCGGCGAAGCGGTCGCCCGCTCCCTGGCGAAGGTGATCGATCTTCTGGGCGACCTGCGCTTCGGGTTCGTCGGGTGCGGTGCCGAGGGCGACGATGTCGGCCTCGCGGGCGGCGAGCTCCAGCAGCTTTGGGCCGCTGCCGGCGATCAGGATCGGCGGCTGGTGAGTTGGTCCGTGCGTGACCTGGGCAGCGGTGAGTGAGTAGTGGGTGCCCGTGTGGGTGACCGTTTCGCCAGCCAGGAGGCGTCTGACGATGCCTATGGATTCGGCCAGGCGCGCCAGGCGCACGCCGCCACTTGCGAAGTCGAGGCCGAGGGCGTGGTTGTCGCCCACGGCGGATGGGCGGCCGGCGCCCATGCCTAGCTCGAACCTGCCGCCCGAGACGAAGTCGAGTGTGGCGGCCTCTTTGGCGAGCATCGTCGGGTGGCGGAAGTCGTTGGCCAGGACGTAGCTGCCGACGCGCAGCCTGGTTGTTGCGGCGGCTGCCGCGGCCAGGGCCGGGAATGGCCCGAGCGTGTAGCGCATGCCGTCGGGCATGACCAGTGTGGAATAGCCCATGGTTTCAATGCGCTGGGCTTTGGCGAGCCAGTCAGCGCCCGAGGCAGCCTGGGCAGCGACGACGCCGAAGCGGAACGGTCTCATACAATTAGGTGTACTGTCTATACAATTATGTTGGCAACAATGCGCGCCGCCTCCGGCTTCCAGTGACTCCCGACGGGGTTGCAATATCGCCGTGCTGGCGGGCTTCGGTGTTGCGACGAGGAGCAATCCTCGATAGGGGCCCGCCGACCGCCGAAGGCTGGCCGGTGCACAGGGCGTTCACGCGATTAGGCCGAAGGACGACCCTGGTGGCGCTATGAGCCCGCGGCGATATCGGCTTGGCCAACGCGAGGCGGCGGTTGATCTGACGCGGGAGCGGATCCTCGACGCGGCCCGGGCGGTGCTGACGACCCAGGATCGGTTCACGATCGATCTGGTGGCGCACCAGGCGGATGTGGCGCGTATGACCGTCTACAACCAGTTCGGCTCAAAGGCTGGCTTGCTCGAGGCGCTGTTCGACTGGCTGGCCCAGCGCGGCGGACTCGTGCGCCTGCCGGCGGTGTTTCAGCAGGCCGATGCCGATCTGGCGCTGGAGGCGTTCGTCGCCTCGTTCTGCGCGTTCTGGGCGAGCGACCGCGTCGTGTTGCGCCGGCTGCGGGCGATGGCGGCGCTCGACCCGGAGCTGGGCCAGCTCATTCACGCGCGCGACGAATGGCGGCGCGGCGGGCTGCGCACGCTGCTCGCGCGGCGCGGCATCATGAGCCCCGACATAGTCGACCTGCTGCACATGCTGACCAGCTTCGAGGCCTTTGACGCGCTCGCCGGCGACCAGCGCGCCGACGAGGACGTACGCGGCCTGGTGATCGATGCCGCGCGCAAACTGCTGACGTAACCTGAACCCGCTATGACAGTCGCAGCCGCGCGCGCGGCGCTGGATCCGGGTCTGTTCCAGCCCGACGCTATCGATGCCGAGACCAGCGCCTTCAATAGCCAGCTCGCGGAAGTGCTGGCGACGATCCCGCCGGTGTGGACTCGCCCGCCGGCCGAGACGCGCGCGCTGCGCGAGGCCGGCAAGGGACCGATGGGTCCGCTGGTGCTGAGCCAGATGGCCGAGGAACGCTCGATTGACGGCCCGGACGGCGCGATCAAACTGCGCACCTTCGTGCCGCCGACCGTCGCGGGCGTCTATCTGTTCCTCCATGGCGGTGGCTGGGTGCTCGGCGCGGCGCACCACAACGACGGTCCGCTCGAGGCGCTGGCGAACAATGCCAACCTGGCCGTGGTCAGCGTCGACTATCGGCTTGCTCCAGAGCACCCGTATCCGGCTGGCCCGGACGACTGCGAGGCGGCCGCGGTATGGCTCGCCGAGCACGCGGCAGCGGAGTTCGGGTCCGACCGACTGGTCATCGGCGGCGAGTCGGCCGGCGGCCATCTGTCGGTGACCACGCTGCTGCGCATGCGCGACAAACATGGCTATACCGGTTTCAAGGCGGCCAACCTGGTGTTCGGCGTCTACGACCTGGCGGGCACGCCCAGCTCAGAGCTGGCCGCCGACTCGCTGGTCATTAATCGCCAGAGCATGCACTGGTTCGGCGACCACTTCGTGCCCGCGGAGCGTCGCCGTGAACCGGACGTGTCACCAGTCTACGCCGACGTGCACAACATGCCGCCGGCCCTCTTTACGGTCGGCACGCTCGATCCGCTGCTCGACGACACGCTGTTCCTGTACGCGCGCTGGATCACCGCGGGCAATCAGGCCGAGCTCGAGGTCTACCCGGGCGCAGTGCACGGCTTCGTCAACTTCGAGTACCCGCAGGCACGCCAGGCGCGCGCGCGCATCACCGACTACGTGCGGGCGGCTGTTCGAGCCGACGCTTGATCGATCGCAGCTACGCCGTCGAACGCGGTCAGGCGAGCGCGCGACGGGCCGCTGCGAGTGCGGCGTCGAACTCCAGAGGCGCACCTGCCGAGCGCGCAGCGGCACGATAGCCGCCGTAGATCGCGTGCGCCGCGCGCAGCCAGAAGCAATCCACCACGACGAAGCCCGCCTCGCGCAGCCACAGCAGCTGGTCGAACAGCGGCGACGGCATGTCGACCGGATCGGGGAAGCGATACAGGTTCCAGTGTGTCTCGAGGAACTGGGTATAAGCCTGGTCCGATCCGCCCGATTGGCGTCGGGCGGCGTCGTCCCAGCCGCCGCTGAACAGCTCGCGCGCTTCGGCCCGCCGCGGCTCGACCAGGTCGGCCATCAGCAGCGCGCCACGCTCCGACAGCCGCTCGGCCAGCGCGCGAAACAGGCGTTGCTTGCCCGGGCCATCGAGGTGGTGCACGGCGAGTGAGCTGATCACGGCGTCGGCGCCGTCGACGAGGAACCACCACGCGTCTGAGCCGAGCTCGAACGGCTCGACGCGCGCCCGGTCGCCAAAGTCGGCCAGCCGCTGGGCAGTTGTCCGGCGCATGTCCGCGGAGCCGTCCAGCGCCAATACCGACGCACGCGGGAACGCATCCAGGACCGCGGCGCTGAGCTTGCCTTCGCCGCAGCCCAGCTCGACCACGCGCGCCGGCTCGTCCGGCGCAACTGGCAGCAGCGTCAACAGCGCTGCAACCTGCTCGGCGCGATCAGGCACGGCGATCGCCGCGAGCTGCTGGTAGAGCCGCGAGTCGGCCTCGGTCCAGCTCACGCGCGTGGTTGTAGCACGAGCCATCGGCGCCTACAGGTTGCTGTCTCGGGCACACAGCGGCGCGCATGGCATTATTGCCGGCATGCCGCCTCGCACCGCCGCGCCCGAGACCATGCCCTTCGAGAAATACCGGCCCTTTGTGCCCCTGGCGCTCACCGATCGCACCTGGCCGGACAAGCGGCTCGACCGGGCGCCGTTGTGGTGCAGCGTGGATTTGCGCGACGGCAATCAGGCACTCATCGACCCGATGGACCCCGAGCGCAAGCTGCGCCTGTGGGACGTGCTGCTACAGGTCGGCTTCAAGGAGATCGAAGTCGGCTTTCCATCAGCTTCGCAGCCCGACTTCGACTTCATCCGCCAGCTCATCGAGCAGGACCTGATCCCCGACGACGTGACCATCCAGGTGCTAACCCAGTGCCGCCGCGAGCTTGTCGAGCGCACCTTCGAGTGCCTGCGTGGTGTGCCACGCGCGATCGTCCACTTCTACAACTCGACCTCCGAGCTGCAGCGCCGAGTGGTTTTCGGCCTGGGCAAGCCGGGCATCGTGCAGATCGCCACGGACGCCGCACGCTGGTGCCGCGAGCTCGAACGGACCCTGCCGGGTAGCGAAATTCGCTACGAGTACTCGCCCGAGAGCTTTACCGGCACCGAGCCAGACTTCGCCCTCGAGATCTGCGAAGCGGTCATGGACGTCATCCAGCCGACGCCGCACAAAAAGCTCATTCTGAATCTGCCCGCGACCGTCGAGATGTACACCCCGAACATCTACGGCGACGTCATCGAGTGGTTCCATCGCCACGTCAAAGATCGCGCCGCGGTCGTGCTCAGCCTGCATCCGCACAACGATCGCGGCTGCGCCGTCGCCGCGGCGGAGTTCGGCGTTATGGCCGGCGCCGATCGCGTCGAGGGCACGCTGTTCGGCAATGGCGAGCGCACCGGCAACGTGGACGTCATCACACTGGCCATGAACCTGTTCAGTCAAGGCGTCACGCCGGGCCTCGATATCTCCGACATCGACGAGCTGCGCCGAGCCACCGAGTACTGCAACCGACTGCCTGTGCATCCGCGCCATCCGTACGTCGGCGACCTGGTCTACACGGCCTTCTCCGGCTCCCACCAGGACGCGATCAAGAAAGGTATGGCTGCCCTGCCGCCGGACTACCACACCTGGGAAGTGCCGTACCTGCCGATCGATCCCAAACACGTCGGTCGCACGTACGAGGCGATCATCCGCATCAACAGCCAGTCCGGCAAGGGCGGCGTCGCGTACATCATGCATGCCGAGCACGGGCTCGACCTGCCGCGGCGACTGCAGATCGAGTTTTCGAAAACGATTCAAACGATCACCGAAGATACGGGCACAGAGATCTCGTCGGAGCACTTGTGGCGGACGTTCCGATCCGTGTACATGCCCGAAAACCCAAGATTGCAGCTGCTGCATCACGAGTCGACCGAGGGCGGTGAAGAAGCGCGCATCACGGCGCACCTGTTGTTCGAGGGCGCACCGGTCACCGTGACCGGCACCGGCAACGGTCCGATCGCGGCGTTCGTCGACGCGCTCGAGCGCAATCTCGGCCTGGCCGTCGACGTGGTCGACTATGCCGAGCACGCGCTCAGCGCCGGCCATGAGGCCAATGCCGCGGCGTATGTCGAGCTGACCGATGGTGCGCGCAGTGTGCGCTGGGGCGTCGGCATCGACCACAGCATTCTGTCCGCATCGTTGAAAGCAGTGGTCAGCGCGATCAACAATGAGTCGACGCTGCGCGCCCAACCGCGCGACGGTGCCCGGGTGGCACCCGTCGCAATCCCGCGCACGCCGTCAGGGGGACCATAGTCCGTTGCCGCTGATGGTGCCCGGGCTGGACGCTACTGGCCACGCTGGGTGGATCGCCGACGAGCTCCTGGTGGCGGAAGGCTGAGCCTGGTGCGGTATCGCATTGCCAACACGGACGGCCAGGGGGCGAACGTGCGACCGGAGCCCAATACCACCGCGCCGCCCATCTTCAGCGTGCCCGAAGGCGGCGAAGTCGACGGCGACGAACATGCCTGGCGGCAGGTCACGGATGCGGCGGGCGAGCAAGGTTGGATCGCCAACGAGTTCCTCAGACACGACGGTGACCACTTTGTCGTTGCCAATACCGAAGGCCTGGGTGCAAATCTACGTCACGAGCCGAGCACCAGCGCCGAGCGCGTCAAGCCCATCGCCGAAGGAACCGCGCTGGCTGGAGCAGAGCACGCGTGGCGGCGCGTCTCCGCCAGCACTGGGCGACAGGGTTGGATCGCCGAGGACTTGCTGGTCGGCGTCGATCCGGACCTGTGGTCATTCGACATCGGCCTCGCCTGCAGTCGCGAAAACTACTGGGATCCGAACGGACAGCCCAAACGGCGCACGGCTATGGAGCGCTTCAATCAGCTGCCGTACGATCGGCGCAAGGTCATCTTCGAGCAGTCGATGGACGCCGGATTGGACGCCGAAGGGATTGTCGATCCGGATCTGCGCGAGCGCTGGAAGCTGGCGATGCGCACGATCACCCTTGGCGAGGGATTTCCAGGTGAATGTCCGGACTTGAATCCGTTCATGCTCGCGGGCGAGGTCGGCGGCGTGTTTCGAGGTGGAGCGGACAACCTCAATAGCTCGGCGCTGGGTTACTTTCAGTTCATCGCCCAGAAGCCTATTCCGGTCGGCAACATGTTTACTCCGGATTTCGACTATGGCCACTGGAAACGATTCGGACCCTGTCCGGATGACTATGCACATCAAACGGAGCCGGTATGTCAGGTGCGTGAATTCATTCGCGCGATTCTGGGTTCCACGAAGCATCACGGTGATCCAATGAGTGTCGTCGAAGAGAAGCGGCGCGCGCCGCATGTGTGGGGACCCTAGTCATGGATGTCGCTGCGCAATTTTTCGCGGCCGCGCGGACGCTCGCCACACACCAGGGCAACCTTCAAGAACGGCTGGCCGATGCGTACGCAGACCACCTGCTGGTAGTGACGCAGCATGACCTGCCCGCAGACTTGCAGCCAATATTTGGCGAGCTCGAGACGAAGCTCAACGGCGGTGACGACGACGACGATCCGTTTCAAGCCGCCGCGGCCAAGCTCAGCGACGAGGAGGCCAAGGCGACGATCGATCGCATTCTGTTGCTCTACGGCCGGCTCGTCAGCGTGGCATCGTAAGTACGCGTGCGGCCTCCGTGCGCGACTTGACGCCGAGCTTGCCCAGTACGGCTGAGACGTCGTGATCGACGGTAAGTGCGCCCGCGCGTCGATGACCAGGCTGGCAGCGCCGGGTAGCATCAGGGTCGATGCTCGACCACCTGTCCATTCAATGCGCGGACGTGCCCACCAGCGCCGCGTTCTACGACGCGGTGCTCGCCCCATTGGGCGGCGGCCGCAAGATGGAGTTCGGCGACACAATCGGCTATGGCACCACTCGCCCGAGGTTCTGGCTCGGTCCGCTGACCACGGGCGAGCCCAATCGCGAGATCCACATTGCGTTCCAGGCGCGCGATCGGTCAGCCGTCCGGGCGTTCTTCGACGCCGCCGTGGCGACCGGCGCGGAGGTGCTGCATCAGCCACGCGAGTGGCCCGAGTACCACCCCGGCTACTTCGGCGGGTTCGTACGCGACCCTGATGGCAACAACGTCGAAGCCGTCAGCCACAGCCCGGAATAAGGAGACGCTCATGCACACGAGAGCCGCGGTCATGTACGCGAGCGGACAACCGCTCGAGCTCGACGAGCTCGAAGTCCTGCCGCCGCGCGATGGCGAGGTCCTGGTGCGCTACGTTGCCAGTGGCGTGTGTCACAGCGACCTGCACGTGATGCAGGGACTCATGGCGCACCCGGTACCCGTCGTACTCGGGCACGAAGGCGCTGGTGTGGTGGAGGCGGTGGGTTCCGGAGTAACCGGGGTGCAGGTGGGCGATCACGTACTGACGTCGTACGTGCCGAGCTGTGGCCGCTGCCCATGGTGCGTCGTCGGTCGACCGAATCTGTGCGACCTGCGCGATCGGCCGCGGCATCTGATGCACGACGGCTCGGCTCGCTTTCGGCGCGGCTCTGAGGAGGTTTTTCACTTCCTGCAGGTATCGTCGTATGCCGAACAGGCCGTCTTGCCGGAGCAGAACGTGGTGCCGATCCGTAAGGACGCGCCGCTGGACGTCGTATGTCTGGTGAGCTGCGGTGTGATGACGGGCGCGGGCGCGGTCATTAATCGGGCGCGCGTGACGCCGGGGTCGAACGTCGTCGTGTTTGGCTGTGGCGGCGTCGGGTTGAATGCGATCCAGGCGGCGGCGCTGATGGGCGCGGGCAAGGTCATTGCGGTCGACGTGTTCGACCACAAATTGGAATGGTCGCGCGAGTTCGGTTCAACGCATCTGGTCAATGCGCGCGCCGGTGATGCTGTTGAACGGATTCGAGAGATCTGTGGGCGTGGTGGCGCTGACTATGCCATTGAGGCTATCGGTAGCTCCTCGACGATTGAGCAAGCGTTCATGAGCGTGCATCGTGGGGGCACCGTGGTCGTGATCGGCGTGTCGCCGGACGGCACACGCATCTCGATCGATCCCCAGATGCTGTTGCAGGAACGGGTGTTGACTGGCACGTCCTTTGGTTCCTCGCGCCAGAAGGTCGACTTGCCGATGATCGTCGACCTGTTCATGGATGGCCGCTACAAGCTACGTGAGCTCATCAGTCAGCAGGTGGCCCTGGATGAGCTGAATCAGGCGTATGACGCTTTGCAGCGCGGCGAAGTCCGGCGCAGTGTCGTCCTGTATTGAGTGCTAGGGCAACCGTAGGACCGCAACGCTAGTGGCGATGACGCGCGGGAGTGGTGCGCCGGCGGTCGTGACAATTGGCGGCGGGGTTGGGATGGCCGTAGCAACACGCGAGATTGCCGTGGCGACCGCGGGCGGCGCGACGGGAATGGCGGTGGCAATGGCTGGGACCCTCGTGGCGACCGCGGGCGGAAGCGGCGGCGGCGGGACGATGGGCGCGAGCGTCGGCAGCGCGGGTGGTTCGGGTACGGCGGGCACCTGTGGCAATGGCGCTTCCGGTACGGCGGGCACCTCTGGCAATGGCGTTTCGGGTACGGCTGGCACCTCGGGCAATGGCCTTTCGGGTACGGCTGGCACCTCAGGCACGGGCGCCTCGGGGACCGCGGGCACCTCTGGCAATGGCGCTTCCGGTACGGCGGGCACCTCTGGCAATGGCGCTTCCGGTGCGGCGGGCACCTCTGGCGCGGCCGCTTCGGGCAGCGCGGGTGCCTCGGGCGCCAGGGCAACGTCACCGTCGGCAGGCGCCACGTCCGTGTCGTCGGCGGGCGCTGGCTCGGGCGTGGGCGTGGCTGCGCGGCGAACGACGATGGGCGGCGCGGGCGTGGCGCGGACTGCTGGCGCCGGTGCCGGCGTCGCCGTGGGCGGCTCGGGCTCCGGCGGCGCCTCGGCGGCCAACGCAGGTGGCTCGGGCGTCGCGGTTGGCGGGACTGCCACCGTAACCACGACGACGACCGCGGCGGCCGGAGCGTCGACCAGTGTCGGCTCGGCGGCGGGGACCGGTACGAGGGTCGGCGTGGCAGGCGGCGGCGTTGGCGTCGCCAGGACCATGGGTGTCGGAACGACGCGATCGTCGGGCAGCAGCTGCGCCAGCGGCACCCGCAGCACCTCCTGGACAACCTCGCCCACCGGTGTAAAGAGCAGCGCCACCAGGATGCCCACCGCGCTCACGCCGATCGCCGCCAGGTATGCCGAGCCGATCGCGTGCAACCGCGCCTGGGTTGCCGACCACGCCTTCACGAGCTAGACGAACCCGACGAACCCGACGAACCCGACGGAGAACCCGCTCGTGGCAGCACCATCCGAAACGTCGTGCCGCGGTCGAGCTCGCTCGCCACTTCTATGCGCCCCCCAATGCGCGAGATTATCGCCTGCGTCAGCGCCAAACCCAAACCCGAGCCACGCTCGGCTCGCGCCCGCGGGTCAGCGCTGCGAAAGAAACGCGTAAAGAGCCGCGCCAGGTCAGCCTCGCTCAGGCCAATGCCGGTATCGGTGACGGCAATGACCAACGCATCGTCGGCGGCAGCCTGGTCCGCGGCCCAGATGCGCACGGCGCCGCCTTCGGGCGTGTACTTGATGGCATTGCTGACGAGATTGCTGAGCGCCTCTTTGAGCAGAAACATTGGCGCGAGCACCGACGGTACGGGCGCATCAAGCGCAACGTCCAGCCGCACGTGCTTCTGTTCCGCCAGCGGCTCCAGGTCTAAGGCTACCTCGTGCGCCAGCACGGCGAGATCGACCAGCTCGCCGGCGGGCAGGTCCTCAGACTCGAGTCGACTCATCTCCAGCAGCGTGTCGATCAGCCGCTGCAGCCCTTTGGCGGCATCGAGGATGCGCATGAGATGGCCGGGTACGCGCTCAGACAAACCCTGATCGAGCGCGCGCTCGACGAGCTGCGTATAGACGATGACCGTCGTCAGCGGCGTCTTGAGCTCGTGGGTAATCAGGTTGACCAGCTCTTGCTGCAGGGCGTTGGCGCGCGACAGGCGGTCGCGCTCGGCCTCGGCTTCGGCGCGCGTGGTCGCCAGTGTGCGCGCCTCGGCGACCACGCCGAGAATGGCCAGCAGCGCCGCCAGGCCGAGCACGAGCCCGCCATCGCCAAAGCGTGCCCATGCCAGCAGGGGCAACACCGCCAGTGGCACCAGCGCCAGCGAGATGATCGGGTCGGGTCGCGCCACGTGCCGATCGGCGACGCCGAGTCGCGCGGCGATGTGCCACAGCGCAAACTGGCCGAGCGCGAAGGCGACGGCGAAGATGACGAACAGGCCGACGGGCTCGGTGCTGAGCGCCCGCGACGTCAGGTGCGCGACGGCGAAGACGAGCGTCTCGTGCGCCGCCACCGCGAGCAGTGCTGGCCCGGAGACGCGCCGGATGAGCGCGCCAACAAAGCTGGCGAAGGCGAGCGCGGGCAGGGTGCCCAGCCCGAAGCGCGCGTCGGCGACCAGGGCTGTCAGGAGCAGGACGGACACGCCAGCCTCGCCCGGACGCAGTCGCACGGACAGCACGGCGCCGATGAGCAGGCCGAGGCCCAGCGCAGGGTAGGCGAGCTCAGTGCTCGGTCGCGCCTCGGGCAGCAGCATGAGGGCGGCCAGCGCCAGCGCCACGACACCCGTCGCGTATGCGTATCGCACGGACACGGTGGCCCGTCAGGACAAGCGCCGGCTGGGAATGTCCACCACCAGGTAGCTGCCCTCCACACTGACCGGGTACGTCTCAACCAGGTACGGCCCCTTGACCAGGCCAGGCGCCGGACCCTCGGCGTCTTCGACGGTCACCTCGTAGCGCCGCACACGCAGCCGCGCGGGCTCGCACCAGGACTGGCCGGTGCGGACGTGGAATTCCCAGCCGTGCCACGGACAGGTCAGAATCTCCCGTCGTGGCGCGTATTCGAAGCTGCCCGGCACCGACGCGGTGAGGCTGCCCCATAGCTTGCCCTCACACAACGCGCCACCCTGGTGCGGGCAACGATTGTTGAGTGCGAAATACTCGCCCTCGATGTTGAACACGCCGACCGACCGGCCACCGATGTTGACGATCTTGCGCGAACCGGGCGGCACCTCGTCGGCCGGGCCGACGACATATTTCACAAGCCGAAGAGAGCCTTCGCGTTGTCGAAGTAGATCATCTGCTTGATGCGCTCGGGCAGGAACGATGGCAGCGCCATATCCGGATTGTCGGAGTCCCAATGCGGATAGTCACTCGCGAACAGGATGTGACTGACCATGTCGCCGTACTGCTCGATGAGCTGGGTGAAGAACTCAGGCTTGTGCGGCTCTTCCACCGGCTGCGTCGTCAGGTACAGGTGCTTTCGAATGTACTCCGACGGGGCGTGCGGCAGGTGCGGGACTTCGCTGCGCAACAGGGTCCAGGCGTTGTCCATGCGCCACATCAGCGACGGCACCCAGGCAAAGCCGTTCTCGACCGAGACCAGTTTCAGCGTCGGGAAGCGCTCGAAGACGCCTTCAGCGACCATGCTGATCACGTTCGCCTGCATGGCCTGCGCTGGCCCGACGTGGTCTTCGAGATAGAACGACGCCCAGCCCGTGCCCAGGATCGGGTTGCCGTTCGAGCCGAACGCATGCGACATCACGTGCAAGCCGTTCTTGACGCACGCTTCGTAGATCGGCCAGTACTTGCGACGACCCATCGGCTCGTGCGGTCGACCCGAGAACTGAACCTGAACGAAGCGCTTGTCGTGGGCGCGGCGCTCGATCTCGGCGACAGCCGCCGGCGGATCCTCGAACGGCACGATCATCGACGCGCGCAGGCGCGGTTCGGGATCGAGCCATTCGGCAACCTGCCAATCGTTGACAGCGGTGGCGAGCGCGGCGTCGAGGTCGCCATTCTGCTGTCGACCGGCGGGTGTGAGCGGGATGAGCGTGGCGTGCGCGACGTTGTACGGATCGAGGAAATCTGTGCGCGAGTGCGCGACCTCGGAACCACTGCGCCGGCCTGACGGCGGGCGCGCGTCTTCGCGGTGATCCATGAAGCGCGGGTAGTAGCCGCCAGCTGTGCCGCGTGTGCCGTAGCTGTCGATGTGATCGCGCCAGCGCTGGGACAGGTATGGATACAGGTCCTTGATCGAGTCGAGCTCGTTATGGAAATCGCAATCGATCAATGCCCGACGCGTGCGCGTCGTGCGCGCTTCTCGAGTTGGAGCTGTGACGACCATGCCGTAGCCTCCCGCTGTCCTACAAGTTGTAAAGCGCGCGCGCGTTATCGTGCTTGATCTTACGCGCGAGTGACTCAGGCAGATGCTGCAAGAACACTGTCTCAGGATCGGACGCGTGCACGTGGGGGTAGTCGCTCGCGTACATGAGCATGTCTTCGGAGCCGAGCTGATCGACGATCTGCAATAGCTGACGCGGGTTGTCGGTAGGGGCGTCGAGGGGCTGAATACTCAGCCGGACGTGGCGGCGGATGTACTCCGACGGTGCTTGTTTGACCCACGGCACCAGCCGTCGTAGATTGCGCCATTCCTTATCGAAGCGCCACATGTGCGCCGGCAGCCAGGTGAAGCCTGATTCGAGCAGCGCCACTCTGAGCGTCGGGAACTGATCGAAGACGCCTTCGCAGACCATGCTGGTGACCTGCGAAGCGAAGACCTGGGCCATGCCCGCGTACTCTTCGAAAAAGTACGACGGCCAGCCGGACGGCGTGGGCGGATTGCCCGGCGAGCCGCCGAAGTGGATGCCGATGACCAGGTCATGGCGCGCCGCGGCCTCCCACAGCGGGTGGAACAGCCGGTTACCGTACGGATGCTGCGACCGCGCCGGCAGTAGCACCTGGACGAAGCCGGGGTGTTGTTCGGCGACGCGATCGATCTCGCGCGCGGCCTGGGCGGGCAGCTGGCTGGGCACGACCATCGAGGCGCGCAGGCGGGCGTCCTTGTCGAGCCATTCCGTGCGCTGCCAGTCGTTGACGGCACTGGCCAGGGCGATCGCGGCATCTGGATTGTGCAGGCTGTCGATGGCATACAGGCAGTTCAGGATGGCCACGTCGGCGCGAGGACCGTCGAGCGCTTGCTCGCGCAGCAGCTCGAGGCTCGAACCAGGCGGCGCCTTGTCAGGCCGGCTCCCGGCCCGCGCGGCGATCGACGCATCGGGCGGGTAGGGCGGCTCGGTCGGGCCTTTGAAGAGCGTGTTGGTGATGTGCTCGACCCAGTACTCGGGCAAGTACGGGAACAGCGCGTCCGGCCGCGGCACGTCGTTGTGCACGTCGCAATCGATCACGGCAGTGGGTAACTGTAGACTGGACTGCTGGTTGGACCCAAGGGGGCGGGGCCTTTCCAAATTCGAGGGCTGCCATGGTAACAACACGTCGCTCCTTCCTTCGACATCTCGGATTGACATCAGCCGGCCTGGCGCTGCTGGCCGCATGCGGACCACCCGCCGCGCCTGCTCCTGGCGGGGCTGCCACGGCGCCTCCGGCCGCGGCCGGCGCGCCCGTCGCGACGTCGGCGCCGAAACCGGCTGAATCTGGCGCCGCCGGCGCCCCGAAACGCGGCGGCACGCTGCGCGTCGGCCTGATCGTGGACGCGGCCACGCTTGACCCACACCTGTCGGGCAGCAAGGTCGATCGGCAGGTCTACCACAACCTGTACGACCCGCTGGTCATCCTGGACGACAAGCTGGGCATTCAGCCCAACCTGGCCGAGTCGTGGCAGAACCCGGACCCTAAGACACTGGTCTTGAAGTTGCGCTCGGGTGTCAAGTTCCACGACGGCACCGATCTGAATGCCGAAGCGGTCAAAGTCAACTTCGATCGCATGGCCGGCGGCGAGCCGAAGTCGGTGCGCAAGGGCGAGGTGGCCAACGTCGCCTCGACCGACGTCGTCGATGCCCTGACGGTTCGGCTCAATTTGAAGCAGCCGGATTCGACGCTGCTGGCGGCACTGACCGATCGGGCGGGGATGATGATCTCGCCGGCCGCTTTGAAGAAGCTGGGACCGGATCTGGAACGCAACGCCGCGGGTGCGGGAACTGGACCATTCGAGTTCGTCGAGTGGGTCAAGGACGATCACCTGACGTTGAAGCGCTTCGACGGCTACTGGAACAAGGACGCGCCGTACCTGGACCAGATCCGCTACCGGCCCATTCCCGATGACACGGTCAAGCTGCAGAGCTTGCAGGCCGGCGAGATCGACGTCATGGACTACCTGGCCCCGCGCAACGTCGCGCTGGCCAAAGGCGATAGCTCGCTGGTCGTGGTCGACGTGCCGTCGCTGGCGGCGTTCTGGTACATGCTCAACACGACCCGGCCGCCGTTTGACAACAAGGCATTGCGGCAGGCCGTGCTGTATGCGATCGACAACGAGGCCATCGTCAAAGGCGTGTGGCTCGGGGTCGGCGTGCCGTCCAATGGGCCGATCTCGCCGTCCAGCTGGGCCTATGACGACACGATCAAGCCCATCAAGCGTGATCTCGACAAGGCGAAGGCCAAGCTGGCTGAGGCAGGCATGCCTGGTGGATTCACGTTCAGCTTCAACATCGACAACACGCCCTTGGGGATTCAGGAAGCGGAAGTGGTGAAGGCGCAGCTGGCTGAGGCCGGCATCACGATGGACGTGAACGTGGTCGACGGCGCACGTTTGTTGGCCGAGGGCAATGGCAAGACGTTCCAGGCCTCCTCGTATGCGTGGAGCGGTCGGCCGGACCCAGATGGCAACACCTTCCAGTTCTTCCATACCACGCCTGGGACGTCGCTCAACTGGTCAGGCTTTTCCAACACCCAGGTCGACGAGCTGCTCGAGCAGACGCGCATCGTCTCGGACCACGCCGAGCGTAAGAAGCTCTACTCGCAGATCATCCAGGTGCTGCGCGAGGAAGCGCCGGTGGTGTTCATCATCCATCCCATCGAGCCCAAGGCCTTCAGCCCCAAAGTCCAGGGCTACCCAGCCATTCCCGATGGCATGATGCGCTTCAAGAACGTGTGGCTGAAGTAGCTGCGCTGCCTGCGGCGCGCGGCGTCACCGCCTGGCCTGAAACGTGGCCGCGATCCTCGGCGCTTGCGGGCCGCCTTCCGGCGCGCTGCCGTTGGACAGCACGGCGACAGCGATGCTGCCCGGCCGGCATGTGAACACTGCGGCAACGGCTCGCGGCGTCGGCGCGGTGGCATGGCTGCCTGCTTCTGCCCACCCCTCCGGGTCGGAAGGCGGCGCGCAGCGCCGAGGATGCCGTCGGGGCTTCCTGCTGTGGCGGCTGATGTGGAATGGTGAGTTGGCGTCGTGAGGTGGTTGTGGGGCAGCTGATTGCGCGGCGGCTGGTGGCTACGGTGCCGGTGTTGGTGCTGGTGACTCTGGGCGTGTTTCTGCTCATCCATCTGGTGCCTGGGGATCCCGTAGAGGCCATGCTCGGCGAGTCGCAGGACGAGTCGGCGAAGCAGGCGTTGCGCCAAGAGCTGGGGTTCGACCAGCCGCTGCCGGTGCAGTACGCGACCTGGGCGTCGAAACTGGTGCGCGGCGACCTTGGCAAGTCAGTACGCAGCGGGGCGCCGGTGCTCGAAGACGTCGGTCGCCGGATCCGGCCGAGCCTGGAGCTGGCGGTGTTCGCGATGGTCATCTCGCTGGCCATCGCGGTGCCGCTCGGCATCCTGTCAGCGGCGAACCACAACACTGCGCTCGACACAGGAGGCACGACGTTCGCGTTGTTCGGCATCTGCATGCCGAACTTCTTGCTCGCACTGCTGCTGATCTTCGTGTTCGGGGTCAGGCTGCACTGGCTGCCCATCTCCAGCTTCGTCGACCCCGTCGAGGATCCGATCAACGGCATCCGCTCGCTCACCATGCCCGCGATTACCCTCGGCCTGGCCCTCGCCGCGGTCGTCACGCGGACACTCAGGTCGAGCCTGCTCGAAACGCTCAACGAAGACTATGTAAGAACGGCAAGAGCCAAAGGGCTCACCGAAAACGCGATTATCAACAAGCACGCGCTCAAGAACGCGCTCATCCCCGTAGTCACGGTGCTGGGCTTGCAGTTCGGCACGCTCATCGGTGGTGCCGTGATCACCGAATACGTCTTCGCGCTACCAGGTGTGGGCCGCCTCGTGGTCGACGCTGTGTTTGCCCGGGATTACCCGCTCGTCCAGGGCGTTGTGCTGCTCATCGCCCTGGGCTTCATCACCAGCAACCTGCTGGTCGACATCGCCTACGGCTGGCTCGATCCAAGGATCCGCTACAGCGCGTGATGCAGGCCAGCGCCCAAGCTCGCGCGTTCGCCGGCCCAGCCGCCGGGCCGCAGGTCAAGAGCCGCCGTTGGCTCGTCCTGCGCCGAGCAGCCAGCGCAAGAATGGCCATCGTCGGCATGATCGTGCTTCTCGCCGCGGTCGGACTAGCGGTTTTCGCGCCAGTCATTTCACCGTACGATCCGCTCAAGCAGGACCTGGCCAATCTGCTGGCGCCGCCGAACGGCAGCCACCCACTCGGCACTGACAACATCGGACGCGACATCCTGGCGCGCGTGATCTGGGGCGCGCGCGTCTCGCTCATCGCCGGGGCCGGCTCCGTCGCCATCGCCGCCATTGGCGGCTGCCTGCTCGGGCTGCTCGCCGGGTATTGGCGGGGACCGGTTGACGACCTGGTCATGCGCATCATGGACGCGGTGTTGTCGTTTCCAGCGCTGGTCCTGGCGCTCGCCCTGGGCGCCGTGCTCGGCGCGGGACTGGGCAGCGTCCTGATCGCGCTCGGCGTCGTGTACGCCCCGACCTTTGCGCGACTGATGCGCGGCCAGGTACTGACGATTCGAACGCGCGAATACGTCCAGGCCGCGCGTCTGCTGGGCGCGCCGGATTGGCGCATCCTGCAGCGCCACGTGCTGCCCAACGCCGCGACGCCGATCGTCGTGCAAGCCTCGTTGAGCGTAGCCTTCGCCATTCTGGCCGAGGCCTCGCTGTCCTTCCTCGGGCTGGGCGTCCGACCGCCCGAGCCGTCGTGGGGCGGCATGATCAACGCGGGCCGCGGGTATCTGCAACAAGCGCCGTGGATCGTGTTCGGCCCGGGGGCGGCGCTGTTCGTGACCGTGCTGGGTCTGAATTTCGTCGGCGACGCGGTGCGCGACGCACTCGACCCGCGTTCGCGTGTCTAGCCCGCTCAGATCGCGGCGCCACTTGCCAGACGCACCAGCAACAGCACGTTCAAGCAGACCACGAAGGCCGCGGCAACCGCGGCCAGCGTCGTCGTCAGACGACGATTCACCTGCGGGCCCATGACCTCGCGGCGACTGGTCAGCCAGACCAGCGGTGCGATCGCGAACGGCAGCTGGATCGACAGCGCCACCTGACTCAGGATCAGGATCCAGTAGGCGTCCAGCCCAAGGCCGATCACCACCAGCGCTGGGATGACCGTGATCAGCCTGCGCAGCAGCAGGCCGAACTTGATGCGTAGAAACCCCTCGATGATCATCTGGCCAGCCAGCGTGGCTGTGGTCGAGCTCGATAGGCCCGCCGCCAGCAGCGCCACGGCGAAGGCGACGGCGGCGCCCGGGCCGAGCAGCGGCTCGAGCGTTTCGTGCGCCGCCTCGATCGAATCGACCGCCAGGCCGCGCAGGAAGAACGTGCCCGCGGCCATCACGACCATCGCCGAATTGACCAGCCAGGCCAGATTGAGCGCGATGATCGAATCGAGCAGGGCAGCGCGCCGGACGCGGTCGTTGGCGAGCGGGTCGCGATGGCGGCGGGTGAGCACGACGCCCGAGTGCAAGTACAGGTTGTGGGGCATGACCGTCGCGCCGAGCATGCCCATGGCAATGAGCAGGCTGTCGGCATTGAGTGTCGGGACGAACACGCCGTTGGCGACGGCCAGCCAATCGGGTCGGACGAGGTAGACCTCGAACACGTAGGCCAGGCCGATAATGCCGACCAGACCGAGGATCACGAATTCAACCGGTCGGAAGCCGAAGCGGTACAGGGCCAGGATGCCCAGCACGGCGACCGCGGTGATCAGCGCCGCGGCCAGCATCGGGATGTGCAGCAGCAAGTAGAAGCCGAGCGCGGCACCGAGAAATTCGGCCAGGTCGGTGGCTATGGCAGCGGCTTCGGCCGTCACCCATAGGAAGAGATTGAGCGCGCTCGGAAACGTCTGTCTGCAGACTTGCGGGTACGTTTGACCAGTGGCGAGCCCGAGCTTGGCCGACAGGTACTGGAGCAGCAGCGCCATCAGGTTGGCCAGCAGCAGCACCCATAACAACGAGTAGCCGAAGCGGGCGCCGCCCTCGATGTCGGTGGCCCAGTTGCCTGGATCCATATAGCCGACACTGACCAGGAAGGCCGGCCCCAGGTACGGCGTAACGCGCCACAGACGACGCACATGGCCAGCAGCGGTGAGGCTCGCCAGGGTCGCCATGTGAGTCAGCATCGTACGCGGCGTACGATTGGCTCAGTATTCCCATGGCCTCGACGGTCTTCATCAATGCGGCGGTGCTCGATGCCGAGCGCGGCACGCTGCTGCCTGACCAGTCGGTGCTGGTTGAGGACGAGCGCATCACGGCCGTCGGTGGAAACGTGGACAGTCCTCAGGAAGCACGGGTCATTGACCTCGCGGGCAAGACGCTGATGCCCGGCCTGATCGACTGCCACGTGCACGTCACGGCCGCCACGGCGCACCTGGGGCAGATCACCGAATGGTCACCAACCTATCTCGCGGCGCATGCGCAGCGGATTGCAAGAGACATGCTGCAGCGGGGCTTCACGACCGTCAGGGACGCGGGCGGCTGCGACTTCGGCGTTGCGCAGGCGATCGAAGAAGGTTTGTTCGAAGGGCCAAGAGTTATCTTCGGTGGCCACGCTCTGTCGCAGACGGGTGGCCACGGAGATGCGCGGAGTCGCGGACGAACGGCGCTCGAGCCGGGCTACTCCTATACCGGCCTGAGCACCATCTGCGACGGCGTAGCTGAGGTGCGTACAGCGGTCAGGGAGGAGATCAAGCGCGGCGCGGCGCACATCAAGCTCATGCTCAGCGGTGGCGTCGCGTCGCCGACCGATCGCGTCGACAGCACGCAGTTCTCACGAGACGAGATTCGCGCCGCCGTCGAGGAGGCCGAGGCGGCCGGCATCTACGTGCTCGGCCACGCCTACACCGCGCGGGCGATCCATCGAGGACTCGAATGCGGCGTGCGCACGATCGAGCACGGCAATCTGATGGACTCGTCGACACCGCGGCTCTTCCTCGAGCACCAGGCGCTCTATGTGCCGACCCTGGTCACGTACTCGGCGCTGGCCGAGGAAGGCAAAACCTTCGGGCTGCCCGAAGACAGCTATCGCAAGGTCTTCGACGTCCTCGATGCTGGGTTGCGCGCGCTCGAGATGGCGCATCGCGCCGGCGTGCCGATCGCCTATGGCACCGACCTGCTCGGGGGCATGCACGTGCATCAACTGCGCGAGTTCCAGATTCGCGCTCAGGTGCAGCCACCAGCTGACATCCTGCGCTCGGCGACGGTCGTGGGTGCGCGTTTGGTCAGGATGGAAGGCCAGATTGGCACGATCGCCCCAGGCGCCTACGCCGATGTGCTCGTCGTGGATGGCAACCCGCTCGAGGACATTGGCGTCATGACCCAGCCAGAGCGCAACCTGAAGCTGGTCATGAAGGCTGGCCGCGTCTATCGCGACCGCTTGAACTAGGCGCGGGTCATGATCTCCATCAAGTGGCCGTCGGGGTCGGCAAAGTACAGGCCGCGGCCGCCCAGGCGGTGGTTGATCTCGCCGTTGGCGGGCGAGCCGGGACCGCTGCCGTAGGTCACGCCTTCGGAGGTCAGGCGCGCGAAGATGGCGTCAAACTGTGGCTCGTCGACCAGGAACGCGTAGTGATGGCTCTCGAACTGGTCGCGATTGTCCCAATCCAGAGTCAGTGAGTCGTTGACGTGGACGGGTGCGAAATGCCCGTCCAGGCCGGAGTACTCGAGCCCCAGCAGGCGGGCGAAGAAGCGAGCCGAGGCCTCTTTGTCGTGCGACGGCACGATGGTGTGATTGAGCGTGATCTGCATAGTGGATCCATTTTTCCACTAACGCGTGACTTCAGGTGTGCTTTCTGGGCGCATTAGGCCGGCGCAGAAGCCGTCCTTAGCAGCGCCTACGGCTAGCTGCTGCCGGACGGTAGGTGGTGCGGTTGGAACCAATGATGGCGACTGTGCGAGGCGCGAGCGGGCCGGTATGCTCGGAAGATCGCAGATCCGGACTCGAGGGGGACGATGCAGCCATGTCAGGCAAGAACAAGAACCAGACGGCGGCCGAGCGCGCTCGCGCCAAAGAGACCTTCGGCGCCGTCGCGTCGACGCATATGTGCGCTTCGCCGACCTGCCCGACGGCGGGTAAGCCGATCCTCATGGGCGAGCTGTACCCGGTGATGTCGCTCGTGCCGCGACGGCACACGATCTTCTTTCACCGCGCGTGCGGTCCGCGCGTGACCGCGGGCGGTTGACGCTCCCGGCGGCGCCGTCACCCCGGCTACGGGTACTACTGACCGGCGCAACTGGCTATATCGCCAGCCAGCTGGTGCCGGTCTTTCGTGACCGCTACGATCTGGTTGCCGTAGACATCAGGACTACGGACGCGCGCACTAGCTCGGTCGACCAGGTGCGCGTGGCCAACCTGCTCGAGGATGACGCCGAGTCGCTGCGCGTGCATTTCCAGGGCACGGACGCGGTGGTCCACCTGGGCTACCACCGGCCATCGGGTCTCGGCGTCACGGGCGCGGGCAAGAACTACCTCGACGAGCGACCGAACGTCGATATGGCCGAACGCGTCTATCGGCTGGCGCTCGAGGCGGGCACCAAACGCGTGGTCGTGGCCAGCTCGAACCACGCTGCCGACTGGTACGAGCAGCTCCTGCATCCGCGGCGCATCGAACAGGTCGGTCCCGAACATCTGCCCAAGTCGGACAACTACTACGGCTGGGCCAAAATCGCCTACGAGGCGCTCGGCTTCACGTACGCGTCTGGCGCCTTTGGGCGCCGGCTCGAGGTCGTCCAGGTACGCATCGGCGCGCCACGCGAGATCGCCGCCGCCGACTTCGAAGGGCAGCCCGGGCGCTACAAACGGGATCTCGGCGCGTATATCAGCACGCGCGACTTGCAGCAGCTGTTCGTGCGCTCGCTCGAGATGGGCCCGCTCGAGGACGAGTGGGGCGTACCGTTCCAGATCTTCTACGGCGTGTCGAACAACACGCGCGCTTTCTGGAGCATCGCCAACGCGCGTAAGGTCATCGGCTATGCGCCCGAGGACGATTCCGAGCAGCGCTACGCCGAAGACATCGCGCGGCTGCTGGGCGGCTCGCCCGGGCGGCTCGGCTGAGGCGCTATACGTAAACTCCAGAAAATCCGTAACGCCGAGTAGCGTCAGCGGGACGCGCACCAGCGGCGGCACGGCCCGCCTCTGGGGATCATGAAATAGCCTCGGCTCGACGAGCCGATAACTTCGGCCACGCGTCTGCAGCTCACACCCGCCGCTGGCGAGGATGTTGCGCACCAACTCGGTCTGTGGTCCGCAGGTCAGCGCGAAGATGAACGGTCGCCGGACCGCAAGACGTTGATCGGCGTGCGAAAGCGGCGGCCCGAGCGACGCCCGACGTGGCTGACGATGCCGAAGGCCGGCAGCCACGGCGCCGACGTGTCATCTGAGCTTGCGAAGGATCCGCTTACCCAGGCGGTCACAAGATGCGGATCCTTCGTGCTCGCGCCTCGCCTCAGAATGACCGTTGGAGTCTACTTATCGCGTACGGCCTAGCCCGCGTGAGCCAGGTGCGTGGCGCGCAGATCCGCCATCACCTGCGCCCACAGCAGCGGACCGCCCCGTTCGAGCTCGACCGCGGTGGCGCTTCTAAGGCGGTGCGTACAGGCCGAACAGCAGCGCGGCGTTGAATGCCCAGTGCATGACCGCACTCGCGGCCAGGTGGCCGGTGCGCACGCGCAGCGCCGCGAAGACGACGCCGCCCACGAAGATGCTGGCCAGCGCACCAGCGAAGCTCAGACCAGCCAGCACTGGTTGGTCGGCCAGGTTCGTCTCAGCGAGCGTGCGGACCACGATCACCACGTGCCACGCGGTGAAGGTCAGCGCTGACCACAGCACCGCGCGGCGCGTCGGAAAGCGCTGCAGCAGGGCACCGAGCAGCGCGCCGCGAAACGCGATCTCCTCGGGCAGCGCGGTATCCAGGGGCATCCACACCAGGCCACGCCAGATCAGCGCCTCGGTCGAGAGCGTGTTCAGCGCGGAGTAGCTCACGGGCGCGCCGATCAGCGGCGGCATGCGCAAGAACACCACCGCCGGCAGCGCGACCGCGAGCGCGACCAGGAGCCCGACGGTCGCGCTGCGCAGCACGCCCCGGCGATCGAGGCCGAGCACGTGCCGCGTCAGACCAGTCTGCCTCGCCCAGGCGAGCATGCCGATGGCGGGCAGCAGGCCCAGCGGCACGCCCGGCCAGGCACCCGCCGGAGTTGCGTCCTTCCACGCGATCGAGGTGAGGTTGCCATACGCGGCCAGCAACACGGCCGCGACGAGCATGCGCGCGCTCAGTGGGCGAGCGTCGGCGACGCCCGTTGTGCCGAGCGCCGGCGCTGCGTGATCCAGCGTGCGCACAGTGGGTAGAACAGCAGCAGCACAGCCAGCGCCAGCAGGCTGGCCGCGATCGGACCGCTCACGAAGGTAAGCGGGTTTCCGCCACTGGCGATGAGGCTCTGGCGGAACGTGCGCTCGGTCGAGTCGCCCAGCACCAGCGCCACGACCAGCGGTGCGAGCGGGTACTTGAGCTTGCGCAGCCAGAAACCAATCAGGCCGAAGACGATGGTGATGAACACGTCGAGCAGGCTGTTGTTGAGCGAGTACGAGCCTATGATCGAGATGAGCACGATCAGCGGCGTGATGATCGCGTATGGCACGCGCATGATCGCCGCCAGCAGCGGCACCGCGAGCAGGCAGATCATGAACGTCATGAGATGCCCGAGGTACACGCTGGCGATGAGGCCCCATACGAACTCGGGATGCTCGACGAACAGCAGCGGCCCTGGCGTCAGGCCCCAGATGAACAACCCGGCCATCATGACCGCCGTCGTCGGCGACCCGGGCACGCCCAGCGCCAGCATCGGCACAAGCGCGCCCACGCCGGCCGCGTCAGCGGCGCACTGCGGGCCCATGATGCCCGAGACCTCGCCTGTGCCGAACTTTGCTTTGTCGCGCGAATACTGGCGCGCCAGGCCGTAGCCCAGGAACGACGCGGCCGTGGCGCCGTGGCCCGGCAGGACGCCAAACCAGAAGCCGATGACCGAGTTGGACAGCACGAGCCAGATCCGTTTGCGCATCTCGCCGAGCGCCTCGCGCAGGTCTTTGAAGCCGACTTTGGCCGAGATGCGCTCGACGTAGCCGATGCCTGACTCTTCGGCCGAGGCGATGATCTCGCCGATCCCGAACAAGCCGATGGTGACTGGCACGAAGCCGATGCCCGACAGCATTTCTATTCGACCAAACGTCAGGCGCGGCGCACCGGTCAACGTGTCGAAGCCGATCGCCGCCAGCAATAGGCCGAACGCGATCATCATCACGCTTTTCAGCGGCGAGCCGGCGTCCAGGCCGACCAGCGTCGCGAACGACAGCACGAAGACGGCGAACAGCTCGGGCGGGCCGAACCTGAGGGCAATGTCGGCCAGCGGCCGGGCGAAGAAGGTCAGCAACAGCGTGGCGATGAGCGCGCCGACGAAGCTGGCCAGAAACGAGGACGTCAGCGCCAGGCCTGGTTTACCGAGGCGTTTGGCTAACGGAAAGCCATCGAACAGCAGCACGACCGCCCACGGCTCGCCGGGGATGTTGAACAGGATCGAGGTGATGACGCCGCCGAACAGTGCGCCCCAGTAGATGCCGGCGAGAAAGATGACGGCGCTGGTCGCGCCGCCCGGGCCGCCGCTGGCGATCAGCACTGAGATGGGCAGCAGGATCGCCACCCCGCTCGTGCCGCCCAGCCCGGGCAGCACGCCGATGATCAGCCCGAGCGTGCACGCGACGAACAGCAGGAACAGGTTGTACGGCTGTCCGGCGATGGCAAAGCCGCCGGCGAGACCCCCCAGGACGTCGCCCATAGTGCGCTAATGGCCTAGGATCCGCTTGCTGAGACGTTTCGGCAAGCGGATCCTTCGCTGCGCTCAGGATGACAGGCGACGTCCATCAGAACAGAAAGCCAAGCTCGTAGAGCGAGCTCTTGGGCAAGCGCACGCGAAAGCCCAGCTCGAATGCCAGGTAGGTGGCCAGCGGAAACGCAAGTGCGATCAGCGCCACCCACGCCCAGCGATAGCGGCCGATGTAGCGCGCGAAGAAGCCCATGTACAGACCGCTGGCGATATAGAACCCGAGCAAGGTCAGCGCAGCCGTGGCCAACAGCATCGGTCCGACCAGCTTGGCGACCGCCAGCGCGGCTGCCCTGTTCTCGAACACCGGTGTGCTGGCCGAGGCGCGTCGGACTATGGCGCGGTACATCACGATCAGGCCGGCGCCGCCCATGACCGCGGCGGCCCAGAACGGGTAGAAGCCCGGCCCGATGCCGCCTGGGTACTTCCCGGTGCTGTCGACGAGCGCGCTGGCACGCGAGTCGATCATGGCGACGGCAGCGATGGCGACCAGTGCCGCCGCCGTCAGCAGTTCGTGCCGCCCCACCTTGCTACTGTAGCCAGCCGTTCTTGGTGGCAATGTCGCGGTGCAACTTGTCGTACTCCGTGACGAACTTCTTGAACTCGTCGCCGCTGCGGAAGTCCGGGTCGAGATTGTTCTTGACCATGAAGTCCTTCCACTCGGCGGAGTCGTACACGGATTTGAACAGGTCGACCCAGAACTTGGTCTGGCCAGCGTTCAATCCGGGCGGGCCCATCACCGCGCGCATGACGTAGTAGTCGCTGATGTCGAGACCCTGCTCCTTGCACGTGGCCAGATCCTTGAACGCACCATCGGCCGGCCGCGTGGGCGTGAACGCACACAGCGGGCGCAGCTTGCGCGGCGAAACGCTATAGAACGGCAGTCCCTCGCTCGGGTTGTTGACCGTCGCCTGGACCTGGCCGCCGGCCAGTGCCGAGGCGACCGTGCCGCCGCCGGACTGGGGCACGTACTTGAACGCCTTGGTGCCGCCGACCTCCTGAATGCGTAAGAACAGAATTTCGTCTTCCTGCTTGGAGCCGGTACCGGCCACGGTCAATTCAGTTTCTTTGGCCGCTTTGACGAAGTCACCGGCCGTCTTCCAGGGACTCTCTTCGCTGACCCATAGATAGAACGGATCGAGCGCCAGGTTGGCAATTGGCGTGAAGTCGGTGGCCTGGAATGGCAATTTCTGCACGATCAGCGTCGTGAAAAAGCTGTTGAGGGTGATCATGATGTAGTGCATGTCACCCTTCTTCTCGAAGACGTACTGGAAGGCGACCGCGCCTGCGCCGCCCTCCTTGTTGACCGGCGTCACGGGCTGTGGCGCCAGCTTGTTCTTCTCCATGACGCCCTGCATGAAGCGGGCGTAGATGTCGGAGCCGCCACCCGGCGCGGTGCTGATGACGAATTCGACGGGTCGGGTCGGCTGCTGCGCCGCGGTGGTGCCGCCGCCGGCCTGGCCTGTGCCGCCGCCGGCTGGCGCCGGCGGAGTGCAGGCGACGACCGCCAGCAGAATCGCGACGACATTCGTCAGACCTAGTAGCCGCCGATGTGCCAGTGCTCCACCCCGCATCGTCGGGACCTCCGTTCCCTTCAATCCCCGTTGGTGCCGGCTCGTGTGGGTCCAACCATCGTGTGGTCGGACCAGTTTTGGCGATGGTAGCCCGGCGCCTGCGCGGCGGCAACTAACCCGATTCGCGACCGGAATGTGAACCAGTTCACAGCCAGCGCCAACCCAACGAGCGTACGGTGCGCAATGCACAACCCGACCATGCGAGGCACACCGATGCAGGCCGCTACCGTCGTCATCAGTCGCGTCGCCGAGCGACCTTCGGTCTTGAGCGCTCTTGGCGCCATCAGCAGCCGCTTCATCGACGTGGTTTCGTCGGCGCTCAGCATGCGCGCTCGGGTCGACCATCTCACGCCGCGCCAGCAGCGTGATGAAGCCTTGCGCTGGAACGAGGACTTCACCAGGGAGAGTTAGGTCAGGCCGTCCCCTCGGCAGCCCAGAACGCGTTGTTCTGGGGCAATGCCGTCGCTTGTTTCTACGCGCCCCCGTTCGCTCCACAACGTCCAAGTCGCGTGCCTCTGCGGACAGCAGCGAGCCACCACTCGTCGGCGTGTTGGACGCTTCACGATTCTGCAGTGCCAGACCTGTCGGCTGGAGCGGCTCAGTCCTCAGCCCACGCCACAGGAGCTCGACCAGCTCTACGGTGAGCACTACTTCGAGAGTGCCGACCCCAGCTCGCCTGGCTACGCCGGTTACGGCGCAATGCAAGAGGCGCTTACCGCCGCGGCCGAGGCGCAGCTGAGCACGATCCCGAATCTGCGCGAGCTCGACGGTACAGGTCAGCTGCTCGACGTTGGCTGTGGCTACGGCACGTTCATCGCGCTGGCGCGTGCCGCGGGCTGGGACGCACGGGGCATGGACTTCTCGTCGGCCGCGGCCGACGCTGCACACGCCCACTACGGCGTCGACGTCCAGGTCGGCGACTTCGCCAGCCATGGCGCGGGGCGCGAGCGGTTTGACGTCGTCACCATGTGGGACGCGGTCGAGCACTTTCCAAATCCGCTGCAGGCGCTCCATTCTGCCTTTGACGCACTCAAACCAGGTGGTCGGCTGATCGTCTCGACGCCGGACACGGACTCATGGGACGCGAAGCTGCTGGGCAGTCGCTGGTACGGCTACACCAAAGTCCCCGAACACCTGTGGTACTTCAGCCGCCAGACGCTCGGCGCGCTCGGCGAGCGGGCTGGCTTTCGACTGGTCGATGCGCGGCCGTGGGGCTTCGTGCGCACACTTGGCTTTTGCACCGACAAGCTGGGCGTCTACCACCCGGCCCTCGGCAGCGTCTCGCGCAGGATCACCGATCTGGCGCGGCTGACGGATAAGCGCCTGTTCTTCACGATTCTGGACATGCTGATGGTCTTCGAGCGACCAGTCGAGTCCGATCGCGTCGCGCTGCCGACCACGCTCGCCGCTTGACGCTGCGCGCGTCCGCTGGGTTGTCGTGCCTGCCCGGCAGCGGCAACACTGGCCCGTCCTCGTTCGCCGCGCGCTGGACTGCCTGAGCTCGCCCGACGAGCAGGTGCGCGCCAAGGCGGTGCTCGTGCTGTGCCCCGTGTCATGGCACCAATCGCATCGTCCAGGAGCGCCTGCTCCAGGCCGATCGTGACGGTGGTGTCCGCACCCGAACGGTCCCTTCGCGGAGCTTGTCCTGAGCGAAGCCGAAGGGCTCACGATGACAACCGGCGGAGCTGCGCCCCGTGGTACTAGTGGCGGAACCAACCAGCGTATGGGAATGAATACATCTGTAAAGATGAGATTTTGAATAGCCCATCCAGCAGGAGAGTTGATCGGGGGCGCGCCATCGGCCTAAATGGGTCGATGCGGCGCGCGGTGTTGCTGCTTGGCGCAGTGCTCGCGCTGGCGCTGCTGCCGTCTAACCTGGTGGCCACCGCGCTGCCCCTGCTCAGAGATGAGTGGCGAGCGTCGGCAACCCAGATGGGCTGGGTCGTGGCTGCTTATCAGGTCGGCTACGCGGTCGCGGTCCTCTTGATCCTGCCACTGACCGACCGACTGCCGACGGCACGCATCATTGCCGCTGGTTCGCTGCTGAGCGCGGTAGCCTTCGTCGGCTTTGGACTGCTGGCGCACGACGTGTGGAGTGCGTCAGCGCTACGCATCGTCGCCGGCGCTGGTCTCGCGGGCGTGTACTTGCCCGGCGTGCGCGTGGTCGCGGCGGCGGTCCCGGCTGAACGACGCGGGGTCGCGGTCAGTTTCTACGTTTCGGCCTTTTACCTGGGCGCCTCGCTGTCGTTGTGGACGTCCGGCGCCCTGGTCGGATCACTCAACTGGTCTACAGCTGCATTGGTCCTGGGTCTCATTGGACTGATCGGGCTACCCATTGCTCTCGTGGCGCACACGCGCGTGCCCGCCACGGCGAGTGGGCGCTCGGCGGTCCTCCGGCCGAGCGTGCTGCGGCATGGCCCATTGCTCCGAACCATTCTTGCGTACAGCGGTCACTCGTGGGAGCTCTACGTGTCGCGTGGTTGGCTTGCCGCGTTTCTGGCGTCGGTGCTGGTGGCCTCCGGGCTCACGCAGCTGGATGCGGTAGCCGAAGGTGGTAAATGGGCTGCCCTGATCGCTGGCGCTGGTACCGTCGGCGTCTGGCTCGGCGGGTGGCTGTCGGACCGCTGGGGCCGGGCGCGGGCGGCGATGACGATCGCCGCGACGAGTGGCCTGGTGTCGCTCGGCTTTGGCTTTCTCGGCGGCGTCGCATGGGCGCTGCTGGTGGCGATCGGCTGTGTCTTCGGGATCTTGTTGGCGGCCGACTCCGGCATCTACTCGGCGGCGGTAACCGAGTATGCACCGGAAGGTCAGCTCGGATCGGCACAGGCGGCCCAGGCATTCATCGGCTTCCTGGCATCGGCGATTTCGCCGGTCGCGGCCGGCATGGTCCTGGATCTCGGCGGTGGCTATGGCGGCGCATTCCTCCTGGGCGGCCTGGCAAGCCTGGCCGGAGCCGCGACGCTATGGCCACTGGTGACCCGTCAAGCGACGGGCTAGTTGACGAGCATGTTGGCTGAGCGAGCCGGCGGCGCAGTGGACCCTCCGCGAGGTCCGCGCGCGTTCGCGCGCCTCCGCGCTGGAGCGGTTTTGCGCAGGATCGATTCAGGACCGTCGGCCGGTGCAGGCCCATTTCGTCATGGGTGGGCAGGCCGACCTGTCATCCTGAGCTTGCGAAGGATCCGCTTGTCCAGGCGGTCACGAGTCGCGGATCCTTCTGGCTCGCCGAGCTCGCCTCAGGATGACGGGGCGCATATCGTCACGGGTGGACATCCGTGGAGAACGTCGCGCCGCCGGTCAGCGTGGCGGTTTGGCTGTGTTGGCTGTCGGTGGCCGTGGTGCCTTCGGACTCGTCGAATTTCCAGTTGGCGGCCAGGCCGGTCACTGAGCCGTACAGTTGTGTCTGGAAGCCACCAAGTACGTCGGCGCCCGAGCGGACCACACTCCAGATGCGCACGTCGTCGACTTGCCCGCCTGGCCGCTCGGTCCTCGACGGATTGGCGGCCTTCCTGGCGCCACGGGCGGTGTTGTTTTTATGGGACAACTGCGAGCACCTGGCGGACGCGTGCGGTGCCGTGGCCGAGAAGCTGTTGCAGGCTTGCCCACGCCTGAGCATCCTGGTCACCAGCCGCCAACCGTTAGGTGTTGTCGGCGAGACGACCTGGCGCGTGCCGTCGCTGTCCGTGCCTGACGCCGACCGCTCTCCGTCAGACCTCGCCGAGTACGCGGCGGTGCAGCTCTTCGCCGAGCGGGCGGCCGCCACGAGTCCTGCCTTCACCCTGACTCTCGAGCGTGCGCGCATCGTGGCCGAGGTGTGCCGGCGGCTCGACGGCATTCCACTGGCCATCAAACTGGCTGCGGCGCGGCTCAATGTGCTGACCGTCGAGCAGCTTGCCGCCCGCCTGGGCGATCGGTTCCGCCTGCTGGTTGACGACGGTCTCGGGCGCAACACTGTGCCGCGCCATCAGACGTTGCGAGCGCTTGTCGACTGGAGCTACGCGCTGCTCTCGGACTCAGAGCGCCGGCTGCTGGGCCGGCTGGCCGTGTTCGCCGGTGGCTGCACGCTCGAAGCCGTGGAGGCAATCTGCTCCGAGCCACGCCTATCGGAGTCGGACATTCTGGGTGTGCTCGCGCGGCTCACAGATCGGTCGCTGGTCATCGCCGAAGAGGCAGACGGCGCGATGCGGTACCGCCTGCTGGAGACTGTCCGTGAATACGCACTGGAGAAGCTCCGCGAGGCTGACGAGGAGGACCTCGTCCGAGATCGGCACATGGTGTGGTTCAAAGACCTGGCCGAGCAAGCGGAGATTGGCGCCCTCGGCCCTGAACAGGAGGCCTGGTCGCGCCGTTTGCGACTCGAAATCGCCAACCTCCGGGCCGCGCTCGAGTGGAGTCGTGCCGCCACCGGTGACACCCCACGGACCGAGGTCGGCCTGGTGCTCGGGGGGCGCGCTGTGGCACTACTGGGACCTGTGGGGACGTCTGAGCAAGGGACGGGCATGGTTAGCTGACCTGCTCGAGCGAGCAGGACCGGAGCATCGTACGGCCGGACGCTCGAAGTCGTTGGTCGCGGTCGGATATGTGTGCTGGGCGCAGGGCGAGCT
>DASXRR010000190.1:0-4954 GCA_036506475.1 Chloroflexota bacterium
GCCCAGCGCGAGGGTGCGACGCCATACGACGTCGCAGGCGCGGAACTTGGCCATCACGGCAGCGAATGTTCGTTCGACGCGATCATCAAGCGCTACGGCTTGGCCGAAAAGGAGCCAGCGCTTGCGCAGCTCGCGCTCATCGTGCGCGGTGCCGACACCGACCAACGCGACCTCAGCCCGGAGTCGCGCGGATTGCTGGCCATCGCCCAGGGCTTCAGCCTGGCCTATGACGACGATCAGCAGCAGCTCGCGGCCGAGCTGCCCGTCTATGACGCCCTGTTTGCCTGGTGCAAGCAGCAGAGCGGACGATGAGCAACGACCGCACTGTCCTCTTCGTATGCCTGCACGGCGCGGGCATGAGCCGCATGGCCGCCGCGTACTTCAACCGCGCGGCTCCGCCTGGTTGGCGAGCGGTCTCCGCTGGCGTTGAACCGGACGGGACGTTGAGCGCAACGTCGGCGACGCTCCTCGCGGGCACCGGCGCCGAGGAGTTCCTCGACCACGCCCCGCCACGGTCCATCGACGCTGTCCCTGAACCGCGGCACATGGTCGCGTTGCGTAATCCAGCCGTTCGGTACGAGCTCGAGTCAACGGAGCGTTGGGATCTCAGCAGCACCGCCGGCATCCCGCTACGCGACGAGCTACGCGGTCGTGCTGAGGCATTGGCGCGGACCATTACCGAGCAACAAGGGGAAGGTCCATGAAGCAGCAAATCGCCCAGATCGGATGCACACCGTGGACGCTCAACGGTCTGTATGACCGCCTGATCGTCAGCCACTACGAGAACAATTACGGTGCGGCAGTTCGTGACTTGAATGCCATCCGCGCTCGGCTTGCGGAGCTCGACCTGGCGGCCGCGCCTGCGCACGACGTTCGTGCGTTGAAGCGCGAAGAGCTCACGGCCATGGCGGCGGTCGCCTTGCACGAGTTGTATTTCGGCAACCTCGGCGGCGACGGCTCCGTCCTGTTCACCGGGTCGGGTGACGGAACCGGTCTGCCGACGCCGATCGCGATGGCGCTCGAACAAGACTTCGGCACTAGCGCGGCCTGGCAATCCGAGTTCATCGCGCTGGCGCAGGCACTCGCTGGCCGCTCCGGCTGGGTGGTGCTGAGCTACGGCCGCGCAGATGGTCGACTGTCCAATCAACTCATCGAAGACAGCACACAGTCAGCCATCGACGCTGCTCCGTTGCTGGTCCTCGACATGTATGAACATGCCTACCAGGCGGAGTTCGGCGCGAACCCAGCTGCCTATATCGCCGCGTTCCTGCGCAATGTCGACTGGATGGCGGTCGCCACTCGGCTGAAGCAGACAACGGATCGGCTGCAGCCGCTGAGCAAGCTCACCACGGACGAAATCTCGGTCGAAGAGCTCACGGCTCGCCGTGCCGCTGGGGAACGGATGCAGCTGATCGACGCTCGCCCACGCTTCAGCTTTTCGCGTTCCACGGACATGATCGACGGCGCGATCTACCGCGACCCCGACCGCGTCTATGAATGGTCGTCGGAGCTCGCCGCGGACGAGCCGGTCGTCGTCTATTGCGCCTACGGCTTCAACGTTGGTTGCGCGGTGGCCGGTGTTCTGCGCGAGCGCGGATTCGACGCACGCTTCCTGCGCGGCGGGATCTCGGCCTGGCTCGGCATCGGTGGTGCTCGTACACGGCCGACGGAGTCACGGCTGGTGGCGGCCTGAGCGTGTCGCTGCAGCTGCGCGGCCATGTCGCATTGCCGCCACACGCGACGGGTGGCTTCGATCATGGCGACGTCCACGCGGCCACCGGTCGGGTGTTCGTCGCCCACACGGCGAACGACACGGTCGACGTATTCGATGGCGATCGCCTGGAGCTGCTTCGGAGCGTCGACGGTTGCCAGGAGGGTAGCGGCGTGCTTTGTGCGCGCGGTGACGGCAATGCGATCGTCTTCGCCGCCGCGCGCGGCGCGGGCAAGGTTCTTGTTCTTGATCCGATGTCCTACGCGATCAAGACCGAGATCGGCGTCGGACCGAAGCCGAACGGCCTCGCATGGGACGATGGTCGGCGACAGCTGTTTGTAGCGGACGTCGAGGACTACCGGGCGCGGCTGCTGGAGCCTGTGGATGGCACCACTGTCGCCAGCACGCAGCTGCCCGGTCGCCCGCGTTGGTGCGTCTACGATTCGGCGCGCGATCGGTTCCTGGTGAACATTGGTGAACCCGCGTGTGTCGCTGCGCTGGCGGGCGGAGACGCCGCGCTCCAGGCACAGATCGGGGTCTCCGCCGCGGGCCCGCACGGACTGGACTTCGATCCGCAGGCGGGCCGCGCGTTCGTCGCCTGCGATGCGGGAACGCTCGTGGTGATCGATCTCACGCGAAACTGCGAAGTAGCAAGCCTGCCGATCGGCGGCGAGCCCGACGCCATCTGGTTCAACGCACAACGCCAGCTCCTCTACGTCGCGATCGGCGAGCCCGGGCTGATCGACGTAGTCGACTGCGACCGGATGACTCTGGCGGAGCGCCTGACGACCGAGCAAGGCGCGCACACCACAGCGTTCGATGTCGACCGCCAGCGGCTCTATGTGTTCCTGCCCCACAGTTGCCGAGCCGCTGTCTACGAGGAAATGGGATGATCGCTGAGCCGCTGCATCCGATCGCGATCGCGGTCCCGAAGACGCGTGTCACCTTCGCCGAAGCGTTGCGCTTCTGGCTCAAGCTCGGCTTCATCAACTTTGGCGGCCCAGCCGGCCAGATTGCGATCATGCACCGCGAGCTGGTCGACGAGAAGCGCTGGATATCAGAACCACTATTTCTGCGCGCGCTCAACTTCTGCATGCTGCTGCCTGGACCGGAGGCGCAGCAGCTCGCCACCTATGTTGGCTGGCGTCTTCATGGAGTGCCTGGCGGCCTTATCGCGGGCTCGCTGTTCGTTATCCCCTCAATTTTTGTCCTGCTCGCGCTGAGCTGGTTAGCCGTGAGCTATGGGGACGTGCCTGTCATGCGCGGGCTGCTGTATGGCATCCAGCCGGTGGTGACCGCGATCGTGCTCGACGCCGTCATTCGTGTTGGCCGCCGAACGCTACGCCACCGCCTCCTCCTCGCGTTCGCGGTGCTCGCCTTCATCGCGATCTACGTCGCCCACGTGCCATTCCCACTGGTGATCGCGGCGGCCGCGCTGGGTGGTGTGGCGCTTCAGCGCTGGTGGCCGGACGCGTTTCGCGCGCGCGGGCACGGCCAGCCCTATGATCATGAGGCCAACACAAGCACTGCGAGCAAGGCCGCGCCGTCAGTGCGCAGCGCGCTGGTGTTGTTGGCAATCTTCCTCGGGCTCTGGGCGGTGCCGTTCGTGATTCTTCTGGCGTGGCGCGGCTCGAACGACGTGCTGACGCAGGAGATGTTGTTCTTCACACAGGCCGCGTTCATCACGTTCGGCGGCGCGTACGCCGTGCTCAGCTACATCGCCGATGTGGCCGTGAACAGCTATCAGTGGGTGACCACACCCGAGATGGTGCGTGGCCTTGGTCTGGCCGAGTCGACGCCCGGACCGCTGATCATGGTTACACAGTACGTTGGCTTCCTGGCGGCATGGAAGAACGCCCAGCCCGGAGTGTCTCCACTCTTGAACGGCACGCTGGGCGCATTGATCACGGTCTACGCCACATTCCTGCCGTGCTTCTTCTTTATCTTTCTCGGCGCACCGTTCATCGAGCTTCTCTCCGCCGACCGTCGGATCGAGGCGGCGCTGACCGGTATATCCGCGGCAGTGGTCGGGGTCATTGCCAACCTCGGCGTCTTCTTCGCCGTGCACGTCCTGTTCCCGGCGCCGGGCGTCTTTGACTGGTTCGCCGCGATCGTCGCCGCTGGCTCGTTTGTGACGCTGCGGCGCTTCAGCACGCCAACATACGTGCTCGTGCCCGTCGGCGCCGTTCTTGGTATGGCGTGGGCGGTGTTGGCCTCATGGTGATGATCGACGTCCACGCCCATCTTTACGACGAGCGTTATCTCGGCGAGCTGCGCGCGCTGCTTGCGTCACCACAGACGAACATCGAGCGCGCCAGCGCGCGGACCCTGGAACGAACGCTGAGCATCCCTGCCAACTGGCAGATCGATCAACGCGTCGAGTTGATGGATCGCATCGGCCTCGACTGCCAGGTGCTCTCCGTGTCGATCCCATTTAGGTACGACGGCGATCTCGCAACCAGGTCGCGGCTGGCGCAGTGGAGTACTGATCGACTTGCTTCAACGATAGCCAGGGGTCGCCTGTTGCGGTGCCCGGTCGCCCGCGGTCATCTGGCGGGCTAGTCCGGGGCTGGCCGATGTGCACGTCACCCACGTGACCGATCGTGGTCACGCTGCCTTACCCGACGTCGTCGGCTCTTCGGCCGGGGGGTCGGCCTGGAAGGTTGCCGGCTCGGCAGGGTCGCGTGCGTGAGCGCGGTCGTTTGCAGGTGTGATGTTCTCAAGTCGTTCAGTCATCCATCGCGCGGCTCGATTTTTGCCGCCAGGCGCGGTCGATTGTGACGCGATAGACCGCTGCTGCCCGGGGGAGCCGCCTCCTAACCCAGCGGCGCGCGTCGTGTACGGTGGTCGGTGGAGGCCGAGATGAGTACGTTCGTCTTGATCCACGGTGCGGGCGACTCGGGCTGGTACTGGCACCTGCTGAAGCCCGAGCTCCGCGCACATGGACACGACGTGGTGGCGCCTGACCTGCCGGCGGATGACGACGCGGCCGAGCTGCACGACTACGCCGACGTCGTCGTCAAGGCGGTCGGCGACCGCCCGGATCGGATCGTCGTAGGGCAGTCATTTGGCGGATTCACGGCGCCGCTGGTGGCCGATCGGCTGGCCGCCCGCCTGCTGGTGTACGTGGCCGGCATGGTCCCCTCTCCCGGTGAGCCGCCAGGCGACTGGTGGGCGAATACTGGCTACCGACGTGCAGTACAGGAGCAAGCCGCGCGCGATGGAGGCCTGACCGGCAACGAC
>DASXRR010000191.1:0-8720 GCA_036506475.1 Chloroflexota bacterium
GCTGGCGGCGCACTGTCAGGTGCGCGCCGCCAGCCGATAGAGCGACGCCGGGGGGCGTTGGAGCGGGGGCGCTGTGGTGCTCCTCGGCGGCTCGCCCGGGCGGCGGCGTCCCGGCCGCCACCATGAGCAATTGTGCTCGGCGCATCGTGTACACGGAGCCTGCTCCTGGTAAGGATTTCGTGAAGGTGTCATCCTTGCGTCGATCTCCCCTGCGCACATACGGGCGCCACCGCGAGCTACTCGGTAGGATGCCGGCGTGGCCGACAGCGCGATACTCGAGCAACGCGTGATCACGCGTTGGCCGCAGCCTGGGCCATACGCCGTCGCGGTCGTCGCGACCGCCGCCGCGACCCTGCTGTCGCTCTTGCTCGTCGACTTCGCGGACACGCTGCCCGAGCTGCTGTTTCTGGCCGCGGTGGGCATCAGTGGCTGGCGTGGTGGGTTGGGACCAGCCCTGGTCTCGACCACGGTCGGCTTCCTGGTCCTCGACTACCTGTTCGAGTCGCCACCCTACGGCTTCGAAGTCACCGCTACCAGCACGCTGCTCAGCCTGGCCGGTTTTCTGCTGACGAGCCTGCTGCTCGGCTCGCTCAACGCCCAACTCCGCGGCGCCCGAGCTCGCGCCGAACGCGCGCGCATGGCCGCCGAGGCCGCTGTCGAGGCGCGCGACGAGGCGCTGGCGGCGGTGTCGCACGATCTGCGCACACCGCTTACCTCGATCAAGACATCCGCCGGCACACTGCGCGACGCCGCGCTGTCGCTGCCTGCCCCGGTGCGCGAGCAGCTGCTGGCCAACATCGAGGCGGATGCTGACCGCCTGGTGCGTTTCGTCGGCGCCGCGCTGGCGCTGAACAGGCTCGAGCGCAGCACGGCTCCACAACGCGAATGGAATGCGCTGGGTGAGGTCGCCTCGGCCGCGCTGGACCGTGTCGCGCCGCTGCTCGGCGATCACGTGTTGCAGTTCACGATTCCGGACACGCTTCCTTTAATGCAGTTCGACGCCTGGCTGCTCGACCAGGCGCTCGGCAATCTGCTCGAGAACGCGGCGCTCCATACGCCTGCTGGCAGCTCAGTGACGGTGGATGCGCAGCTCGACGGCGCGGACCTGCGTGTCGTGGTTGCCGACTCCGGGCCGGGCATCCCCGATGGTGCCAGCGAGCGCATCTTCGAGAAGTTCGAACGGCTCGATGCGACCAGCGCCGGCGCGGGACTGGGTCTGGCGATCGCCCGCGCCGCGGTCGTTGCGCAAGGTGGCCGGCTGTGGGTGGAGCCGAATCCTGGCGGCGGGGCGCGTTTCATCATGTTGCTGCCCCGCGTACTGAAATGACGGTTGCTACCAGCGGTGCTGGGGCTCCCAAGGGGGCGCCAGCCCCCGCCGTGGGTCCTGAAGTGACGCTGCCCGAAGCGAACCCGAGCGTGCTCGTCGTCGACGACGAACGGCACGTGGTCGAGGCGCTGCGCGCGGCGCTCGAGGGCCGCGGCTACGAGGTGCACACGGCTTCGAACGGACCGATGGCGTTGGAGGCGGTCTCGGGCCGCATCCCGGACGTGGTCCTGCTCGATCTGGCCATGCCGAGCATGGACGGGGTCGAGGTGTGTCGGCGGCTGCGCTCCTGGAGCCAGGTGCCCATTGTTGTTTTGTCCGCGCGGACGGATGAGCGCACCAAGGTCCTGGCCCTTGATGCGGGCGCGGACGACTACGTCAGCAAACCGTTCGGGATCGAGGAGCTGCTGGCGCGGATCCGTGCGGCCCTGCGCCGCGAGCGTGCTCGACGGGCGCAGCAGCCGGTCATACGTGCCGGTTGGCTGAGCATCGACTTCATCGGGCGGCGCGTCACGCGTAACGGCGCCGAAGTGCACCTGACGCCCACTGAGTACGAGCTCTTACGCGTCCTGGCGAGCAACGCCGATCGTGTTTTGACGCACCGCTATTTGTTGCGGATGTGCATTGGCCCCGGCTACGAAGACGCCCTGGAGAATCTGCGCACGTTCATCGCCCAACTTCGGCGCAAGATCGAACCGAACCCAAGCCGACCCAGGATCATCGTCACCGAGCCCGGTATCGGCTATCGCTTCCGGCCCGACGCCGAGTAAGCCTGGGGAGCGCGAGTGCGCTGTGCGAACACGAGTGCGGCGGGCACACAAAGATGGCACCCGCCGCGAGCGTGAACCAGGAAGAACTTTTACTACTGTTGCACGTCGATGGGGACGGAGACGAGCGTCTCGGTGTCGCCGACGGCCGAGTGGGCGTAGGCCACCAGCGTGTGGCCGCCTAGATGGCTTGCGGGGAGCCTGACCGTGGCGGTGAATTGACTGGCGCTGGTTTGGGCCAGGCTGATCTGGGTCAGCGCCGTGCCGCCTTCGTCGCGCGGATCGAGGAAGAATGAAATGCGGTCGACGCCAGTTGCGGTGCCGCTGAGCACGTAGGCGCCGCTGTGCACGGTGTCACCAGGCGACGGGTTGCCCAATTCGAAACTGACGGCCTGCGGCGTGCTCGCGGCCGGGACCGTGCTCGGCGTAAGTGCTGGCGCGGCCGGGACCGTGCTCGGCGCGGCCGGGACCGGGGTAGGGGTAGGAGCGGCGCGCTGGACGGCCATGGGTGCAGTCGACGAAGCAGGCGCGCAGGCGATCGGGCTGGCCCCAGGGTTCGAATTCGATGCACTGGTCGCACCTGCAACGAGGCCGGCTTTGGTCGGGTCCTCGCCGACGACAACCGGCAAGCTGATCGTCGTTTCATGGCCGGTCATGCTCGACCGCGCGTAGGCGAACAGCGTGTGCTGGCCCGTTACGTTGGGCAGGTTCACGACGAGGTTGAAGGCATCGACGTTCGGCAGAAGAGGGAGCTCGATGTTCGGGTTGGGCCCGCCCGGCGCGGCTTCGCCCAGGTCGATGCCACCCGCGTCGCGGCTGTCCAGGAAGATGGACACGCGGTCGACGCCGCTGTCTTGCACAGCGCGCGGATCGAAGGCCGTGCCCTCGATTGCATAGCCGCCCGGCATGAGCATGTCGCCAGGCTGCGGGTTGGCCAGATCCAGCACCGGCGCGTCACAACTGGCGCGCGAAGTGATGGGAGCTGACTGAGCGAAGGTCGAGGTGGCGCCGGTTGTGAGCAGCCCGGCCATGAGGATCGAGCTGAGCACGCGCAGGCGCGCTGGCAGTGGCAGCGGCATAAATACCTCAGATGTTTAGTACTGAACGGCCGTTCCTTTCTACCGTCGCGCACACCTATTTCCGTTCTGTAATGACCGCGTTAAGAATTGGGCGGGCGACGTCAGGGCCTCATGAGGGGTGCACTGCGAGCGCATTCCAGGCGTGCTCGAGCACCTCGATCTGCTCCAGAAGCGGGCGCAGCGTGGCCCAGATGTCGTCACGTGCGGTGGCGTCTGACGCGGTATTCGCACTCGCCAGAGCAGCCAGCTGGGCAGCCGCGGCGCGGTAGCGTTCGAGCAGTACGTCTGGCGGATCGCTGTCGGGGTCGCCGCCACCCGCTTCGCGCCACACGCCGTAGCGTGGTTGCGATCGCTGGCCCTGTGCGTCGTAGAAGGTGTGGGTTGGCTCCACGTGCGGTGAGACGCTCAGGTAGATCACGCCTGGCGCATCGCCGACGGCGCGGACGGCGTGCGTCGTGCGCGGCGGTACGTAAATCACCTGCCCTGGCTCGCACACCACGCTTTCGCCAGCAACGGTGAACTCGATGCGGCCTTCCATGACCAGAAACGTCTCGCCGCCGAGGTCATGGCTATGGACGTCGGGCACCGGGCCGAGCTCGACGCGGCGAAAGCGCGAACGGATCTGTGGCTGAACGACCAGGTTCGACAGGTCAGTGCGAACGTCGAAGACGTGGATGGTCATTTCAGTGGTCAGGGGTCAGCGGGTCAGGGGGCAGGTGCGCGTGTGGCGGCCTCGAATGTCCTCGCGCTGCGCGCGCCGTCCGGTCGCGCCCTATGGCTGGATGGGTTGGCAACGGATCGATCCTTCGCTCAGCCGGGCAGCGTCGTGTCGGGGTGTTGCTGGATCCACTGGCCGAGGTGCACACCGATGTTTTCCTGAAGCTGGATAGTCAATCCGCCGTCGACGACGAGCGCGTGCCCGGTGATGAACGAGGCTTCCTCCGAGCACAGGAACACGATCGCGTTGGCGATATCCAACGGAGTCCCGGTGCGGCGCACCGGATATTGCTGTTCGTAGAACGCCAGGCTCTCGGGATGGGCGACCCAGCGGCGCTGCATGCGCTCGGTCTGGATCATCCCCGGACAGACCGCGTTCACGCGGATGCCGTCCGGCCCGTAGTCGACGGCCATTTGCCGAGTCAGGCCAATGACGCCCGCTTTGAGCGTCTCATAGACGAGCGAGCGCGGCGCCGCGAGCAGGCCGTGCACCGACGACAGGTTGACGATCGCCCCGCCGCCGGCCTTGCGGATTTCGGGCACGCCGTATCGGGCAGTGCGGAACATGGCCTTGAGGCCGACGTTCATGCCCGCGTCCCATGCCTCCTCGGTGACGTCGACGGCGCCGCCGGGGCCAGTGCCATGGAACGCGTTGTTGACGATGATGTTCAGCTTGCGCCAGTGCTGAAGCGCTGTTTCGATCGCGCGACGCACACCGTCCTCGGTGGCGACATTGGCTTCGAGCGGTTCGGCTTCGCCACCGCTGGCGCGAATGGTCTCGACGTTGCGTTGGGCGCCCGCGGCGTCCACGTCGACAACGAGCACGCGCGCGCCCTCCTCGGCCAGGCGACGCGAGGTCGCGCCACCAATGCCCACGGCTCCGCCGGTCACGATCGCTACCTGATCTTTCAATCGCATCAGCGGAACACGATACACACGGGCGCCCCAACCTCGGCGACCTCGCCGGTCGGCTCGAGCGCACCGGAGGTCTGATCGATGCTGAATTGGACGATCGTGTCACTGCCCTGATTGGCCACGTACATGCGTGTGCCAGTCGGGTCGATGTTGAAGTTGCGTGGCGTGCGGCCGCGGGTCGGCACGTTGCCCCGCGGCGTCAGGCGCCCATCATCCTGGTCGATCGAGAACATCGCAATCGAGTCATGCCCGCGGTTGGAGACGTACACGAAGCGACCGCCTGGTTCGACCATGATCTGCGCCGTCGAGCAGCCTTCTCGGTTGGCGTCGTCCGGCACGGTTGGCAGGACGTCCAGCTCCTCGAAGTCCGGATAAGAGAAGGCGGTGATGGTCATATCGGCTTCGCCGTTGACGTACGCGAAACGGCCGCTGGGATGGAAAGCCAGGTGGCGTGGCGCGGCGCCGGCATGCAGCCGGCCGAACGGTGGGTCATCGGGTCGCAGCATGCCCACTTCGGTGTCGAGGCGATAGCGCACCACCTGATCGATGCCTTTGTCACAGACCAGGACGCGCTCCCGGGGTGGATCGAACGTGACGAAGTGGGCATGTGGGCCAGCCTGGGTTGGCCCGGGCCCGGAGCCGTGATGCTGGCGCAGATCGCTTCTTGGCCGGAGGACACCGTCTGCGTCGACCGGGAAGGTCGCGACACTGCCGTGCTCGTGGTTGACCACGAGCAGCCAGCGGCCGCTCGGGTTGATCGTGAGGTGGCACGGCTCGCCGCCGCCCGTCTTCTGGCGGCTCAGCGGTGTCAGGGCGCCGGTGCTGTCGTCCAGTCGAAACGACACTGCCTCGCCGCCGTCGAGGCCGTCGCCTTCGCTGACCGCGAACAGGAACTGGCCTGATGGATCGAAGGCCAGAAAGGACGGGTCTGACTCGGGCGCGGTGTGCACGCGCCTGAGTGCACCGCTGGTCTCGTCCCAGTCGAAGACATGGATGCCCTCAGACCGGCCTGAGCGGGTATAGGTGCCGACGTAGGCGCGCACCTCAGTCGTCCATGCCGAATAAGCGCAGCGTGTTCGTACCCAGGATGCGGTCCAGGTCGGCCGACGGGATCACGCCTTCGGCAAGCACGCGCAAGTAGTGCAGCGACTGGCGATAGGTGCAGTTGCGCTCGACGTTGGGCATATCGGACCCCCAGATCAGGCGCTCGCCGCCGCAGTGCTGGTACAGCGTGGCCAGTGCGGGGCGAAGCTCGGGGAAAGGGTACTCATGATCGCGCGCCCAATGAATCGGGTACAGGATCTCGACGCTCAGCTGCTCGTGCTCGAGCAGGCGTTGCAGGTCGTCGGGCATCTGGCTGAGCGCGCCCGGGTCAAATCCGTGCGTCCAGACGCTGCGTATCGTTGGCCAGCGCCGCAGCCAGCCGTCTAGCCGCTCGACATCGCCGGGGCCGAACAGTTCCCAGAACACGGGAATGCCCAGCGAGGCGACCTCTTCCCAATACGGATCGTATTTCTGGCTGTCGAAGGCAGCGGCGAAGCCTGACGGAAAGTGGCCGCGGCCGGCGTAGTACACGCCTTTGAGACCCAGTGTGTGTACGGCACGGCGTAGCTCGGCGAGGTCTGGGTTGGGCTCCTCGACGTCGGCCAGGCCGACGAACTTGCCCGGGTACTGCTTGATCGCGGTGGCAAAGTAGTCGTTCAAGCGACCGTAGAGTCGAGCATTCTGCAGCACCGCCCCGTCGACGCCGGCGCGCGCCATCTGCTGCAGCATGAACTCGGCGGGGCTGGCCATGTCCTGCAGGCTGGGCGGAAAGAACTGGATATAGAGGTCCTCGTCGTCGTGGGTGGTCCACTCGAAGCGGCCGTACTTGCCCACGCGGAAGTTCACATCGGTCAGCTTGCCCGCCCTGTCGATCAGCGTCTGCTGGGTCATGCGCGTATGGTCGCGCAGCCGGCGGACGGGCTCGCCGTGGCTGGCCATGTACAGCTGCAGAAACTGGCGATGCTGGTGCTGTGAGCCGAAACCGGACGGCTCATCCAGGTAGGGAAAGATGTGGACGTGGGAGTCCACAACGGGCGCCATTCGGCATACAGTACTGGAGCTCATGACCGTCACCGTCGAACGGGTGCGCGCACCGGTCTCGCCCAACGAGATTCGCGCCCGCATCGCGCGCGTGCCGCGTGTCTCGCTGGCCCTGTTGCCGACGCCGCTGCACGAGCTGCCTCGTTTGGCCGCCGAGCTGGGCATCGGTCGGCTGTTTGTCAAGCGCGACGACCTGACCGGTCTGGCGTTCGGGGGCAACAAGGCGCGCAACCTCGAGTTCCGCATGGCCGACGCGGTTGCTCAGGGCGCCGAGGTGTTCATTGCCGGGCTCGAGGCGCAGTCGAACTCGGCGCGCATGGTCACCGCGGCCGCCAACCTGCTCGGCATGCAGGCCGAGCTCGTGCTGCGCCGCGATCCCGCGCGCGAGTTCGATTGGCAGGGCAACCTGCTGGTCGACCGCGTCCTTGGCGCGTCGGTCCGCTTCGTCTCTACCTCGTCGGCCGACGAGATGGACCGCGCGCTGTTGGCTGTCGCGGCGGAGGTGCGCGCCGCGGGCCGGAAGCCGTTTGTGATGAATCACGCACCGTCTTTTGCCATGGGCTCCGCGGTCGCCTACGTGTTGTGCACGCTCGAAATCGTCGAGCAGCTCGGCGCGCTGGGCGTTGCGCCGACGCACCTGTACATGGCCAGTGGCAACAAAGGCCACGCTGGGCTGATCGTCGGCCGCAAGCTGCTCGGTCTGGCGTATCGCACCGTGGCGATTTCGCAGCACTACGCCGACGATCGCGTCTCCGGCGCCGTCGGCGCGGCTCTTGATGCCTTGCGCGCCATGGATTGGGAGTTGGACGTCTCTGCCGCTGACGTCGAGAGCTACGACTCCTATGTCGAGACCGCCTACGGCTCGCCCAGCCCCAGCGGCCTGGCCGCCCTGCGTTTATGTGCGCGACTGGAATCGCTGCTTCTGGATCCCATTTACACCGCCAAAGCCATGGCCGGCCTCATCGACCACGCGCGCCGCGGCCTACTTGGCGCCTCCGATGTCGTGGTCTTTATCCACACGGGTGGGCTGCCCGCCCTGTTCGCCTTTAAAGACGATATCCTCGCGGCTCTCTAGACTTTTCCCAAAGAACGTAACCGTGTACTGTTCAGCGGCAGAGCGCGGAACGGATGGGGAGGGCAAGCATATGAACATAGATCAACCGCGGCGGCGGTTTTCTCGGCGCCAGGTGTTGCAGGGTGCGGCGTTGGCGCTGGGCAGCATCCCGGCGGCTTCAATTCTGGCGGCGTGCGGGGCGCAAGCGCCCGTGGCACCGCCACCAGCGGCGGCCACAACGGCACCCGCCGCTCCAGCGGCTCAGGCTCCAGCGGCGGCGACGGCGGCGCCGCAGGCGGCGGCCAAGCCGGCCAGTGGCCAGCGCACCACGATTCGCGACCACGACTGGATCCAGGGCAACCCTGGCCAACAGGGCGACTGGTACGACGCGTTCATCGCCAAGTGGGAGGACGAGCACCCGGACATCAAGGTCGAGCGCGAGTGGTTCCCGCGCGGCGAGATGCACGCCAAGCAGCTGGCGCTGGCCGCGACGGGCCAGATCGGCGACACGGTGCGCATCAACGTTGCCCCGCTCGTCTCGGAGCTCCAGCTCAAGGGCGTCGTGCGCGACCTGGATTCGCTGTTCGCGAGCGACACCGAATGGACGAGCAAGGACCAGAAGCAGTTCTGGACGGGCAACATCAAGACCTACACCCGCAACGGCAAGATCTGGGGCCTACCGGTCGTTGGTCACCCGGGCGCGGTGCAGTACTACATCAACCGGACGATGGTCGAAAAGGCCGGACTCAAAATGCCGTCTGGTGACGGCACGTGGACTT
>DASXRR010000192.1:0-6777 GCA_036506475.1 Chloroflexota bacterium
AAGCGGATCCTTCGGCTGCGGCCTCAGGATGACAAAGGACATCCCATATCACATGCAATCTGCTTGACGCTCCGCCGCGGTGCCTGCCGCACCCCTGGATGATCTCCCAGGTCGTCGTACAGTTAGGCCCCGACGACAAACGGAGAGAGGCCCACATGACAATCTCTACCAGCGTTCTGCACGAGCTCACCAGTGCGATTGGCCGCGGCAGCGTCGAGGTCGTCGATCTGACCGCGCCGCTCTCCGAGCGCACGCCAATTCTCCAATTGCCGCCGCCCTTCGCCAACACTCAGGGATTCGCGCTGCACGAGATCAGCAACTTCGACGAGCGCGGTCCGGCCTGGTACTGGAACAACATCTCGGCCGGCGAGCACGTCGGCACCCACTTCGACGCACCGCGCCACTGGATCACCGCGCGCGCTGGGCTCGACGTCTCACAGGTGCCGCCCCAGCAGCTGATAGGCCCGGTGGCGGTGATCGACAAGAGCGCCGAGGTCGCCGCCAATCCGGACTTCTTGCTGCAGATCAGCCACGTCCAGGAGTGGCAGCAACAGCACGGGCCGCTGCCAGAGGGTGGCTGGCTGCTGTTCCGATCGGGCTGGGATACGCGCGCCGGCGATCAATCCGCCTTTCTCAATGCCAATGAGTCCGGTTCGCACACGCCCGGCGTCTCAGTGGAGCTAGCCAGGTGGCTGGCAACACAAGCGCCGATCATCGGCTTTGGCGTCGAGACCGTCGGCACTGACGCGGGAGCGGCGCACAGCTTCGATCCGCCCTTCCCGTGTCACTCGTTCCTGCTCGGCGCGGGCAAGTACGGACTTACGCAGCTGGCCAACGTGAGCAAACTGCCGCCGACCGGAGCGGTGCTCATCGCCGCGCCGCTGCCGATCGTCAACGGCTCGGGCTCGCCGGCGCGGGTGCTCGCACTCGTCGCCCGCTGAGTAGAGCCGATGCTGGTCGCCGAAGCGGTCGGGCGGACACTCGCTGCACTCGGGCCGCGCGATGTCTTTGGACTGATCGGCAGCGGCAACTTCGCGGTCAGTAACGCGCTGGTCGCTGGCGGCGCACGGTTCGTGACGGCGCGTCATGAAGGCGGCGCCATCTCCATGGCCGACGCCTACGCCCAGGTCAGCGGCGACCTTGGCGTGTGCACGGTGCACCAGGGACCGGGGCTGACGAATGCGATGACCGGCCTTACGGAATCGGCAAAAAGCCGCACGCCGTTGGTGCTCGTCGCGGCCGACACCGCGGCTGCCGCGATTCGCTCCAATTTCCGGATTGGCCAGGACCAGCTCGTAACGTCTGTCGGAGCACTTGCCGAGCGGGTCCACACGCCGGAGTCGGCCGTCGCAGATACCGTCAGGGCAGTGCGCCGCGCGCGGGTGGAGCGCCGACCGGTGGTGCTCATGCTGCCGCTCGACATTCAGGCCATGGCCTGTCCGGATGATGCGCTGCCGGCTCCGCTGCCCGCTGTCCGACCGACGCGGCCCTCGGCGCAGGCCGTGAGCGAGGCGGTCGACGCGCTGAGCCGCGCCCAGCGGCCGCTGATCATTGCCGGCCGCGGTGCCAGAGTCGCGGCGGCGCGTGAGCCGCTGGAACAGCTTGGCGAGGTCCTCGGCGCGCTGCTGGCGACGTCAGCCGTAGCGAACGGCCTGTTCGCGGACAATCCATGGGCGCTGGGTATCTCCGGCGGCTTTGCCTCGCCGACCGCGGCCGAGCTGATCGGCGAGGCCGACGTGGTGCTCGGCGTCGGCGTGGCGCTGAATATGTGGACGACCCGCCATGGCCGGCTGCTCTCCGATACGGCGAGGGTCATTCAGATCGATCAGGACCCCGATGCGATTGGCGCGCACCACCGCGTTGACCTGGGCATGGTTGGCGACGCCGCGGAGTCCACTTCGGCGCTGCTGTCGGAGCTGCAACGGCGCGGCTATGAAGGCGCGGGCTGGCGCACACCCGCCCTTGCGCAGCGCATTGCTGAAGGATCCTGGCAGCGGACCCGGTTCGCGGATAGCAGCGGCACCGAGCGGATCGACCCGCGACGGCTGTCGTTGGAGCTGGACCGCGTGCTGCCCGCGGAGCGCACCGTGGCTATTGATTCGGGCCACTTCATGGGCTATCCAGCCATGTACCTGCGCGTGCCCGACGAACAGGGGTTCGTCTTCACCCAGGCGTTCCAGGCCGTCGGCCTCGGACTGGCAACGGCAATCGGCGCTGCGCTGGCTCGACCCGATCGGCTGACGGTCGCGGCGCTGGGCGATGGCGGCACGATGATTGGCCTGGCCGACCTGGAGACCGTTGCTCGACTCCGGCTGCGCATGCTGGTCGTCGTCTACAACGACGCTGCATACGGTGCGGAGGTGCACCACTTCGGCCCGCACGGGCATCCACTGGACCTGGTGCGTTTTCCGGATGTGGACTTCGCCGCGGTCGGCCGCGCGTTCGGTCTGTGCGGCGCTACGGTGCGCTCCGTGGCTGACCTCGCCGTGCTACGCAAGTGGCTCGACGATGGTGCCTCGCCAGGTATGGTGCTCGACGCCAAGGTGGTGCCAACGGTGGTGGCGGAGTGGCTCGAGGAGGCCTTCCGCGGCCACTAACCGCGGGTGATTTTCATCGCCGCCCACCAGATACCGAATACGAACAGGCCGAGCACGATCCACTGCCCCGGCTCCTGCGGCATCGGCAATTGCGCCGCTGCACCGCGCGCACCACCACGGCAGGCTGCCGTCAGCAGCACTTCCGCGAGCAGCAATGCCGCCAGGCGCATCTCGACATACATCGTAGCCCTCGCCATTAGGTACCGCACATTAGGCCTTTCCCCTGATGTCCCCTTGGCTGACCAGCCGTAGGGTGGCGTGCATCAGCATCGAATGAGGGGGACGGTCCCAGATGAAACGCATGGCACTTCCATGGCTCCTGCTGGCAGCGGTCGTGATGAGCAACGTCAACCTGGCTTCTGCGCAGCAGGCGGCGGCCACTATCTTCAGCACTACGCTCGGGGAGGCAAATCAGAAGACCGCTGAGATCAGCACGCAGGATTTGCAGCGCATCCTCGCCGACGGCAGCGCCGTGGTCTACGACGCGCGCCCGCCCATGGAGTTCAACACCAGCCATATTCCAGGCGCACGCAACGTGGCTCAGAAGCCAGGCACACCTGTCTCGGAGTACATCTCGGACGCTGCCGAGATCGCCCGCCAGATGCCTGACCAATCGGCTGCGCTGGTCCTGTATTGCAATGGCCCGTTCTGCGGCAAGAGCAAGCGGCTGTCCGAGGACCTGCTCGCGGCTGGCTATACCAATGTCCGCCGCTATCAATTGGGTGCCCCGACCTGGCGTGCGCTGGTCGGCACGATGCAGATCGAGCTCGAGGGCGTGCGCTATGTCTGGGACGCCGACCGCACCGCCGTCTTCTTCGACGCGCGCACACCTGACGAGTTCGGCGCCGGCTCCGTACTTGGCGCACGCAACCTGCAGCTCGACGAGGTCGAGCTGGCCAAAGAAGATGGCCGCCTGCCGATGGACGATCACAACACGCGCATCGTCGTCTTCGGCGCCGACGCCACCCAAGCGCGCGCCGTGGTCGATCGGATCGCCAAGAACGCCTTCCACAACGTCACCTTCTACGCCGGCAGCATTGAGTCAGTGCAATCCGCCCTGGCACCGGAGACGGTCGCCCGCTCCGCCGAGTAGCGCCCCGGACATCCTCGCGCTACGCGCGCCCTCCGGCACGGAAGCTCGTTGGTCCACCGACCACTTCAGCCCCGCGCCGGATGGCGGCGCGCAGCGCCGACGACTCTGGAAGGCTCCTCGGGCACAGCGCCCCGTCGCACACGAACGCCCTCGCGCTACGCGCGCCCTCCGGCGGGTCCCAGGTTTTTGGAAGCCCTTTCCCCGCCCGGATGGCGGCGCGCAGCGCCGAGGACTGCTGAGACGTACCGCACGGAGTGGTGGCGTGCCGGCGCGAGCAGATAGCAGGCGCCGCGGCTACACTGCCGCCATGCCCAAGGCAGCGGTAGCGACCGAAGGATTTGCGGGCTTTCCCGACGGCGGCATCGAGTTCTTCCTGGAGCTCCAGGCGGAGCAATCGCGCACCTGGTTCAAGGCCCATCAGAGTGAGTTCGAGCGGCTGTGGAAACGGCCGCTCGAGCTGTTTGTCACGGAGCTGCAGACGCGGCTCTCCAGCGCGTTCCCAGGTCTAACCGAGGTCGAACCGCACTTCATGCGCATCCAGCGCGATACCCGATTTGCGCGCGACAAAACGCCCTACAAGACCTTCGTCGCGGCCAGCATGTCCGTTCGCCCTGGCCCGCCCGAGCGCATGCGCGACCACGAGCACGGCCACGCCGTGCCCGGCCTGTTCGTCAGCTTCGGACTCGAGAATGACTACATCGGCGTCGGCAGCTGGCACATGTCACCCGAGGTGCTGGCGCGTTATCGCACCGCGGTCGACCACGCCCGCTACGGCAAGCAGCTGCAAGGCATGATCGACGACCTCGGCAAACGCGACTTCAGAATTGACTCGATGGAGACCCTGAAGCGCACTCCTGCGCCATACCCGCAGGACCATCCGCGGGCTGCGCTCCTGAAGCGCAAAGGCTTGGCAGTCGGGCTGCAAATCCCAGACGGCTTGACTCAATCAAAAGAACTGCTCGACTGGAGCGAAGAGCACTTCCGGTTGACGCAGCCGCTCGTCGCATGGCTCGATCGCCACCTGGCGGTAGGCTAATTCGTTGTGACGAGCTTTGACGACGCCCAGCGGGCGTTTCTGGAGCAGAACCACCGCGCGGCGATGATCACGCTGCGCCCCGACGGCGCGGCCCATACAGTGCGCGTCGGTGCAGCGCTGGTGGACGGCAAACTGTGGAGCAGCGGCACCCAGACCCGTGTGCGCACGAAGCACCTGCGCCGCGATCCGCGCTCTACGTTGTGGGTCTTTGACAATGAGTATCGCTGGCTAACTATCGAATCCACGGTCACGATGCTCGAAGGTGACGATGCCGCCGCGCGCAACGTGAAGTTGTTTCGAGTCATGCAGAGCAAGCCGAGCGGTGATTTGGCCTGGTTTGGCAAAGCGTTGGACGAGTCTGCTTTTCTCAGGCAGATGAAGGACGAGCAGCGGCTCATCTACGAGTTCGAGCCGCTGCGCGTCTATGGCGCGGTCTAGTCGGCGCTTATTGCGCGCGACGCATTGCCGTCGTGCCCACGAGCAAGCCGATGGCGGCCATCACCACGGCGGCCAGCGCGCCAGATAAAACCACGCCGCTCAAGAGGTCAGTCCCCGCGAAGAGGACGCGCTGGGCTTCGACAACGTAGGTGAGTGGGTTCGCCAGCGCGGCGATGCGCAGCCAGCCCGGCCCAGCATCGATCGGCAGCAGCATGCCGGCCAGAATGAGCATCGGGAACAGCAGCGTCTGCTGCACCAGCCAGAACACGCCCTGGCGCTCCTTGACCGCCAGCGCCAGCGAGTGGGACAGCGCGCCCAGGCCGATGCTGAACACGCCCAGGATCAGCAGGCCGATCAGCGCGCCGAGGGGTGAGAAACGGAAGCCGAAGGGCAGCGTCACGACGATGATCAGCGCGGCCTGAGCGACGGTCGGCGCAATCTCTTTCAGCGCGCGACCGATCAGCAGCGACGAGCGACTCAGCGGTGTAACCAGCATGCGCTCGTGCGAGCCAGTTTGCATCTCGAGCAGCAAGTTGGCGCCCGTGGTCGAGCTGCCGAACAGTGACAGCATGACCAGCACGCCGGGCACGAACCACTGCAAGGCCTTGTCAGTAGGCTGGCCGGTCATACCCGCCAGCAGCGGCCCGAACAAACCCAAAAACACGAGCGGCTGCACCAGCCCAAACACCACAGAAAACGGATCGCGCACCAGCGGCCGCAATTCGCGGGTGAACACAGTGCCCGTGTCGGTGACAAGTTTCAACATAGTGGGTTCAAGTTCCTTTCACAAATCGCGCTCCGCGGCGCACTCAGTCTCTAAGCAGGGGGGCGCTGGTTCGGACCGGCAGCCGCCGCCAGGCGGTTCGCACTCCTCGCGCTCCGCGCGCCACCGGCACGGAGGCGGAAGAGGCGGTGGCAGCGGACGGCAGCGGACGGCAGCGTGCGGCTGTGGCGTTTCGAATGTCCTCGCGCTCCGCGCGCGCTCCGGCATGGAGGCGGAAGAGGCGGTGGCAGCGGACGGGCAGCGTGCCGCCAGGCGGTTCGCAGTCCTCGCGCTCCGCGCGCTTCCGGCACGGAGGCGGAAGAGGCGGTGGCAGCGGACGGGCCGCGTGCGGCTGTGGCGTTTCGAAGGTCCTCGGGCTCCGCGCGCGCTCCGGCATGGAGGCGGAAGAGGCGGTGGCAGCGGACGACAGCGTGCGGCTGTGGCGTTTCGAATGTCCTCGCGCTCCGCGCGCGCTCCGGCACGGAGGCGGAAGAGGCGGTGGCAGCGGACGGGCCGCGTGCCGCCGGGGCCGATTCGAATGTCCTCTGTCCTCGCGCTGCGGCGCGGCAGCGATTGGGAGTGTGGAGGATGCATGGCACATGAGAAGCGGAGGGGTCAGTCGGAGGCGCCTTCGCGCAGGCTGTGGCCGGTGAGCGCCAGGAACACGTCGTCCAGGGTTGGGCGCTGGACTTCGGCGGCGTGGACGGCGATGTTGGCGTGGTCGAGTGCTCGCAGCAGCGCGGGCAGCAAAGTCGGGCCATCGGCTACTCGAAGGCGGATGGTGCCGTGAGCGACGTCAATGTCGCGCGGGCCAATCGCCATGGTGGCAAGTTCAGCGGTGCGGCGAGCC
>DASXRR010000193.1:0-10345 GCA_036506475.1 Chloroflexota bacterium
GCCTTCACCTGCTGCACGGCCTGGTTGCCGGTCAGGGCGCCGAGTGTCGGAACATACGGTTCTGTATTGAGAAGTTCCCAGAGGCGCCGCGCCCCGCGCGTGGCCAACGTGTACTCGACCTGCAGTGAGCCCTGAAGCCGCACAACGTCAGCGGCGCTGTATCGACGCGTAATCCCGCGCCAGCGCGGCGAGTGCTGCCAGTCGTATGCCAATTGTTCGGCCGTGAAGCGCGGGGCAGTTCGCAGTGTCATGGTTACTCCGCCATCGGGTTTCCTCCACTGTGCAGAATCCCCCGGCGGAGTACAACGCATTGGCCCTGATATGAACCATCAGCCGTGCCAATCACAACCTCCATAAGTAGAATTTATAGCGCGAATAGGAGGTTCGGGGTTCTCAGCTCCATCGCAACGATGCGACAGTGGTCCCTAGGAGGTCGAGCGTGAACCAAGAAATTGAGCAAGAGCCGACTGCGGAACCTGAGTGCGAATGCCAGGACACTGAGCGTTGCCCCGTCCATCACGGCTACGACTAACGCACCGGCGCACGGGTTTCTGAGTCGCGCTCGATATATTGCGTCAGTAAACGCGGTCTCGTCGCCCGACTCTTGTCCGCGCAGCAGATGTCCAAAGGCAGTCTCAATGTGCAGCAACACGGCTCTGAGTCCCGGCGCGTGCGGCCCATCCTCCAAAGAGTTGATCTTCTTGGGCCGTGTTTTCACGAGCTCCATGTCGGTGCCTCGCGACCGAAGGAACGTCGCCGTTCGCCAAGATCATGTCAACCAGCATGCGCACCTGCTCGTGATCAACGTTGGCAGAGCGCATCGCATGCAACTGGCTCCGTTACTGGCGTCCGACTCGACTACCCACCTCGGTTGTCTCAGCTGTATGTGGCCACGTGACGAACGCTCTCCGGGCGTGACGCACCAATTGATCGGGCCGGAATCGATCACCGGCTGATCGGACTTGGTGCGGAGCGTGCGCGTGTAGAACGAGCCGAGCGTACGTATCGCCCATGCCTTGATCACCAGTCCCAGGACCATCAGGCTTAAGCCGAAGACTTGCACGCGCGCATCCGATAGTCGGCCCCAACCGCGGTTGGAGAGCAGCGGCGCGAGCCAGCCGGCATTCAACGCCGCCGCGTAGCTGATGCCGATCAGGCGAGTCGTCCCCTGGTCGTCGGATGTTGTCTCGAGCGTTTGCGCCTCGACGCCCCGACGCAACAGCCGTTCGCCCACGAAGAACACGGCCAGCAGTCCATACGCGAGCACCGACGGTGCGAATGAACGATGACCGGCGACCCGCGGCAACTTCATGGCGCGCGGCCCAGTCTTCGCCGGCACGGTTCATACGCCCGGTTTGCCGGCTCGCACGGAGCAGACACGTCAGCGGGCACTGTAGGCGATGGCCAATCGCAGCGCCAGCGGGCGCGCATCGATCTTCCACGCCACCAGAGAAGCCCAGCTCCAGCGCGCTGCGAGTGAACAGTGATGGCGTGACGGATCGACGATGGAACCCGAGCCGGAACAGTCCAACTCTTCACTTGCGATCCGCCTGCCAGCAGCTACCGGTCGGGCAGTCACAACTGTCTGTTCAGTTTCAGGAGCTGCGACACGATTGCGACAAATGCGGGACGGGTCCGCGACACGTGGGCGCGAAACTGCGAATAGCCCAGTCGCAGCGAAGGAGCCGACAGATGGCCGAAAATACCCATACAGGTCCGGAAGCTCTCAACCGGTCGCTGCCAAGAAATCACGTGATTGGCGCGATAGACACCATATCGGCCGCGGAGGCCGCGGTAGAGGCGCTCAAAGGAGCGGGATGCCCGGCCAAAGACATTCTGCTTGTGCCGAGCGAGACATTCATAAGCGATATAGCACAGATTCGGCGTGGCACGAGCCGTGTCGGGCACACGATACATGTCTTCCTGAATTCGACGGACGAGGGCTTTCCGGCCGACCAGTATCTCGCGCAGGCACACCTTGGCCGACACATACTCCACGTGTACGCTCCGTCAGCTGAGCGCGCGCAGGAAATCGCTCAAGTGGTCAGGCCTTTCAAGCTCCGCATACTCCGGTATTACGGTACTCTCGCGGTAATTGACTTTCCGTCCGCTTGACCGGACTACGATATGTGCAGCCCATGACCGCTGATTCGCACGCGATCGCTGAAGATTTGTACCAGCAGTCCGAGCCGCTGCCTTCGGTCTTATCAACCGACGATTTTCGGGCAGTACTGCACCGGACCGTGGCAGCACTGAATGCCCTGCTCACAGGTGACCCGCAGCCGTTCAACGGATTGTGGTCGCACGCGGATGATGTAAGCGTCTTTGGGGGCTTTGGCGGCTTTGAGCGCGGATGCGACCGCGTCGAGCAAGACACCAGGTTGGCGGCCTCCCGCTTCGCAAACGGGCAGTTGGTCGGCATTGAGCTCGTCACCCTGGTCGCAAGCAAAAGTGGCGACCTTGCCTTCAGCGTTTGGATTGAGCGCGCCCAGGCGCGATTGGCCGGGAGCGATGCGACGATCCAGCTGGCGGTGCGCGTGACTCATGTCTTCCGCCGCGAGGAGGGCGCCTGGCGGCTACTCCATCGCCACGGCGATCGATCGACGGAGCGCCCGAGATAGTCGCCCGCGTGGACGAACGTCTCGCTTGTGGCGCACAGTGCGCTAGTAGTCTCGAGCAGTCGGGAGCACGCTGGGACAGCCGTTGAACCGTCTTCTCAAAACGGTTGCTCGGCCTTGATTCAATTCCTGGTCGAGGGTGGGTTCGACTCCCATGCACCTCCGCCACGAAATCGAGTTCACATGTAGCACAAGCGTTCGGCATCCCGCGGCATTGACCCATCGGCTTCGCCGTCTTTTGCCGCCCATTTGCCCAACGTTCGCGATGACAGCGGCTTTCTGATGATCGTTTCGTCACGACGCGTCGGGCGACGGTCTCGTCGGGCACGCGGCGAACCTTTCCGCGAGCTGCGGCTTTGCCGATGGCATTTTGCTGCACCAGGTGCTGCAGTGGCACCAGATGCTGACCAGTGCCGGCTACCCCGCCGAGGGCTGTATAAGCGCCGCGGGGAGTGTGAAAGCAAAGTGGGAACCTCGCTCGAGGGGTCGGGCGTAGATCGTGCCGCTATGGGCCTCGACGATACGCTTGCACAGAAAGAGGCCCAGCCCGTGCCCGCGGATACCGTGCTGGAGCGCTGTCTCGCCGCGGCCATAGCGCTCGAAGATCGACTCGACCTGACGCGCGGCGAGGCCGATGCCCTGGTCTTCTACGGCCACCTCGACGTGGTCGGCATACCCTCGAACGGTCGTGCGGATGCGACCGCCGCGCGGCGAATACTTGATGGCATTGCCGACCAGGTTAACCAGCACGGAGCGGATTTTTGGACGGTCGGCACTCAGCCAACACGCAGACTCGGACGACTCGCACACGATGTCGTGGGTGGGCGTCGTTCGTTTGAAGCCGCGGCACACCTCGCTAGTAAGCTCGACCATGTCCATCTGCTCCAGGTCCAGCACGAAGGCGTGCTGCGCTTCGAGCTCCAGCGACAGCATGAGATTGTCGGTCAACCGCTCCAGTCCCTCGAGCTCGGCGTCGATTTCGCAGCACGCCTCGCGGTCGCCTCCCTGCAACCGATCCATCAGCCCGTACACGTACGTCTTGGCGACGGCGAGCGGACCCCGAAAGTCATGGGAGAGCATCGCCAATAAGTCGGATTTACCCGCATTGAGGGCGGTCAATTGCTCAACCGCTGCGCGCTCGAGCTCAAGTTGGCGACCCAGCTTCTGGCGGAGTCCGCTCAACTCGATGATGCCCGCGGCGCCGGCGGCAATGGTCTGCACGAATTCGATCTCAGCCGGACTGAACGTATGGACGTCGACCGTCTGCACATTCATCACGCCAATGACGCGGTCCTGAGACAGGATCGGCACCGACAGCATCGAGCGGAATCGCTCCTGGTCCAGGTTCGGTACCCAGGTGAAGCGAGGCTCGGCGCGCACGTCGGGCACCGCCAACGGCCGGCGCGTTGCCGCCACCCAGCCTGTGACTCCCTCACCCAGGCCAAGCCGGACCTGACCGACCCCGCTCTGGGCAAGACCGTTGGTGGCGGTCAACGTCAGGAGTTGTTCGACCGAGTCCCACAAGTATAGTGAGCACACCTGCGTGCCGGTCGCCTCGGTCGCCTGATTGATGATCGAACGCAACAGATCCTCGTGATCCGAGCTTTCGGCCGTGGCGCGGACGATGCGTTCCAGAAACCCGAGTTGGCGCATGAGGTGTTCATCGCCGATCGGACCGACCATGCCTGGGTTCGTTAAGATCGCTTCATGCCGCGGGTGTTGCTGATCGACGATGAGCCGCGCGTGTCGCGCGCCCTGGAGTACGCGCTGCAGGGCAGCGATGTCGAGGTGCACTCGATCGCGGACGCATCTGCGCTGGACGCGCTCGCGGCGAACGAGGCACCCGAGGTCATCCTGCTCGACGTCGCCCTCGGCCAACAAGACGGGCTGGACGTGTGCCGCCAGCTGCGGACCGACATCCGATTTCGGGACGTGCCGATCCTCCTGCTGAGCGGCCAGACTGACGCGGCCACCAAACGAGCTGGATTTGAGGCCGGCGCCGACGACTTCATTGCCAAGCCGTTTGTGCCCGACGAATTGCTAGCGCGCATAGAGGCGCACATTCGGCGCCGTCGGCGGTCGTGAGAACGGACTCGGCGATGTCCATGCACAGCGCGACACCCGAGCCCTGGGACCGACCCCTGCGCGAGTTCCCGGGCCTCGTCCACCTGGCGCCTCCGGTCAGCCACCTGGACGATTCTCTGACTCGCGTAATCGAAACATTCGCCCGCGACAGTGGCGCCGGCGGTGTGTTCGTCGTCGATGCCGACGATAGACTGCTCGGCTGCATTCGCGAGCACACGCTCGATTTCGATCTGGTCACGCTGGTCCTGCCACAACGCTTGTGGTCGAGCGTCCGCAACTTCGAGACACGTCAGGTGCTGCGCGCCGCGCGGCCCGCGCCGCGGCGGGCAAAGGATCTGATGACCCCGACGCGCTCGGTCACTGCCGAAACCAGTCTCAAGGACGTGCTGGCGCTGATGACGCGCACTGAGGAGCCGGCGGCGGCACTGGTGGATGGGGCGGGCCGGTTCCTTGGCTACGTGCGTCGATTCGAGGTGTTGGCTCACTTCGTCCGTCACTCCAATTAAGCCGGATCTGAAACCAGCGCGGGTAGCGGCGCTACGTCGGGCAGCACGAAGCGGAGCAATGGCGGCGTGACCAGCGTCGTCGACAGCACGACCAGCACTGCGGCGCCGAACACCGTTTGGGAGATCGCGCCGCTCGACAGCGCCAGGCTCGCCACCACCAACGCGACTTCACCGCGGGAGATCATGCCCACACCCACCACGAGACTCTGGCGTAGACTGAACCCACATGCGCGTGCGCCAAGCCCACAGCCAATGATCTTGGTCAGCACGGCCACGATGGTCGCGGCGATCACGAACAGCAGTACGGGGCCGAGGTCGCCGAGGTGCGCGTCCATGCCCGTTTTCACCAGAAAGATCGGCACAAACAGCCCGTAGGTCAGGACACGCGTCCGCTCCACGAGATGCGGGTATCGATTGGAGCGATTGATCAGCAATCCAGCGGTATAAGCGCCGGTGATCGCCGCGAGACCAGCTTTCTCCGCCGCGGCGCCGTACAGCAAGGCGATGGCCAAAGCGATCGCTAGTGGCGCCTCGACGCCACGTAGTCTCTCTGCTCGTTCGAGCAGCCAGCCGATGAGCTTTGGAGCGACCAGCCAGGACAGCCCGAAGAACGCCACCAGCAGTCCGAATAACAGCACTAGGTTCGAGTGCTCGGCCCCGGTCAGTGCGACCGTAACCGAAAACACAACCAGACCGATCACATCGTCAATGACTGCAGCGCCGAGCACTGTCGCGCCCTCGAGTGTCTGCAAGCGGCCTAGCTCCAATAGCGTCTGCGCAGTGATGCTGACCGACGTTGCGGTCAGGATCAGACCGACAAACAGCGCCTCGATGGTTGGCAGTCCGAAGGCCATGGCCAACCCATAACCACCCACGAGTGGCACGGCGACGCCGAGCGACGCGGCTACAAATGCCGGCCTACCAGCCGAACGGAGCTGGTCCCACTCCGTTTCCAGTCCGGCCAGAAACATGAGCAGGATGACACCGAGATTGCTCAGTTCGCCGATCTGTGCGTCCACGCCACTGATCGCGGAACCAAACACGAGCGGCAGCCCGACACCCAGTCCGAGTCCGCCGAGCAGTTGGCCAAGCACTGGTGGCTGGTCGAAGCGGCTCGCGACCTCACCCGCCAGCTTGGCGACGATCAGGATGACAGCAGCTTCGACCAGTAGCACGCTTTACGAGCACTCAGCGATCAACTCTCAGCGGTCAGCGCGCTTATTCGTCGGGCGTGCTGACCGCTGATGGCTGGCGTGTGTTCAGATCGCGGGCGCCGGCGCCACTTCGCGCATGGCTCCGGCGACTGGAATTGGGAATGCACCGCGATAGGGTTCAGCGTCGGGCGCGTACCCGGGCATCCCCATTTCTGGTAGGTCCAGGCCACCCAGCTCCACGTCTTCGCTGACGCGCAAACCCATGACTGCCTTCTGTACGGTGAAGAACACCCAGCTCACGCCGAAGGCCCAGCCGAAGGCGACCAATCCGCCGATGATCTGCGCCACGAATTGGCCCGGATCGCCGAAGAACAGTCCACGGGCAACGGTGCCACCGTAGTTCATCGTGCCATCGGCAAATAGACCCAGCGCAAGCTGACCCCACAGACCGTTGACGCCATGCACAGAGATCGCTCCGACTGGATCGTCGGCGCGGATCCGATCGAAGAACGGCACGGCCAGACATACCAGCACACCGGCGATGCCACCGATCAGGAACGCGCTGAACGGACTCACGAATCCGCTTGGTGCAGTGATTGCAACCAGGCCGGACAGCAAACCGTTGCCCATCATGGCCGGATCAGGCTTTTTGCTGACGATCCATGTGTAGACCATGGCCACGATGGCGCCCGATGCCGAGGCGAGCATCGTGCTCACGGCGACCATACCGATTCGCAGGTTGCCGTTGCCCGAAGCGCCGAGGGTTGATCCAGGATTGAAGCCGAACCAGCCGAACGCCAGGATGAAACAACCCAGCAGGGCAATGACCAGGTTGTGACCCGGAATCGGATTGACGGTCCCGTCGCGGTTGTACTTACCCAAGCGTGGGCCGAGCACAAGCGCTCCGGCGAGTGCCGTCCAACCTCCAATTGCGTGTACCACACCGGAGCCGGCGAAATCGAGGTAGCCAGCGCCGAGTCCGAGCTTGCCCAACTGCGAGAGCCAGCCGCCGCCCCAGGCCCAGTTGGCAAAGATAGGATAGATGATGGTCGACACGAACAGGCCGTACACACAGAACGCAGACCACTTCCAGCGTTCCGCCATCGCGCCCGTGGGGATCGTCGCGGTGGTGTCCATGAACACCATCTGGAACAGGAACATGACCGCAACGCCGACGTCGTACGTCCCGTCCGACAGGAAGAAGCCCTTCCAGCCGATGATGCCCCAGTCGACGCCACCAAGCGGAATGCTCAACTCATGGTTGAGGATCGCTAGGCCGCCCAGGTTGGGCACGCCGATCAGGCCGATGCCGCCCTCCTGAAACGCGAACCCGCAGATGAAATAGCCGGTCAGACCGAGCACATAAACCATGAAGTTCATGGTCATCGTGTGGGCCGCGTTCTTGGCGCGGCAAAAGCCGGTCTCGACCAGCGCAAAGCCGGCCTGCATGAACATGACCAGGAAGCCGGCGACGAGCGTCCACGTAAAGTTCACTCCCAGCCGGTTCTGATTGACCAGCGCCGCGAGTTTGACCGCGAACGGTTCGGCCGCTGAAGCAGTCTCGAAATCGTCTGATGTCAGATCGCCCGGGGCGATCCCTGCCAGGTCGCTGCCTGAGCCAATGACAATGCCGCTCGGATCCGGTTGTGGGTCATCCGCGGCGAAGACCGCCGTGACTCCGGCGGTCAAGCAGACCACCACGGCCACGATCGGTAGCCAGCGTAGCAGACGAATCCGCCGTCGCCGGGTGTGCGATGAGGCTACGCTCATAGAAGTCAGTACCTCCGGAGCCCGAAAGTCAGGACAGGAGCCGACGTCGTCGTGCGGCTGCGCTCGCGCGTGCGGGTTGGCCAGCGCCCGCGCCGTCGTGGGCCCCGCGCGGCGGCGTCATTGCCATCCACCGGAGCGAGAAACCGCCGAATCGCCTTTGCCGCCCCGTCGCGCCGATGAGGCCCCACGATCAGACGAAATGCCCCCGCACCCGACTGCGGAATCAGCCGGATACCCGTGCTGTCCACTGAATAGCCGACGAAGTCGGACCACGGGCGGAAAACAACACGGTTAAAGGCAATTCCGTGTGTGGTTATGACATAGCGTGCCGGGATCGCCAGGATCGCGAACACCGCTACGATGACGAGGAGTTCGACGATGAGTGGCACCGGGCTCGTCGCGACGCACACCAGTAACACCGCGCCGATCGCATACACGTTGGTTCGCTGCAGACGGACGCGTTCCGAAAAACTCAGCGTGAGGCGGCCGATCGGCTCGCCTGTGATGCGCGCGCCAATCGGCATCGCCACGCGCAGCAGCATCACGATCAACATCGCGCCGAACAAGAAAATGAACTGCACTAACCAACCCCCTCGAGCGCCGGTTCGCTCCGCGTACGCGCAGCGCCTCTGAGTGGCCAGCGAAGTCCACTGGTACGCGCTGCAATGCGGCGCACAAAGCCGTCGTGCGCTTTGGTACGGGCAAAGCGGAGCAATCGACGCGCTGCCTCACGTCCAAGGCTATCTGCGTCCTTCGCGAGTACCGCGTGCTCGAGTGCTTCGAGCGCGGTTGGATAGATACCCAGCCGGCAGTACAGTTCACCACGCTTTAGTGCGACGTAGAAATCATCGGGCGCGACCGTGTAGGCAGCGTCGAGGACGTCTTTTGCGTCGCTCACGTGACCAAGGCCGAGCAGCGCGCCGCCGCGATAGGCTTCGACGACAGGCAAAAACACTCCAAGCTGCACAAGCGTGTCCAGCGTCGCCAGTCCCTCGGCGTACTCTCCGGATTGGAGCTGAATCGCTGCCAGCGCCAGGCGGACGTCGGCGTGCTCGGTGCTCGCTTCGAGCAGCTCTCGCGCCTGCGCGACGTCGCCTTGCGCAGCCAGTACGCGCGCCTGTTCGAGCGCGTCGGTGGTTGCCGGTGGGGGTGCCATCGCCCCGGATGCTGCCAGTGTGCTGGTGCTGGGTCATTGTGGCGGTCTGCCGAAACTGTCCCTGCGGATGCTGGTCAATGTGCACAATGGCGACAGCTGGATTGTGCAGACTGCTGCGGGCTCCAGTAGGACGCTTTGGTCCGGTTGACTAACGACCAGCATTCGGGCGCGGCGTATCGTTGCTGTCTGTTAGAGCGGCATGAGCTCGTACGGTGCGCTCGCGATCAATATCTCCGGCGTGCCTCCCGGACGCGTCGCCGCAACCCTTTCGGAGGTGCTCGGGGACGTCATTGCCGAAGTAGTGATTGGTGACGACGACGTATACGCGTGCATCACCCACGACGCCCGTGATCAGCCTGGCTGGATGCGCTTAATCGATCGCTGCCACGCCCGCGTGAGTGCGGAGTTCGGTATCGCCTCACTGGGCTTCGCCGTTCCACGGACCGGCTGGGGCGCTGCGGGTCGCGCACTATTTGAGGCCCGCGAGGCGCTGCGTCTGGGCGAGCGGGCATTCGGTCCGGGCCGACCAACCGGCTATGGCGACGCGCTCCTGGCCACATTCCTGTTGCGCCATGCCGACCTGGATGCGCTCCGCTCACTGCACGAGCGGGCGCTGGGGAAGCTGCTCGACGAAGACCGCGACGGGAACGGCGACCTGGTCGCGACGCTGACCGCCTATTGCGACAGTGGTGGTTCTGTGCGTAAGACTGCCGAGCGGCTAGGCGTGCATCGCAACACCGTGCTCCATCGCATGCGCCGTATCCGAGCAGTCATGCTGACCAACCTGGAGGACGGGTCGAGTCGCGTCATGCTCCAGGTGGGCATCGTCGCCGGCCGCCTGGTCAGACCAGGCAGACCCAGTCTGCATCGTGCTCCTGCCTGACTCCATAGGTCGCAAATGGACCCGGGCATTTCAACTCCGGACGGTGCGGCCAACCCACACAGAGTCAGCGTGCTGCCGCGGCTGAGAATCGTATCTGCCTCGACGCTCTTCAAAGCGACGACGGCGATCTTCGTCGTCTTCATCGGCCTGTTCTTCGTGCTCACGCTGGCAGT
>DASXRR010000194.1:0-20644 GCA_036506475.1 Chloroflexota bacterium
CGTCCATCTGGTACATCGGCCGCCCGATGGGCAGCGGCGCCAGGTTCATGGACGCCTCGCCTCCCTGGCGCGGGACGCACGCAGACGTCACGGCTGACACGACGGCTAACGCCAGCAGTCCCTGGCGAGGACCTAGCACGCGCGTAGTGTGCGGTTGACTGGTTTAGCGGCCGTTTAGCCAATCGGGTCACGACGTTGAGAAACGGTTGTTTTTCGTAGCCGCCGGCGGCTGCTTTCGTTGCCAGTTTCGGCGCATCGGGCGTAGTCGCTACGCCGCCGTCACTGCACGCGCCGCGCGGGACCAGCTCCTTCTCTAAAGAGAAGCAGGCACGGGAGGGACGGTTGGCTGGTCGACAGGGTGTGCCGCCGGCAAATGCACGCGCCTGCGCGACCAGTGAACCTCACCTCTTCGAGGGAGTTAGAAGTACATCATGCGAGCTCAACGGGCATACTCCGGCGGCAGGCGGCAGACCGCAAACAGCACACCGCGGAGGCTTAGCCTGTGGCGATAATGCTCGAGCCGGGGGCGACGCGCTGTTGGATGTTGGTGCCGTCGGACAGGCGCAGCTCGATCATGCGCGCGAGGGGGTTGCGGTCGATCTGGAGGGTATTGACAGTCCAGGTCAGGACGGTGCCGTCGGCGAGAGTGAAGGTGGGTGGCAGGGTGGGCTGACCGGGCATGATGCGCACGATCAGGTCCTCGTTGTAGGTGCGGATGTCGGGCGTCGCGGCGGGAACCAGGGTGTCATATTCGGGCGCCAGGGGAATCAGCGCGCCGGCGCGGACGAAGACGGGCGGGCCGCTGCCGTCGAGCGGGGCGGGGACCGTCACCTCGCGACCCCCCTGATACAGCGTGCCGCGCCAGTAGTCGACCCACTCGCCGGGCGGCAAATAGACCGTGCGCGAGGTAACGCCGGGCTCGACAACGGGCGCGACGAAGAACGATGGACCCAGGAAGTACGACTGTGCGTCTTGCCACATCCGCGGGTCGTCCGGGGCTTCGAGCGCCGGAAAGCGCATCAGCGGCAAGCCAGTACCAGCCGCTTCAGCAGCCAGACCGTACAGGTACGGGACCAGCGACGAATGGACGCGCGCGGCCTGGCGGAATGCGTTCAGCGTGCCCTCGTCGGACCACACCTCGATCCCGCCGCGCGGATAGTCACCCAGGTGATCGCGCAGCATCGACGTCCAGGTCGCCATATGCAGCCAGCGCAGCCACAGCTCGCGCTCCTGCTCCCGACTCAGGTCCGCCTGGACGTAGCCCGCCACCTCGGTGTGCCAGTACGGGAACCCGCTCATGCCCATCGACAGCGCGGCCGGAATCATCGACCGTAAGCCGTCCGGGCCCTCCCAGCGCATCACCGCATCGCCGTTCCACTGCGCGCTCTGATAGCGCTGCGCGCCGAGCGCGCCCGAGCGCACCAGCAGCGCGAAGTCGCCGTCGCGGCGCACGGCCTGGGCGTTCTGCCACGCCGCGCGCGCATACAGCAACGGGTATCGATTGTGGCCCTGAATGCCGGCCATACCGTCGTCGAGCACACTGTCGGCGGGAATGAGCTCGCCGAGATCCAACATGCCGCCGTCGTAGCCGAGGTCGGCCAGCGCGCGACGCCACGAGGCGCCCCACCACATGACCGCGTCTGGGTCGGACAAGTCGAGCCAGGCCACCTGGAAACCCTCGTGGACATAGACGCGGCCGTCGGCGCGTTTGACCAGGAAGCCATGCATTGCCGGCTCGTTGTAGTTGGCGCGATCGGTATGGAAATCCGCGGTCATGTAGTTGAGCACCTTGAGCCCGAGGGCATGCAGAGCGCTCGTGAACGCGGCCGGATCCGGGTACGGCCCAGCTTGTCGACTGGCGAAGGTGACGTACGGCCAGCCCAGGTTCGCGTCGGAATCGACCGCGTCGAAGGCAAACACAGCCGAGATCGGCACACCGGCCGTGCGTAGGCGGCGCATCTCGGCAATCACCGCGTCGGCCCCGCCGACGGACGTCTTCCACACCCCGAACAGCCAGCGCGGCGGCAGCGGTGGCAGTCCTGAGAGCTCGGCATTGCGCCGCACCAGATCTTTAAGCGTCGGGCCATAGCTGACCACGATGCTGGCCGCTGGTCCGTCCTGCTGCCACGCCCAGCGATCCGGCCTGGCAGCGCCGAGATCGAAGCGCGAGCGTTCGAAGCGCTCGAGGGTGAAGCTGTGCCCGCGACTCGACATCACCACAGGCACCGGCGCATACGTGCTCTCGCCATAGTTGGCGACGCGGCGGTCTTCGGCCCACATGTCGACCGCGCGTCCACGCTGCTCGACTCTGTCGAAGCGTTCGCCCAGACCGACGAAGCGTTCGTCAGCGGTGGTATCGAAGGCGCCGCCGACCCCGGCGACGGTGCGCAGCGTATCCGGCGTGACCAACAGGCGAAACGCGCGTGGCCCGAGCGGTCGGATCTCCAGCGCGATCGCGCCGCCGAGTGGGTCGTCGGTCTCGGCCACCATCTGGATCGCCCCGCCGCCAATGTCGGCGCACGATGCCATGCGCCGCGCGTGGAAGGTTTGACCGTCGTTAGTTCGATACGACAGCGTTTGATCGAGCGCCTCTTCCCACAGGACGGTACTGCCCGGGCCCAACAGCGACAGTCGCCACGGATCGGACTGGGCCAACAGCGTCAGCTCGCCCAGCGCGTGGGTCTGATTGTTCGGGCGAGCGCGTGAGACGCCGGCGGTGATGCTGGCAACGCCAGCCAGGGCGCCGATCATCCCGGCGCCAACGCCCAGAAATGCCCGACGGCTTAGCGGCTGGACCACGCGTGCTCCCCCGATTGGACGCGTTAGTTGGGGACCTGGACCGTGAAGCGATCGAGCGCGACTTCGTTGTTGTCGCCCCCGGCGAACACGCCCACGCCACCATGGGCGAGGACGTCGTCATCGACCCGCGCCACTTCGATGCCGTTGATGGTCAATAGTAGCTGTCCTGCCGCAACCCGTACGCTCAACTCGTTGGGCGAGCCGCCCTGACGGACCGCTTGCGAGCGCGTCCACGGGACCAGGTCGACCCAGCGATCGCCTTCGCGGCGCCACACTCCGAATTCGCCCAGGTCACCCGCCTCGACCACGTACGCGTCAAAGGACTGATTGATGCCGTTGAGCGCCTCGGCCTGCTGATTGCGGACGATCAAGCCGTAGCCACCGCCGGGCGGTCCGCCTGTCTTGCGCAGCGTGGCCGAGATGAGGACATTGTCTGGCACCGAGACTGGCGCGGCGACCGCGACGAACTTTGTGGCCTGGCGCGCAGCGAGCCGATACGCGCCATCGCGCCACCCGGCAAACGGTTGATTGTCCAGCCAGTCCTTCTGCGCGCCACCGGCAAAGCGCGCATCGAGGAGCACATTGCTGGCGAGCCGGGGCGTGGTCGGGGTCGGTGGGCGCGGTGGCAGCGTAGGTACGGCGGTCGGCGGCACAGCGAGTGTGGCGATCGCCAGCGGAGCGCTCGTGCGCGCAGCCTGGGGCGATGCCACCGGAGCAAAGGCCGGGACTGCCGTGGCCGGCGCCGGGACGAGCCGCGTCTCGAGCAACGGTAGGGCCATCAACGCGCCGACGACGACAAGCAAGCCTACGACGGCGCCGCCGGCAATGAGCAGCGGCCCGCGCATCGCGCGTCCTCGGCGTCGGACCTGGACCGTCGGTGTGGCCCGCTCATCTCCACGTGCGACGTCCAACACATCACCGCCAGCGACGCTCATGGTGCCAGCCAGGGCGAGGCGGGCGGCAACACCCGGCGGGACCGTAGGCGTTGGCGCCAATGCCATCTGGAAGCGGGGACAGGATGCGTACCGGCCGCCCAGACACAGGTCGCGCTGCTCTTGACTGGTTACGAGGCTGGCCGTGTCGGTCGCATAGCAGCGGTGCAGGGCGGTCGGTCGCGAATAGTGTCGCGGCGGATCGTCGGCGAAGCCAAGCTTCGGGCAGACGCCGAGGATGCCGTCCTCGACGGCCGCGGGCGCAGGCGTGGGTGTCGGCGCCTGTGGCGCGGGCGTGGGTGTCGGCGCCTGTGGCGCGGGTGTGACGGTCGACGTGCGCGGGCGCGGGGAAAGGCGTTTGCTCGGCGTGGCGGTCGCAGGGCGTGTGCGGGCCGGGATCGAGATCAGACCTTGCCGCGCCAGAAAATCCAGGTTGCGCAGCACGGGCATGAGCGGTCGATCGCCAATGATGTCGCGGACCGATCGCTGGCCGTCGACGAGCAACAACACCTGAACGGCCATGCGGTCGAGCACGACCTGGTCCGCCGATGGGGCGGGTTCGCCGGCCAGGCTTGGTACCGCGTCGAGCGAGGGCAACGCGGCGGTTGGTCCCAGGTGTTCTTCGGAGCGCGCTTCGAGGTGTTGGCGCAGCTCCTCGGCGGTGACTTCGAGATCGGGTTCGGGCGTTGGCTCGCCTTCCACGAAGGCAAAATCGCCCTGGGCGAGCATGAGCACACAGGCGTCGAGCGCATCGAGTCCTCGGTCGTCGCCAAAGTGCGCCGAGATCAGCTGCCCGCGGGCAAATGCGAGCTCACCTTGCCAGGTACCCGACGAGATGCGCAGCACGCCGGTTTCGCGCAGCTCGCCGAGCAAGCGCACGATGGCCGGCAGGCCGATACCGTCCAGGGTTCCGGTCAGTTCAACCACAGGCAGGAGGAAACGCAGCGTGCGGGCCCACGTCGCGGGCAGCGTACCGAAGCGCCGTTGATTCGCCCGTCGAGGTGCATTGGCCTTCGGTTGAGAAGCGGTCGCGGGACCTTTTTCCGCGCGCCTGACGGTGAGCTTCGGGAGCCCGAAGGCGTCAGTGCATGATGTTCGCGGCGTCGATGGCGATCGTCTGGCCGCTCATACTCTCGTTCTGAACGAGCAACAGCGCCGCGTCGACGACGTCCTCCACAGACACGTCGCGCTTGAAGCGGGTGGCGGCGATCTGGCGGGCGATCTCATCCTCACCACGGCGCGTCCACCAGCGCGTCAGTACCAGACCAGGCGCCACGGCGTTCACTCGGACGCTCGGTGCCAGCGCCGTCGCCAGGCCCTTGGTGGCGTGCACCAGAGCAGATTTGGACACGCTGTACGGAATGCTGCTGCCGCGCGGTGCAAAAGCCGATACCGATGCGATGTTGACGATGACCGCGCGACCGTCACCGTGCTCGCGCATCCATAAACCAGCGGCGCGCGCTACGAAGAACGCGCCCTTCAGGTTCACGTCGAAGATCTCGTCCCAGACCTCTTCGGTCACCGCTTGCAGGTCGGCGTAGTCGATGAAATGGGTCGTGCCCGCGCCGTTGACCAGGATGTCTAGCCGTCCGTGTTCTTTGATTACGTCTTGGACCAGGGCATCGCACTCGGCTACGCGAGCAACATCGGCCTTATGGGTGGTGGCGTTCACATGTAGGCCACGTAAACGCTCGGCGGTCGACTCGGCGTCGTCGCGAGAGCGCGCGTACCCAAGCGCGACATCGGCGCCACGCTCCGCCAGCGCCTCGGCTATCGCGCAGCCCATGCCCGTGCCGCCGCCGGTGATCAGGGCAACTCGGCCACGGACATCGAGGCTCATAGGCTGGCGCCTAACTATAGAGCGCCGTCAGTGCGCCGCGGTTTAGGAGGCGGCTTGAACCGCATACTGTGAACCAACCCATGGCGGTACGTGCCGAGCCGATCGACCAGCTGCGGGACGACGTGCGGCTGCTCGGCGAGCTGGTTGGCGGGGTGCTGCGCGAGCAGGGAGGGCGAGACCTGTTCGAGGCTGTGGAGCACGTGCGCATGGCGACCATTGAGCTGCGCAGCACCCAGGCTTCGGACGAGGCCATTCTCGCCTGGACCGAGCAGCAGTCGACGCCGAGGCTGCTGCAGCTGGTGCGCGCCTTCAGCGCCTACTTTCACCTGATCAATCTGGCCGAGCAGCACCATCGCGTGCGTACCCTGCGCGGTCGCCAGCGCGCCAGCACCGAGCCGCTACACGAGTCCGTCGCGGCCGGCATCAACGAGCTCACGGGCCAGGGCATCAGCATGGACCAGGTGCACACCGTGCTGCGTCAGGTGCGCGTGCACCCGGTGCTGACCGCGCATCCGTCCGAAGCGCGTCGACGCACCCTGTTGCACCATCTCGAGGCCGCCGCACGCCTGATCGAGCGTTTGGATGACGACCGAAACACGCCCGCCGAGCGCGCCAGCGTGCTGGACGCGCTGCGTACGCGCATCACCCTCATCTGGCAGACCGCGGAGGCGCGCGTTGAGCGCCCGAGCGTGCTCGACGAAGTGCAAAGCGTGCTGTATGTGCTGGCCGGCACCGTGTACGACGTTCTGCCGCTCGTCTTTCGAGCCATTCCCGGCGCCGGCGCAGACCTGCTGCGTTTCGGCTCATGGGTCGGCGGCGACCGCGACGGTAATCCGAACGTCACGCCCGAGGTGACCCGTGCCGCCGCGCGTTTAGCGCGCGGTGCAGTGCTGAGGCGCTATCGCGAGGACGTCCAGTGGCTGGGCCGCGACCTCAGCATCTCGGGAAGATTGCTCGGCTGCGCGCCCGAGCTGCTCGAATCCATCGACAGCGATCGGCGCGAGCTCGAAGTGCAGGCAGTGCCGCAATGGAAGGACGAGCCGTACCGACGCAAGCTTGGCCTGATCGGCGAGCGCCTGCGACGGACCGATTCGGGCGGTGCCGGCGGCTATACCACCAGCGAGGCGCTGCTCGCCGACCTCGATCTGGTCATCTCGAGCCTCACCGCGCATGGTGGGCAGCGCATCGCCCACGGCGGCCTACTCGACCTTCGACGACGCGTCGAGACGTTTGGCTTTTACCTGGCCGAGCTCGAGATTCGCCAGCATGCGCAGCGGCACACGGAGGCTGCGGCTGAGCTGCTCGGACTGGCGGGCGTATCAGGGTTCGTCGCGCTGGACGAGTCGGAGCGCATGCGCGTGCTGGAGGAGCATCTCGGCACGGACGGTCCGTTTGCGTTTCCGACCGAGGCGCTGTCGGCAGCGACACGCGAGATCATCGACACGTTCCACGCGATGGCCGACGTGCAGCGTCTGAACGGCGAGCGGGCGTCGCAGACCTGCGTGGTGTCGATGAGCCGGGCGGCCAGCGATGCGCTGACGGTGTTGCTTCTGGCGCGCGAGGCTGGGCTGGTCGATCGCGAACGCTCGCGGCTCGACGTGGTGCCGCTGTTCGAGACGATCACCGAGCTGCGCGACTGCGGCCACGTCGTGACCCAGATGCTGGAGAGTCCAGCCTATCGCGGGGCAGTGCGCGCCCGGGCTGATCACCAGCAGGTGATGGTCGGCTACTCGGATAGCAACAAGGATGGCGGCTATCTCGCCGCGACGTGGGCGACGTATCGCGCCCAGCAGGACCTGGCCGAGGCGAGCGCGGCGTTCGGTGTCGAGCTGACCGTATTCCACGGCCGCGGCGGTGCCGTGGGGCGTGGCGGTGGACCGATGGGTCGCGCGATTGTGGCGCGGCCTGCCCGGGCGGCCAGTCCGGTGTTCAAACTGACGGAACAAGGCGAGGTCATCTTCGCCCGCTACGGCAGCTTGCCCATCGCGGAACGGCACATCGAGCAGGTCGTCCACGCGCTGCTGCTGTCGTCGGTTGCGCCAGATCGGGCTTCGACCGCTGCCTCGGCTGACTGGATAGAGGTGCTGGAGCGGCTTGCCGAGCGCTCGCGCCGCGCCTATGCGGGGCTGGTCAAGGACGTGCCGGAGTTCATGGCCTTCTTCCACTCCGCAACGCCCTTCGCCGAGCTCGCCACGTTGAACCTTGCGTCTCGGCCGGTATCGCGCGCGGGTCGGGATTCTTTGCCGGGGCTAGACGACTTGCGGGCGATTCCCTGGGTGTTTTCGTGGACCCAGGCGCGGGCCAATTTACCGGGCTGGTTCGGTCTGGGGACCGCGCTCGCTACTGAAATTTCCGCGGGCGGCCTGGAGCGATTGCAGACGATGTATCGCTCGTGGCCGTTTTTCGCCAGCGCGTTGGACAACGCCCAGCTGAGTCTGGGGACGGCCGACCCGCCCACGGTCCGCCGCTACGCGACGCTGGCCGATCGGACGCTGTGGCCGATGTTCGAGGCTCTCATGGCGGAGTTCGACCTCACGGTCTCGGGCGTTTTGCAGGTGACTCGTCAGCACGAGCTCCTGGAGCACTCACCGGTGTTGGCGCGCTCCATCAAGCTGCGCAACCCGTACGTTGACGCCCTCCACGTCGCCCAGGTCGCCCTATTGCGCCGCTTCCGCTCTCTGCGCACCGATGCTTCGGACGAAGACCGCCATCTCCTGCTGGACGCAATCCACCACAGCATCAACGGCATCGCCGCTGGACTTCAAACCACGGGTTGACTTTTTCGCCGCGTGGTTTAGTCGTGATCCTGCGCGCGCCAGGTCGTCACTGAGCTGAGGCGGCGCTGATAAGCGAGGTACTCGGCGCGGGTCATGCGCGGCTTGAACTCGGCGATGACGCGGCGGGCTTCGCGTGCGTTACTGGCCAGCAGATCAATGGCGGTCATGGCCAGGGCTTTGGCGGGATTGATCACGGCTCGGGTGTGATCGGTGATGCGGTAATCGGCGCCGTGGCCGGCGCCGGTGGCGCCGCCGGCGTAGGGGTGGACCGACGGCAGGATGTGCGAGAGGTCGCCCATGTCGGTGCTGCCGCCGCCGTGGCCCTTGTCGCGTACATTCGGGGCGCCGACGACGTCAATCGCGTTCGAGCGGAACAGCGAGACAAGTGAAGAATCGTGGAACAGCGGCAAATAGCCGGGCAACGTCGTGATCTCCACCGAAGAACCGAGGGCCATTGCGCCGGCCTTCAAAGCACGGTCGACCTTGTTGTGCGCGCGCTCGATGGCCTCGATGGTTGCGCCGCGACAGAACATCTCCAGCCGCACATCGGCCGGGATGGCATTCACGACGTCACCGCCACGTGTGACGATCGGGTGCACCCGCACGTGGTCCTCATCGCGGAACGTCTCACGCATGGCGTCGATGCCCGCCAACGCCACGCGCGCGGCCGACAAGGCATTGATGCCCTGGTCCGGCGCGCCGCCCGCGTGACTGGTGTGGCCGATGAATCGGACGAACTTGGCCACCATGCCATTGTTCGTGCCGCCGACGGCGATATCGCCGTCTTCAGGACGCGCCGTAGTGTGGACCATCATCGCCATGTCGACGTCGTCGAAGGCGCCCAGGCGGACCATCTCGGCCTTGCCGCCCAGGAACTCCAGCTTGCCCTCGGCGCGCATTGCCAGGCGCTCCTCGAGCTCGACGTACTCCTCGGCCGGCACAGCCATAAGCACAATCCGGCCAGCCAGGTCAGCAGCAACGTCACGCAGCGCGAGGCCAGCGCCAAGCATCATCGCCAGCTGCGCGTTGTGGCCACAGGCGTGCACGGCACCAGTCTGGGCGTCGCGGTCGGGATGCTCCCAGCACAGCAGCGAGTCGAGCTCGCCCAGGATGGCCACGGTCGGACCTGCGGAGCCGCCGTTGAGCACGGCTCGGGTGCCGGTGACGCCGATGCCGTCCTGGTGCACCAGACCGAGCCGATCGAACCATTCGTGGACGATGCACGCGGTGCCGTGCTCTTTGAAGCCCAGCTCTGGTGCGGCAAAGATCTGGCGTGCCAGCGCCTCGAGCTCGGCGGCATGGGCGTCGACGGTGCGGGCAACGTGGCCCTTCAGATCCGTAGCAATCACGGACCTACCATAACCTGGCGCCGATGGTGCGCCGCGACGACTACCGAACCACGCTGGCTGCTCTCGACGGTGACTGGGAAAGCTACCTGCTCGCGCAATCGGGCCTGCCCGGCCCGCGCGCCAATCTCGAGCTGCTGCAGGCCGCGGCAGACGCGGGCTCGCTCGAGCAGTTCAGACGCTGGCTCGGCAGCGGCGCCGAGTACCTGAGCGCATGCGGCGCGGTCGGTCTCGGACGGCTTATTGCCGAGGGACAGCGCGACCTGCTGGACGAGCTTCGTGAACACGCCAACGATGGGCGCTGGCGGGTGCGCGAAGGCGTGGCGATGGGCCTGCAACGGCTCGGTGCGCGCGATATGCCAGAGCTGGTGGAGACCATGTGTCGGTGGCAGTCGGGCACACTGCTCGAACGGCGGGCTGTCGTCGCGGCATTGTGCGAGCCGCCGCTGCTGCGCGACGACCCGGCCGCCGCCGAAGCGACGCTGCATATCCTGGACGAGATCACCGCCGGGCTCGCAGTGGTGAGCGATCGGCGCACCGAGGACTTCAAGGCGCTGCGTCGCGCGCTTGCCTACGGCTGGAGTGTGGCCGTCGCGGCATTGCCTGATGCAGGCAAGCCGTTGCTCGAACGATGGCTGCGCTCGGCGGATCGCGACATCGCCTGGCTGGCGCAGGAAAACCTGAAGAAGGATCGACTCAGGCGGATGGATCCGGCCTGGCTGGCGCGCGTATCCGATCACGGATGACAAACCCGCCCAGGATGCACAGCAGGCCCACGAGCTGGGCCGCGTAAAACGCGTACGTGAAGCCAAAACGTGCCAGGCTACTGGCCAGGCTCGGCACCAGTGCGCCAACCGCGATGAGGACATTCGACGCAACGTGGCTTCGCGCTCGGGCACTCATGAGGGCACCGGCGAGCAGCGCCAGCGCGCCAGGGATGTTGAACAGCGGTGTGAGGGCGCGGACGCTCGGATCGAAAGCCTGGCCGGTGGCCTGATCGCTCGGCGCGGGTAGCAACGCGTGATCGATCGGCGCGGTCAAGATGCGCATAGCCGCCAAGACGGTGCCGACGAGAAGCAGTCCGAGCAGGGTATGTGGCCAGCTGGTCGGGCGAGCTATCAGCACGGTGGCGAGGGCGGCCGCCGCGACAAGGCCAGCGATACTCTGCACGAGCACGGCACCCACCAGGAGCGCGCCGACGAGCAGCCAGCCGAAGGGCCGGGCCCGATGCAAGAAGGCACTGCCCATGCCCAGATATGCCGCCACGCCGATGGCGCCCGTCAGATACCACCAGCGATAGGCGGTCTCAGTCCAGCCTGTGGCACCGCCCAGGACCTCCGCGCCCGTGCTGATGCCGTAGAAGACCAGCGCCAGGCTCCACACCGCGAAGTACGGTCGGCCCCGCCGCGCGAATCGGCCGACGAGCAACCCCGCAAAGCCGAAGCTGAGCACACTGCACAGCGCCGGCACGATGAGCATGGCCCAGGTTCACGGTACTTCACACCGACCCCGCCGAAGTACGGCGTCAGATCACGCCTACCAGGCACAATGTCCGCCAGAGCAACGCACATGGCAACGACGCTGAGAAAGCCCAAATGGCGGCGGGCGCGGGATTTCGATCCTGCCTGGCTGCGCGGACACATCGACGAGGAGCGGCGGACCGCGGGGCTGCTCGGCGAAATCCGTGAGGCCGTATTCGGGGCGCAGGATGGGCTGATCTCAACACTGGCCGTAGTGCTGACCGTGGCCGCGGCGACGCACGAATCCTTCCCTGTCCTGATCGCCGGATTTGCGTCCGCGCTCGCGGGCATCTTCAGCATGAGCGCCGGTGAGTACATGTCGAGCAAGAGCCAGCGCGAGATTTTCGACGCCCAGATCGCCTCCGAGGAGGAAGAGGTCGAAGAGCGCCCGGCCGAGGCAGAGGCCGAAGTTGCCTTCATGTTGGAGGAAGAAGGGCTCGATCGAGAGCGCGCGTTGCGCGTGGCCAGCGAGATCGCCTCCTCCAAGTCGGTCCTGCTCAAGACGATGGTCGAAAAAGAGCTGGGTCTCACGCGCGAGGAAGGCAGTCCGCTGCGCGGCGCGCTGGTCATGGGCGGCTCGTTCGGCACCGCCTCGCTCTTGCCGATCCTGCCGTTCCTGTTCGTGCCAGCCAGCGGTGCGCACTATGTGTCGGTCGTGTTGACTGCCCTGGCGTTATTTGCCATGGGCGTCATCAAGAGCCGCTGGACACGCCGCCACTGGCTGCCGAGCGGCGTCGAAATCATGGCGCTGGGCGCGTTTGCCGGCGTGGCCGGCTACCTGTTCGGCAGCGTGCTGCCGGCAATGCTTGGCGTCGCCGGCGTCCAGAGCTAAAACCGCGCACTTCGCCTTCAAGTCGCGCCGCTATCCGGCCGATACATGAACGAGAGCGCGCAATGACCCCAGCATCACCTTCCCCCGGCACTGCCCAGCCAGCGACCACGACCGCCGACGCGGTGCTGCTGGTCCATCTCGCCGAGCGCAGCTTTGGGCTGCCTTTGGCCAGCGTCGAACGCGTGCTGCCGATGGCCTATGTGCTGGCTCTGCCCGAGACCGGCCGAGAGCTCATCGGCATGCTGAACCTGCATGGCGAGATCTTGCCGGTCGTCGATCCGCGGCCCCGACTCGGCCTGCCAACGCCGGCGATGACGTCAGAGCAGCACCTGGTCCTGGTCGCGGGGGCGACGCGCTTCCTGCTCTGGGTCGACTCCATCGACGAGGTCGTGCAGAACGCCGAGCTGCCCAGCGCTGTGCCGACCCAGCACGCCAGTCCCCTCATTCCGCGCGTGTTCCGCCTTGGCGACACCATCATCCCGATCCTCGCGCCGACGGCGCTCGCACCCAGCTTCGGAGGCGCGCAGTGAACGGATCGAACGTCTCGCTGTCGAGCGAGGTGCGGTCGGGCTACCTGGACCTGGTCGATCGACAGTTCGGCATTCGCGAGTCTGACTACGGCGCTGGACGCATGGACGAAGCGGTCGGCCGCGTCCTCGACCGCACATCGGACGGCGACGCGTGCTCACTCCTCCAGCAACTTCAGGCCGGTGACCGGCCCGACCTGCTGGATGCGCTGGTCGAGCATCTGACCGTCGGCGAGACGTACTTTCTGCGCGATCCGGCGCAGATGGCAGCCCTGCGCCAACTGGTCCTGCCTGAGATCCTGGATCGCCGCCGCCTCGAACGACGGGTCCGCATGTGGTCGGCCGGCTGCTCGACTGGCGAGGAGCCGTACACCCTGGCCATCCTGCTCAACGAACAGACTGTTCTCGACGATTGGGAAGTGCATCTGTTCGGTACCGACGTCAATAGTGAGTCGTTGCGCATCGCGCGCGAGGCGTCCTATCCGGCCTGGTCCTTCCGCGCCACCCCGGAGACCTTCCGCCAGCGCTACTTCGTGCCGAATGCGACTGGTTGGCGGCTGAATGACTCGGTGCGGCGCATGGTCCGCTTCGCGTGGAGCAATCTCGGCGCTGATTCGCTCACGCCACCGTCGGGCGATTTCGACCTGATCGTGTGCCGCAACGTGACGATCTACTTCGACGACGCGGCTACCCAGCGCCTGTACCGCACGCTGGTCGGTGCGCTCAGCCCGAATGGCTGGTTGATGCTCGGACCGTCGGACCCGATGCCCGCCGATCGCGAGGAGCTCGAGCGGGTCGAAGTGCACCGCGCGGTCCTGTGGCGGCGCAAGGTGCCAGGCGCTGCGTGGGCAGTCCGGCGCCCGACGCCCGCGGCGGTGCGGCCGATTGCGCGTTCTGTAGCCCGGGTGGCGCCGGTCGGGCCTCGGCCTGCTGACAAGCCCGCGGTCCTCGCCGACGCGCCGTGTGGTCTGAGTGGCCGCGCCGAGCTCGAGGCCGGGCTACTGGCACTCGAAGCCGGCTCGAGCGCATCCGCCATCGAGTGGCTGCGTCGGGCTACATTTCGTGATCCCCATAGCCCGCTAGGCCAATTTGCGCTCGCCCGAGCGTACCTCGGCGTGGGCGACAGTCCACGCGCGTATGCCGCGCTACTGCACACCCAACGTCTGCTGTCGGAGCTGCGCACCCAAACGATGGTCCCTGACTCCGACGCTCTGCCGGTCGAAACGCTGCGCCAGGCGGTGCAGACCCACCTCAACGCCATGGAAGGAGCCCGAGCATGACCACTCCAGTTTGCGATCCCATCACCGAGGCCGTGCTCAAGCGCCGTGCCGAACAGCTCGCTCGGCAGCCCGCGGCAGCCGACAACGGCGATGACATTGAAGTCCTGGTATGCCGCGTGGGCTCGGAGCGCTACGCCGTCGATACGGCTTCGCTGCGCAGTGTGCAGTGGGTCAGTGGCGTGGCGCCGGTGCCGTGCACGCCGTCGTACGTGCTGGGCATTGTCAGTGTGCGTGGCGAGATCGTGACGCTGCTCGACCTGGGCACCATGCTCGGCCTGCGCTCGGCGCCCTCCGAAGCTGACCAGTACGCCGCGCTGCTGATCGGCCTGCGGGGCCTCAAAGCAGGTCTGGTCGTCGACGAGATTTTTGGCGTGGAACGCCTGAAACTAGCCAGCCTCCAGGCATCGCTGAGCGGTCGCGAGTTCGCCCGCGGCCTGGCGCCAGGCCAAACGGTCCTGCTCGACCTGGAGCAACTGCTCACCAGCGGCCGCTTCGACGTCCTGGACGAGGTCGTCTAGCTTGTCATCCTGAGCCTGCGAAGAGCCTGTCCTCGAGCGCAGCGAAGTAAACCGCAACTCCGAGGCTACGGATCCTTCGCTGGGCTGAGGATGACAGCGACAAATGCTTCGCCGCGGAGCGACAGGCGATAGCCGACCGGCAGGCTGATCGTCAGGCCGAGCTCTTTGAGGCGGCGGACATGCATCTTGAACGGGTGCAGCTCGGACCAGCCGAGCGGGCCCATAAGGTCGGCGGCACGGACGCCGGGCTGTTCGGCGATTGCCTTCAGCGTGGCGTCGGCACCCGCGATGCGCTGAACACGCCGAGCGAGGGCGACGAGGTCAGCGTCGCTCTGGCGTAAAGCATCACGCGGGTCCGCCTCAATGTGACCGAACGCTACGCGAAAGATGGGCGAGTCATCACTGCCGCCGAGGTCTTCGAGCACAGCCAATGGTGACGGGAAACCAGCCAATTGCGCCTCCGCGACGGTGATGTCAGTCGGCACGACGGCTGAGACCGATTCGACGACAACGCGGCCAGCCACGCCAGCCAGGCGGTACCGCCCACCAGCGACCACCTGCGCCCGCCGCCAGCGCCGAAACGCCACGCTGATCGAGCCGTCCAGCAGGCCGTCGCGCAAGCGCTTTTCGAACAGCACTTACGTCAGCCGATAGACGCGCGCCTCGTACGGCCGCAAGGTCAGCAGGTGGACGTCCTGATCGGCGTCAACCGCAAGGTTGCTAATAAGCAGCTCGGCGCGGCGAAAAGTGATGTGGCTGGGCAGCGCAAACACCGGTGTATCAGCGGTGAAGTTGAGCATGACCAACAAGCGCTCAGCGTCAAGCGTGCGCGTATAGGCATAGATTTGCTCGTGCGCATCGAGGAGCAGGTCGTACGTGCCATACACCAGGATCGGATGTTCGCGGCGCAGCTCAATCAAGCGTCGGTAATAGTGAAAGATCGAATCAGGGTCCGCCCGTGCCTGGGCCACGTTGATCGAGGCGTAGTTCGGGTTCGCACCAATCCAGGGCGAGCCGGTGGTAAATCCGCCATGCGGAGAAGAGTCCCACTGGATCGGCGTGCGCGCGTTGTCGCGGCTGCGGTAGTGAACCATGGCCATGACCTTGGCCGGGTCGACGTGCTTGTCCTCGACGAATTCGCGGTACAGGTTGACCGTCTCGATGTCGCGATAGTCCGTGATCGAAGGAAAGGCCACGTTGGTCATGCCGATCTCTTCGCCCTGGTAGATGTAGGGCGTGCCGTGCATGGTGTGCAGGAACGTCGCCAGCATCTTGGCTGAGTCGACCCGGAACTGACCGTCGTCGCCGAAGCGCGAGACCGAGCGCGGCTGATCGTGATTGGACAGGTAGAAGCTGTTCCAGGCGCGCCCTTCGAGACTTTTCTGCCAGCGGGTCATGACCTGCTTCAGGTCGTGCAGGTCCCACGGCTTGATTTCGAGGCGTGAGGCCACACCCTGTGGCATGTCCAGGTCCATGTGCTCGAACTGGAACAGCATGTTCAGGTGGCCCGTGTCCTCGTTGGTGATGTCGATCGCGTGCTCCGTCGTCGCCAGCGGCGTCTCGCCGACGGTGAAGATGTCGTAGTGTGACAGGACCTCGCGGTTCATCTCCTCGAGGAACTCGAGCAAGCGTGGGCCGTGCAGGAAGTACTGGCCACCGAACTGGTACTTGTCGGGCGTGGTGATTGGCGCATCCGGAAAGCCCGGCACCTTGGACAGCATGTTGATGACGTCCATCCGGAAGCCATCGATGCCTTTTTTCAGCCACCAGTGCATCATGTCGTAGATTTCGGCGCGCAGCTTCGGGTTTTCCCAGTTCAGGTCCGGCTGTTTCTTCGAAAAGAGGTGCAAGTAGTATTGTTCTGTTGTTTGGTCCCACTCCCAAGCTGAACCGCCGAAGAAGCTTGTCCAGTTGTTTGGTGTATCACGCCATACGTAGTAATCACGGTACGGATTGTCACGCGACTTCCGGGCTTCTTTGAACCAAGCGTGTTCATCCGAGGAGTGATTGACCACGAGGTCCATCAGCAGCTTGATGCCCCGGCGATGCATCTCGTCCAGCAGCTCTTCCCAGTCCACAAGCGTGCCGAACTCGGTCATAATGTTGCGATAGTCGCTGATGTCGTAGCCGTTGTCGTCATTGGGCGACTGATACACCGGCGAAAGCCACACGACGTCGACCCCAAGCTCCTGCAAGTAGTCGAGCTTGTGAATGATCCCGCGCAGATCGCCAATTCCGTCGCCATTACTATCAAAGAAGCTGCGTGGATAGATCTGATAGACGACGCTTTCTTTCCACCACCGCCGATTCATCGCTCAGTATTGTCCTACACTCCGCTCAGCGTGTGCGGCCGCTACAACCTTCGTTGCTTGAGCGCACGTCGCCGAGGCCGCTGGCTGGCAGCGCCGCGGCGCAGTCGTCGACCGTGCCGATGGCGCCACGCCGAAAGGCAGCCAGGCGTGCTCGGCGAGCGCAACAGTCGGGTAGCCGCCGTCGGTGTGGTGTGAGACCAACGCGGCCGGTCGCGCGGTACCTTCGCGCCCGAGTCCCGATGCGGCTCGAGGAGAAGGTGGCGATTGTGACCGGTGCTGGCTCCGGCGTCGGACGCGCGACCGTGCTGCCGTTTGGCTCAGGAGGATGCGCGAGTCGTCGTGGTTGACCGCGACGAAGCTGGCGGCTCGACGACACTGAGGTTGTTGACTGGAGCCGGCGGAGACGCTCACCTCGTCGTCTGGTTCGGCACGAACGCGCTCGACTTAGACTGGACTGCACAGCGTGCGAAAGAGCTGGGCAGCCGTTGGCAGTCTCATTTTCCTGGTCGTCGAACCGGGCACCGTGGCGGGTCTCGGACCCTGGCTGGTGACCGGCTGGGCGGTTCGAGCGACGCCCCTGCCCTCGGCGCCGTTGCGGGTCCTGGGTGCGGTCCTGGTAATCCTGGGCGCCGCGGCGTTGCTGCACGCGTTCGGCCGCTTTGTGCTCGAAGGCCTTGGAACGCCGGCGCCCGTGGCGCCACCCGAACGCCTGGTCGTGGGGGGTCTGTACTGCTACGTGCGCAATCCAATGTATGTCGCGGTGCTGGCGATCATCATCGGTCAGGCGCTGCTGCTGTTGCAGCCAGTCCTGCTGATCTACGCGGCCGTGGTGGCCGCGCTCGTGGCGACCTTCGTGTACGGCTATGAGGAACCGACCCTCGGCGAGCGCTTCGGTGCCGAGTACGACGCGTACCGTCGCGCCGTCCCGGCCTGGGTGCCCCGCCTACGCGCGTGGCATCCGGACCAGGTCGACTGACGACGTGTGGGCCTGCTACGCGGCCGCGCGGCGGGCCGGCGCACCGATCATCCATCCGCTAACCGACGAGGCATCGGGCACCCGCTTCTCTTCGTCCGCGACCCGGACGGGCAGGTCATCAACGTCTTGACCCACTCCTGATGTCAGCCGTCAGCATCGGGCCCAACGCGGGATTGGCAGACGAGAAAGGCGAGAATGGGGTGGCGCCGTATCCACGCGCAAGGGTGTTCATGGCTGCCACCATAGGCTCGCGCTGTTCCCGACACATCGGCCCAATTCCCAAATCAGACAGGAAGAACAGCAGGTCGACCTGGCGAAGACTCGATTTGGGCGTCACGCTCGTTGGCCGGCCGCGTCATGGCCGTGGCGCAAAGACCACCTCCGCGTCTTCGATGCTGCTCCGGTAGATGACGCCTTCGCGCGGTGGCATAAGGCGGATCGCTGGCGCGAACGCCAACACGACCGCCAGTCCGGAGAACGCGAAGCCCAGGCCCAGACCTGGCGCCAGGCCACTGTCCATGTGCACCGAGAGAGCGACCAACGCTCCAGCGGCGCCGGCACCAGTGGCAATGCCAACCGTCTCGGCTATCAGCAGTGACGCGGCGCCTAGCCCGGCCTGGCCGTTCGGGTCAGCCATCGCCACCAGAGTGCTGCCGGGATACGCCAGGCCCATGCCCAAGCCGGCCACGGCCCAGGCGACCACGCCTAGCCACACCGGCAGCGGCGGCGATGCGATCACCACGGCAACCCCCGCGATCCCGATCAATACCATGCCCAGGCCGATGCGAACGCGCCGGCCGCGGGCGCGATGACCGCGCGCCTCGGCCCGATCCTGAAACCACGATCCGGCCACCCAGCTCAGCGCACCCGCTGTGAGTGACAGACCGACCAGCGAGGGCGACAAACCGCGTTCACTCGCCAGGCCGAGCGGGATAATTGCCTCAGCGCCAAAGAAGCCGAAGGCGAGCAACCCACGCACGCCGACTGCCGCGGGCAGGCCCGGCCGCGCAAGCAGCGTCCCTGCCGGCAGCAGCGAGCGGAGCGCGGGCGCGACCAGCCCCACCCCAGCCAGGCCCAAACACACCGCGATCAGGATGGACGTGGTGCCTGCCGCCCATAAAACGAGGCCGACACCCGCCGCCAGCCGCAGCGCTGTGATCAGCCGTCCGCGTGTGGCGCCCGCGTCGGAGGCCGACGCGGGCAGCGTGCGCAGCGCCGGCACCAGGAGCACCGCCCCGCCGACGACGGGCACCAGAACACCCAGAAATACCAGCCGCCATGTCGCGTGTTCAGCTACCAGACCTGCCACGGCGGGTCCGACGAGCGCTGGCAACACCCAGGCACTGGACAGCAGCGCAAGAAGCCTCGGTCGCAGCGGCTCGGGATAGCCTCGCGCGACGGCGAGGTAGGCCAGAGTGCCAAGGCCGCCGGCGCCGAGACCCTGCAACACGCGGCCCAGCAGCAGGATCGGCCATGTGGGCGCCAGCCCCGCCACAATCAGGCCGACCGCGAACACGGTGAGTGCAAGTTGCCCTGCAAGCCCTGGACCGCGTCGGTCGGCCACTTCACCGCCACCAATCGCGCCGACCAGGCTGGCGAGCATGAAGGCACTGAATGCCCAGCCGTACCACTCGAGCCCGCTCAGCTCATTGGCTACGGTTGGCAGCACGGTGGCGACCGCCATGCCTTCCACTGCGATTGACGTCATCAGCACCAGGACGCCAATACTCAACCCACGGAACGCGGGCGAGAAAACGCCTTGCTCGGGCTGCTGCACGAGGTGAAGCATGACAGACTGACCTGGACGGAAACCCCAACGACAGACCCGTCGGGTACCTGGCCCTTCGGCCAGGCAGCCCAGGCGCGGTTCTGCTGTCGGCTATCGGCAGCGGCTTGGCGATCCTCAAGCAGTAGTGATGCGGGAGAACCACTGGGAGAGGCTCGGTAGCCGGTTAGGAGGGGCGGGCCAACCGTCGAGTGCTTCGAAATGGTCAGATGCCTGTCCGAAGACGCCGCAGATCGAGTCAGGCGACCGGCAGCGCACCGAACTCCAAGCCCTTCGAGCGGCGGAAGAGGCCCCAGACGGTGTCCTTCTGGTGTTCATGCGGACCCAGGTCGTGCTGTTGCGGCGCCCTGCTCGTTGGTTGTCGGCGATCACCTGGGCGAGCCAGCGAGGTGGCGTTCTTGACGGATCGCACGATCAACGGCGCCAATCAGGCATGACACGCACACGAGAGTGGCGCTAGCTCGGTTGCGGTGCGCCGTCGAGCGGTGTCCAGGTCACCTCGATTCGGTAGACGCTCTGGCGCTCGCGGACAGCGATGACCCGCTCGACGAGGGCTGCGAGCACTTCACGTTGTGCGGGTAGGTCGGCGCCCTGGAGTACGGTCGCCTCAGCTGCCGACGGCCTCGAGGATCCTGGTCAGCGGTGTCAGGGGTTGGGCGCGGGGTGCGTGGCGCAGCGCTTCCAGCTCGTCATGGGCTGCGTCGGCGTCGGCTTGCGCACGCTGTACTGCGCGTTCGTAAGCGGCCTGCTCGATAACCCGCTGAATCCGCAGGTCTGTCGCACGGTCGATGCTTGCGCGGGCTGTGTCGATGCGGGGGCTTGCAGTTTGACGGCGGTGTCCTTGTGGTCCGGCTGAGCCTGGTGCTTGGTCCACACGCGTTTGGGGGCAGCCTGAATTTTCGTGATCGGTCATGATTCGCTCGAGCAGCATGGCGACCTGGACCTGTACGAGGTGGTCGACGCGGGCCATGTCTGCCGTTTGCCAGCAGGGGGTGCCTTCGAAGACGTCGTCGGTGCCGGCGCAGCGGTGGCGGCGCTCTGGGGTTTGGCCGCGCATCCTTCCGCCGCACGCAGGGCAGAAAAGAAAGCCGGTCAGCAGGGACCGATTGCTCAGACGGCGTGGCGCGCGAGAGAAGCCGTCGAGGTGGTCGTTGACAGCCGCCCATGTCTCTCTGAGACCGGTGCGGCTCAGTCGGTAC
>DASXRR010000195.1:0-64480 GCA_036506475.1 Chloroflexota bacterium
GGCCCTGGTTGATCGGCGTGATGCCCACGCCGTCCGACGGCTTGAGCTGCTTGATCGGTGCGCCGGCCTTGCGCTGAGCGATGACGTCGGTGTGGTTCGAGGACAGGAACACGGCGTATTCGCCGCGGTTCAAAGCCTCGAGGATTGGTCCGGCCTGAGTGGCGAAGAAGATCTTTTGCTCGGACATCTTGGCGTCCACGTCGTCGATGCCGTACAGGACCTCCATGCCCGACAGGATGGTTCCGCCAGGACCGCTGCCGCGCGGATCGTCCATGGCCAGCTTGCCCTTCCACTTCGGATCCATCAGGTCCTTGTAGGTCTTGGGCTCCTGGTCCGGCGGCACGAGCGTGGTGTTGATGGCAACGGAGAAGATGCTCACCGTGCGTGGGTTGTTCTGGCGATCCGGCGGCACCAGCTCAGGAACAACACTGCTCAGCTCGCTGGCCTGGAAGGGCTCGATGAAGCCGTTCTGCACCAGCTCGTTCTGGGTATCGGTGCCGGAGATGACCACGTCGGCGGTGTAATTCTTGGACTGCTGTTCGGCGAAGACCTTCTCGCGGCTTTCTCGACCGCGCTGATCGACGCCGACGAGCTCGATGCCCGGGAAGCGCTTCTGGAACGCGTCGCGCACCGGGTTGTACAGCGTGGCGTTGCCGACGCCGTACAGCACCAGCTTGCCTTCCTTCTTGGCCGCATCGTAGTACTTGTCGGCAATCGCCTGGAAGGTATCCGTTGGCTTTGCCGCCGCCGCTGGCGCCGTCGTGGGGGCAGGTGCCGCGGGCGCAGTGGTTGGTTTAGCCGCCGCGGCGGGCGCGGCCGTTGGTGCGGCGGCCGGCGCAGTTGTCGCCGCCGCGGCTGGTGCCGTTGTTGGTGTAGCTGCGGCTGCCGGCGCCGTGGTTGGCGCTGCCGGCGCCGTCGTGGGCGTGGCCGCCAGGGGCGGGTTACACGCCGCCAGCCCGACGGCGAGGACACTCAAGAGCACCCCTAATCGTTTACGCATTGCGGACAGACTCCTCTCTCCCTCGCCTAGAATCGGGCGTTTTCACCAAATGCGCCTAGCTTGCGCGAAACGACCAGCGCGGTCACGTTGATCACCATCAGCACGATGGCCAGCGCCGAGACGATCTGAAATCGACCGGCCTGGCTGTAACTGAACAGTGTTACCGCCAATAACTCCGTACCTGGCCCGACGAACAAAATGGTCGCACTGACCGCGCGTGAAAAGCCTACGAACAACAACAGGAACGCACCTGCCAGGGCCGGCTTCAACAACGGCGCAACGATGTGGCGGAACGTATATGGCCACGATGCGCCATGCACGCGCGAGCTCTCTTCCAGCTCGCGACCAAGCTGGACCATCACGCCGGACATCAGCCGCACGCCCAGCGGCAAGCCGGTCGTCAACATCACGATCACCAGCAGGATCAGCGTCCCGTACAGCGGGACGGGCAGGGTGATATACGCCCACAGCATGCCCAGGCCGGCCACAATGCCTGGGATCGCCCACGGCAGCCACGAGATCACGTCCAGCCCGCGGCGGCCGACGAACTGTGTACGCGTGGTGATATAGGCGACCATCGTGCACAGCAGCACGGTCAGGGCCGCGGCGGCGCCGCACACGACGAAGGTATTGACCAGGCCACGCCATAGCGTCAGGTCGCTCAAAATAGCGAGATAGTTGTCGAACGTAAACAGATCCCAGCGCGGCAGCGAAAAGACTTTGAGGAACGACCCGATAAAGACTTGCGAGAAGGGCAGCGCGGTCGCGATCACGAAATAGATCACACAGAAGGCAAAGGTGACGTAGCGGAAGCGGCCGAGACGCACGACTCGCGGTCGATAGCCTTTGCCGGTGACGATGGAGAAGTCTTTGCCCTTGAGCAGCTTGTTCTGGACATAGATGAGCGCAATCATCAGCCCGAAGAAGCTCACGCCGAGCGCGGTTGCCAGTCCGTAATTAACCGGGTAGTCGTATTGAACGGCGGCGTAGATGCGATTCGAAAAGACGAACACTTTGGCCGGCAGGCCGAGCAGCACGGGTACTTCGAAGGAGTCCATCGCGCGAATGAAGCTGAGCATGCCGGCACTCAGAATGATCGGGGCGACCAGCGGTAGCGTGACTGTCAGTGCGACCCGCAGCGCGCCCGCGCCTGACGCGCGCGCCGACTCCTCGAGCGAGGCGTCCATATTGCGCAGGGCATTGACGACGAGCAGGAAGACGAAGGACGTCGAGCCGAGCGACATCACCCAGATCATCCCGCCCAGGCTGTAGATGTTGAAAGGCGCATCCGACAGCCCGAGCAGGCCGCGCAGCCACACGTTGATGGTGCCCGTGTTCGGGCTGAGCAGCATGATCCAGGCGATGGCCTCGAGCAGGCCGGGAATGAAGAACGGCAGTGTCGCCAGCACCTCGAGCGTGCCGCGGAACGGCGTGTCGGTGCGCGTGACGATCCAGGCGAGCGCGGTCGCCAGGACGACGGCGAGGATGGTCTTGGCCCCGATCAGCAACACCGTCGTGAACAGGACGCGGTAGGTGTCCAGGCTTGTGTAGGCGGTGATGTAGTTGTTCAGGGTGAGCGTGCCCGGGAAGCCCGGGCGGGTCGTCCAGAAGCTGCCCCACAACAGCATGAGCAGCGGGAACAGCACCAGGAAGCCAACCAATAGCAGCGTCGCCGACATTGCGATGAAGCCGGCGTTGATGCGTATGCGCCGCGTCGATACCCGCGGCGCAGCAGTAGTTAGCCCGACTTCGCCCGAAAGCGTCGCCATCTCACCCCGCGCTCTCCATCATGACTACCATCTCGGCTGGGTCGCACGCCAGAAACACCCGGTCGCCGCGTTCCACCGCCACGTTGACCGCGGTCGTGACCTTTAGCCGCAGTTCGTCGACCTCGACCTCGTACTCACGATGATCGCCGTAGTACGCGACCGACGCCACCTGGCCTTCCCACGTATTGGCCCCGCCGTTGGCGCGCACGAACGACAGCTTCTCGGGCCGTACCGAGATGAGCACCTGGTCGCCCTGGGCGAGCGGTCGATCCGTCACACAGCGCACTTCGCGACCGGCCTGGTTCAGCGTTACCTGGTTGCCGGCGAGCGACTCGACCACGGCCGACAGCACGTTGATCGACCCGACGAACTCGGACACGAAGCGGCTGCGTGGCCGCTCGTAGATTTCATGTGGTGTCCCGACCTGTTCGATGCGACCCTGGTTCATGACGATGATGCGGTCCGCCAGAGCCATGCTTTCGGCCTGGTCATGGGTGACGAAAACGCTGGTGATGCCGGTCTGTTGCTGAAGGTGCTTGAGCTCGGTGCGCATGTGCACGCGCAGCTTCGCGTCGAGGTTGCTCAGCGGCTCGTCCAGCAGCAGCAGCCGCGGCTCGAACACAATCGCTCTAGCCAGTGCCACGCGTTGCTGCTGTCCACCTGACAGCTGCGTCGCCGACCGTGACTCCAGGCCATGCAGCCCGACCAGCTCCAGCGTGTGCTCGACCTTCTCGCGAATCACGTGCTTCGCGGTGCGCCGCACCTTTAATGGATAGGCCACGTTGTCGAACACGGTCATGTGCGGCCAGATCGCGTAGCTCTGGAAAACCATGCCGATGTGGCGCTTCTCGGTTGGCACGAACACGTTGCGCTGATCGGAGCTGACCAGGCGATTGCCAATCCAGATTTCGCCCGCATCGGGCTCCTCGAGCCCGGCGATCATGCGCAGGGTGGTCGTCTTACCGCAGCCGCTCGGGCCAAGCAAGACCAGCAGCTCGCCCTCGTGGGCATCGAAACTGATGTGGTCGACCGCGGCCACGCTCCGCTCACCCTGGCGGTTGGTGGCAAATTCTTTGGCCACCGTCTGGAGTCGGACGGCGGGCGTGCTGGTTGCGGACTCCCCCACGTGCGTGCCGTTCAGGCAGGGGACGTTACCCTCGCAGACGGCCAGTCGTCAACGGAACGGAGCTATCAGCTATCAGCTATCAGCTATCACCTATCAGCTATCAGGGTCGCTGCGTCAGGATGGTTCGTGTGGCCGTCCTCGCACGCGCCGCGCGAGACATGACATTCCTCTTCCCGAGGGGTTGGGGGAACCGAAGGCCACTGACTGCTGACTGCTGACTGCTCGTCGAGTTGCCACGGTTGAGTACGCGCCCGTACACTTTCCCGTTGGTGTCCTGAGGAAGTAGGGAAGGGTAAAAGTAGACTTCGTTGCCGACGATCAGTCAGCTCGTGCGCAAGGGCCGCGCGAAACTCAAGAAGAAGACCGCTGCGCCTGCGTTGCGCTTCAATTTCAACGCTTTGCGCCAGCGGCGCTATGCGGTGCCCAAGGGCAACCCGCCCAAGCGGGGAGTCTGCGTGCAAGTCCGCACCATGACGCCCAAGAAGCCCAACTCGGCACTGCGCAAAATTGCACGCGTGCGACTGACCAACGGCATGGAAGTCACCGCCTACATTCCGGGCGAAGGCCACAACTTGCAAGAGCACTCGGTGGTGCTCGTGCGCGGTGGTCGCGTCAAGGACCTGCCTGGCGTGCGCTATCACATCGTGCGCGGGGCACTCGATGCGGGCGGTGTCAAGGACCGCAAGCAGGGACGGTCGAAGTACGGGGCGAAGGCCCCCAAGGCTCCCGCAAGGTAGCCATTCAAAGCGGATCCCGCTCCCGAACGGTGGGGGCGGGCAATAGGCCATAGAGCCACCCGAAGGGTACTTGCACGAACGCCGCACGAAGACGCGGCGGTCCTCTGTACCGCTTGAACAAGGCTCGTTCGAATAGAGCTGTCAGCAGCCAGCTGTCAGCAGTCAGGGAGCCGCGAAAGCCGAAAGCTGATCGCTGAGGGCTTCTCCGAAGGAGATTGAATGCCACGCCGCGCACGTGTCGTAAAACGAGAAACCGCCCCCGATCCACGTTTCGGGAGCAAGACGCTGACCCGCTTCATGAACAAAATGATGGTCAGCGGCAAGAAAAGCCTCGCCGAGCGCATCGTGTATACGGCGCTTGACAATATCGAGAAGAACGCGCGCCGCAACCCACTGGATATTTTCGAGCTCGCGCTGCGCAACGCAACGCCCCTCCTCGAGGTCAAGCCGCGCCGCGTTGGCGGCGCAACCTATCAGGTCCCTGTGGAGATCAAGGGCGACCGCAAGCAGTCACTCGCCATGCGCTGGCTGATCGCCGCGGCCCGTGCGCGCGGCGGCAAGAGCATGAGCGAGAAGCTGGCATCCGAACTTCTCGATGCTTCCAACAACACCGGCGCAACGATTCGCAAGCGCGACGAAACGCACCGCATGGCGGAAGCAAACAAGGCATTCAGTCACTACCGCTGGTAGCGGCCTCCCACCACACAAACACCCATGGCCAACACTGAGCTCGAGCGCACACGCAATATCGGCATCATCGCCCACATCGACGCGGGCAAGACCACCACGACCGAACGCATCCTGTACTACACCGGTCGCACCTACAAGATCGGCGAAGTCCATGAGGGCACGGCCACCATGGACTGGATGGAGCAGGAGCGCGAGCGCGGGATCACCATCACGGCTGCTGCGACGACCGCCGAGTGGAAGGGCTACCGCATCAATATCATCGACACGCCTGGCCACGTCGACTTCACCGTCGAGGTGGAGCGGTCGCTGCGTGTCCTGGACGGCGGTGTGGTGGTCTTCGATGCCGTCGCCGGCGTCGAGCCTCAGTCGGAGACGGTGTGGCGCCAGGCCGACAAGTACCACGTGCCGCGCATGTGCTTCGTCAACAAGATGGACCGCACCGGCGCCAGCTTCGAGCGCACGCTGGCGATGATCGTCGATCGCCTGGGTGCCAACCCGGTGCCGGTGCAGATCCCGATCGGCTCGGAGTCCGGTTTCAAGGGCATTGTCGATCTGCTCGATCAGAAGGCGCTCACGTTCGGCGAAAAGGCGAACGATCCAATCCAGGAAGGGCCGATCCCGGACGAGCTCAAGGATGAGGCTGCACGTCGGCGCGCGGAAGCCATCGAGAAGATCGTCGAGTTCGACGACGCGTTGCTCGAGCGCTTTTTCGCCGAGGAGGAGATCGCGGTCCCCGAGCTCAAGGCCGCGCTGCGCAAGGCGACCATCGAAGGCAAGCTGATCCCGATCCTGTGCGGCAGTGCGCTCAAAAACAAGGGCGTGCGCCCGTTGCTGGACGCGGTGATCGACTACCTGCCGTCGCCGCTCGACATTCCGCCGGTCATGGGCATCCACCCGCGCACCGAACAACAAGAGGTGCGCAATCCCGATCCCAGCGAGCCGTTCTGCGCGCTCGCCTTCAAGATCGTGACCGACCCCTTCGTGGGCAAACTGGCGTTCATTCGTGTCTACTCGGGCACGCTCAAGACGGGTTCATACGCCTACAACTCGACGCGCGATCAGCGCGAGCGGGTGGGCCGGCTCGTCCAGCTACACGCCAACGAGCGCAAGGACATCCCGGACGTCAAGGCGGGCGAGATCGCCGCGATCGTCGGACCCAAGAGCACGATCACCGGCGACACGCTGTGCGACGAGACGAAGCCGATCGTGCTCGAGGCGATCACCTTCCCGGAGCCGGTCATTCGCGTCGCGATCGAGCCGAAGACCAAGCAAGACCAGGACAAGATGGGCCTCGCGCTCAACAAGCTCCAGGATGAGGATCCGACGTTCCGTGTGTATACCGACACCGAAACGGGTCAGACGATCATCGCAGGCATGGGCGAGCTGCACCTCGAGGTGCTCGTCGACCGGCTGATGCGCGAGCATCGCGTCGACGCCAACGTCGGTCGGCCACAGGTCGCCTACCGCGAGACCATCACCCAGCCAGCCAAGGCGCGCGACCCGTTCAAGCGCCAGACGGGCGGCCGCGGTATGTACGGCGACGTCGAGCTGACCGTCGAGCCCCAGCCGCCAGGTACCGGCGTTATTTTCGAGTGGAAAGTCGTCGGTGGCACCGTGCCGCGCGAGTACGCAGCGCCAGTCGAGGCGGGCGTCCGTGAGGCGCTCGAAGCGGGCGTGATTGCCAATTACCCGATGGTCGACGTCAAGGTCGCGGCCGTCGATGGCTCGTACCACGAGGTCGACTCGAACGAGATGGCCTTCAAGGTGGCCGCCTCACAGACCGCCAAGGCCGCCTTACGCAAGGCGAATCCCCAACTCCTCGAACCCATGATGGAGGTGGAAGTAACCACGGCGGACGACTTCTTGGGCGACGTGATGGGCGATTTGAACAGTCGCCGCGGTCAGGTTGAAGGAATGGAACCACGGGGTAACGCGCAGGTCGTGCGCGCCAAGGTGCCGCTGGCAGAGATGTTCGGCTACGCCACGGAGCTGCGCAGCATGACGCAGGGCCGAGCCACCTACTCGATGCAGTTTTCACACTACCAGCCGGTGCCACGTGACATCGGCACGGGCATTGCCGCCAAAGCCGGCGGACGTTAGGAGAGGTTCACAGGTATGGGAAAGAAGATCTTCGAGCGCAACAAGCCTCACGTCAACGTCGGCACCATTGGCCACGTCGATCACGGAAAGACCACGCTCACCGCGGCCATCACCAAAGTCCTGGCCATGAAGGGCGGCTCCCAGTTCCGAGCGTTCGATTCGATCGACAAGGCGCCTGAGGAAAAGGCGCGCGGCATCACCATCGCCATCGCCCACGTCGAGTATGAGACGGCCAATCGGCACTACGCCCATGTCGACTGCCCTGGCCACGCCGACTACATCAAGAACATGATCACTGGTGCCGCGCAGATGGACGGCGCAATCCTGGTCGTGTCGGCGCCCGATGGGCCGATGCCGCAGACGCGCGAACACATCTTGCTGGCGCGCCAGGTCGAGGTGCCGGCCATGGTCGTGTACCTGAACAAAGTCGACCTGATGGACGACGAAGAGCTGCTCGAGCTGGTCGAGATGGAGCTGCGCGAGCTGCTCAGCAAGTACAACTTCCCGGGCGACGACATCCCGATCATTCGCGGCTCGGCCGTGAAGGCGCTCGAGTCGTCCAGCACGGACCCCGCGGCCCCAGAGTACAAGTCGATCATCGACCTGATGGAGGCCGTCGACAGCTACATTCCGACGCCCGAGCGGGCCGTCGATCGACCGTTCCTGATGCCGATCGAAGACGTGTTCGGCATCAAGGGCCGTGGCACGGTGGTCACCGGACGTATCGAGCGCGGCCGCGTCAAGACGGGCGAGGAAATCGAGATCATCGGTTTCCAGGCGACGCGCAAGGTCGTCGTGACCGGCGTCGAGATGTTCCAGAAGACGCTGCCCGAAGGCATCGCCGGCGACAACGTCGGCTGCCTCCTGCGCGGCATTGAGCGGACCGACGTGGAACGCGGCCAGGTGCTCGCCAAGCCGGGCAGCATCACCCCGCATACCAAGTTCAACGCCGAGGTGTACGTCCTCTCCAAGGAGGAGGGCGGCCGCCACACCCCGTTCTTCAATGGCTACCGACCGCAGTTCTACATCCGCACGACCGACGTGACCGGGACGATCAAGATCCCCGAAGGGATGGAGATGGTCATGCCGGGTGACAACGTGCAGATGGAGATCGAGCTGATCACGCCGGTCGCCATCGAAGAAGGTCTGCGCTTCGCCATCCGCGAAGGCGGCCGAACCGTTGGCGCTGGCGCGGTGACCAAGGTCATTCAGTAAGGCCATGGCGAAGCAGCGCATCCGAATTCGCCTCAAGGCGTTCGATCACAAAATCCTCGATCAGTCTGCTCAGCAAATCGTCGAGACCGCGGAACGGACGGGGGCAGTTGTCGCTGGCCCCGTCCCGCTGCCCACCCGGATCGAGCGCTTCACGGTCATTCGCAGCCCGTTCATTGATAAGGACTCGCGCGAACAGTTCGAGATGCGCACGCATAAACGGCTCATCGACGTCCTGGAGCCGACTTCGAAGACGGTGGATGCGTTGATGCGCCTCAACGTACCCGCCGGTGTAGACATTGAGATCAAACTATGACAAGGCACTCAGCAGTCAGCTGGCAGCAGTCAGCTGGCTCCGGCAAGAACACCGTGCTGATGGCTGATAGCTGATGGCTGATAGCTCCCAATGATCCAAGCACTCTTGGGTCGAAAGCTGGGCATGACCCGGCTCTTCGACGAAAACGGCGTCGTGACCGGTGCCACGCTGGTGGAAGCCGGGCCATGCTTCATCACCTTGCTACGCACGCTCGAGAACGACGGCTATACCGCCGTACAGCTCGGGTTCGGCGAACGGCCAAGGCCGAACAAGCCAACGAAAGGCCAGCTCAAGAAGGCCGGTTTACCCGACAAGAACGGGCTCGAAGCGCTGCGTGAGGTGCCCGCGGACACGATCGACGATCTGGAGCTCGGCGCGCGCATCGACGCCAGCATGTTTGCTCGAGGCGAGATCGTGGACGTCATTGGCACGTCCAAAGGTCGAGGCTTCGCGGGCGTGATGAAGCGGCACAACTTCCACGGCGGCCCGAAGACGCATGGTCAATCCGACCGTTGGCGCCACTCAGGCTCGGTCGGCTCGGGCACCACGCCTGGGCGGACGTTCAAGAACATGCGCATGGCCGGCCACCTGGGTGATGCCCGGGTCACGGTCAAGAACCTGCGCATTCTGTCGGTCGATGCCGATCGCAATCTGGTCGCGCTGCGCGGTGCCATCCCCGGCCCGAACGGCGGATTGGTCATGATCCGCAAGAAGGTGTACGAGGGCTACTGATGCAGTCTGACGTCGTCGATCTCAAGGGCAAGGTCGTGCGCAAGATCGACCTCGACGATCGTGTGTTCGCCATCGAGCCGAACCAGGCCGTTGTGCACCAGGCTGTGGTGACCCAGCAGGCCAACGCCCGCCAGGGTACCCACGACACGCGCACACGCGGCGAAGTTGCTGGTGGCGGCAAGAAACCGTACCGCCAGAAGGGCACTGGCTACGCACGCCAGGGCTCCAAGCGCGCACCGCACTACACCGGCGGCGGCGTGGTCTTCGGACCGCACCCGCGGTCCTATGAGAAGGCGATGCCGGTCAAGATGCGCCGCCTGGCCATGCGCTCCGTGCTCTCGTCACGTGCAGCCGAAGACGCGATCACCATCATCGCCGAGCTGACCCTCGATACGCCCAAGACAAAGGCGCTCGTGGCCACGCTCAGCGGCCTGGGCATCGAAGGTGGCGCGGTGGTCGTGCTCGGCGAACGCAACGATGGACTCTGGCGCGCTGCCAAGAACCTCGAACGCATCCACGTGGTGACGCCCAACGGCCTCAACTTGCTGGACATCCTGCGGCTGCCACGGCTGGTGCTCACCGAACAGGCGGTCACCGAGCTCACGCGCACCCTGACCTCTGGTTTGAAGCCTTCGGCTGGGGGCCAGGGGTCGGGGGTCGGGGGTCGGCGTGAATTGCCGCCAGCCGAATCGCCGGACGCAGCGCCAACGAGACGTACGAAAAGGGCAGCCGCCGAGGAACCGGAGGTTTCACCGACCCCCGACCCCCGACCCCCGACCCCAGATGAGGAGGCCGGATGACGCTGGCAACGTGGAACACCATCGTGCGCCCCGTCGTCTCCGAGAAGTCGACCGTGCTCGGCGAAGAGGGCAAGTACATCTTCGAAGTGGCGCCTACGGCCAACAAGATCCAGATCAAGTCCGCCGTCGAAGAGGCATTCGCAAATAAGAAGATCCAGGTCGCCGCGGTCAACATCCTGCACGTGCCGGGCAAGGTCAGGCGACGCGGCAAGAGCGTGGGCAAGACGCGTTCGTGGAAGAAGGCCATCGTGACATTGCGGGCCGGCCAACGGCTCGACCTCTTCGAGGGGGTTTAGGTGCTCGCTCCGCTCGCGGTGTTGGGTGTCGGGTGTTGGGTGTTGGGTGGTAGCGACCCTGCCCATCCGGCCATCACCCATGACCCATCACCCATCACCCAGAAGCGCCGGAGGCGCGCCTGATGCCAGTCAAGACGTACAAACCCACCTCGCCAGGTCGGCGCGGCATGTCCGTATCGACCTTCGACGAGATCACCAAGACCAAGCCTGAGAAGGCGCTCACCGAGCCGCTACGGAAGACCGCTGGGCGTAACAACAACGGCCGCATCACGACGCGCCATCGTGGCGGTGGTGCCAAGCGCATGTACCGCATCATCGACTGGAAGCGCGACAAGATCGGCGTCCAGGCGCGGGTCATCGCGATCGAATACGACCCGAATCGCAGCGCGCGCATTGCGCTCCTGCAGTACGAAGACGGCGAGCGGCGCTACATCGTCTGCCCGGTCAGCGTACGGGTCGGCACGCGCCTGTCCTCAGGACCCGAAGCCGATCTCGCGCCTGGCAACGCACTGGCGCTGCGCGACATCCCGGTCGGCTCGATCGTCCACAACATCGAGCTCAAACCTGGGCGCGGCGGTCAGATGGTGCGGGGTGCGGGCGTGGGCGCACAGCTGATGGCCAAGGAAGGCGCCTGGGCGCAGGTCCGTTTACCATCCGGCGAGGTGCGCCTGGTGCACGTCGAGTGCATGGCCACGCTCGGTCAGGTCGGTAATCCCGAGCACGCGACGATCAGCATAGGTAAGGCCGGGCGCACCAGGCACATGGGTTTCCGTCCGACCGTGCGCGGCTCGGCCATGAACCCGCGCGACCATCCGCATGGTGGTGGCGAAGGCAAGGCGCCGATTGGTGGTCAGCCGCAGACGAAGTGGGGCAAGGTGGCGATGGGCAAGAAAACACGCCACAACAAGTCCACTAACAAGTTCATTGTGAGGAAGCGCAGTCGATGAGCCGCAGTCTGAAGAAGGGTCCCTTCGTGGACGCCAAACTCATGAAGCGCGTCGTCGCGATGAACTCGGGCAGTCGCCGCGAGGTGGTGCGCACGTGGTCGCGCGACTCGACCATCTTTCCCGAGATGGTCGGGCATACGATCGCCGTCCACGACGGTCGGCGGCACGTGCCGATTTACGTCACCGAAAATATGGTCGGTCACAAGCTGGGCGAGTTCGCGCTGACGCGCCTGTTCCGCGGGCACACGGCGCGCGGCGACAAGTCGACGGGAGCACGCTGATGGCTGGCGTCGAAGTCCGCGCGAGTCTGCGCCACATTCGCATGTCGCCTCAGAAGGTGCGCCTCGTGCTCGACGTGGTCCGCGGTAAGCCGGTGCAGGAGGCGCTGGCCGTGCTCAAGTTCCTGCCGCAGCGGGCCGCGCGACCGGTCGCCGCCACCGTCAGGTCGGCGATGGCCAATGCCGAGAACAACTTCAACATGGATCCGGACGATCTGATCATCACGCGCTGCGCCGCAGATGAGGGCCGCACGCTCAAGCGCTGGCGCCCGCGGGCGCGTGGTCGCGTGAATCAGATCCTGAAGCGCTCGAGCCACATTACCGTGGTCGTCGCCGAGAAGGGGGCATAGCGCACATGGGACAGAAGGTGCACCCGACCGGCTTTCGCCTGGGCGTCAAAGTCGGCGACCGCAGCGTAAAAGACTGGCAGGGCCGCTGGTTCGCTACCGGCGCCGAGTACGCCAGCCTGCTGCTCGAGGACGTCAAGGTCCGACAGCACATCATGACCCGCATGGCCGACGCGGGCGTCTCGAAGGTCGAGATCGAGCGCTCGGCGAACATGATCACGGTCACCATCCACGCCGCCAAGCCAGGCATCGTCATCGGCAAGAGTGGCGTCAAGGTGGAGGAGCTACGGCGGACCCTCGAGGCGATGACCGGCAAGCGCATCCGGGTGACGATCCAGGAGATCCGCCAGCCGGAGATCGACGCCTTCCTCGTCGCACGCAGCATCGCCGATCAACTGGAAAAGCGCGTCGCGTTCAGGCGGGCGATGAAACAGGCCGTCCAACGAGCGCAAAGATTCGGCGCTAAGGGCGTGCGCGTGCAGGTCTCAGGTCGCCTGGGCGGCTCGGAAATGAGCCGTCGCGAATGGGACCGTTGGGGACGCGTGCCGCTGCACACGCTGCGCGCCGATATCGACTACGGCCAGACCGAGGCGCACACAACCTATGGCGTGATCGGCGTCAAGGTGTGGATCTATCGCGGCGACTTCACGCCTGACGGTCGCAGCCCTGAAGAGGTCGCGGCCGATGCCCGCCAGGGCGATCGACGCGGTCCGCGCACGACAGTCCGGGCCGAGGTGCCCGAGGCCGCGCCCGCCGAAGCAGTCGCTCCGCCAGTGCCAGCCGAAGTCGACTATTCGCGCGGCGGCGTGTTCGAGCCCGGCGAGGACTCGGGCGAGTTGAGCAAGCCTGCGGGTCGCCCGCCTGAGACGCAGCCGGCTCCGCCGGCGCCGTTTGTACCGACGCCCCCGACTCGGCCGGCACCCACGCCGCCGACGCCGCCCAGCCCACCGCCGAGCCCCAGGACCGGAGAGTAGCCCGCATGCTGCAGCCCAAGCGAATGAAGCATCGCAAGATGATGAAGCGCACCCACGGCGGCTTGGGTGGCATTGCCTCGCGCGGCAACACTATCGCGTTCGGCGAGTTCGCCATCCGCACCCTGGAGCCGGCATGGATCACCGCGCGTCAGATCGAAGCCGCACGGCGCACGATCACGCATCACCTGAAGCGCGGCGGCAAGGTCTGGATTCGCATCTTTCCCGACAAAGTGGTCACGTCCAAGCCCGCCGAAACGCGGATGGGCTCGGGTAAGGGTGCGCCAGATCACTACGTGGCCGTGGTCAAGCCTGGCCACGTGCTGTTCGAGATCGGCGGGGTGCGGCTCGATCTTGCTCAGGAAGCCCTGCGGCTGGCGTCGCACAAGCTGCCAGTCGCGACCAAATTCATGATCAAGGAGGGCCTCGAGAGTGGCGGAGAAGAAGTCGCAGCCTCGTAGGGTTCCGAAAACGCCCGCCCGTCGGGGCCGCACGAAGAAGACGACCGATCCGACGGCCGACCCGGCGGCGCGGCTGGTGGAGCTGCAGGAGGAGATGTTCCGCCTGCGCTTCCAGTTTGCGACCCGCCAGCTGACCAATACGGCGCGCATCCGCACCATCCGCCGTGACATTGCGCGGGTCAAGACGATCCAGCGCCAACAGGAGCTCGCGGCTCGTGGCTGAATCAACTGCGCGCAAGCCGCGGCGGACCAAGACAGGTCGCGTCACGAGCAACAAGATGAACAAGACGGTGGTCGTCGACGTCGAGACGGTCACGCGCCATCGGCTCTACGGTCGTACGCTGCGACGCACGCGCAGCTTCAAGGCACACGACGAAGCCAATCGCTGCGAGATTGGCGATACCGTCGTGATCGCCGAGTCGCGCCCGATCAGTAAGGACAAGCACTGGGTCGTTCGGGACATCATCCGTCGCGGGACGGGCGAGCCGATCGACATCCAGGAGGTGCCCGAGTCATGATCATGCCTCAGACGCGCGTCCGCGTCGCGGACAATACCGGCGCGCGCGAGCTGATGTGCATCCGCGTCGTCGCCGGTGGCTCGAAGTTCGAGGCGTCAGTAGGCGACGTGATCGTGGCTTCGGTCAAAGAGGCCACGCCGGGCGGCTCGGTCAAAAAGGGTGAAGTCGTCAAGGCGGTCATCGTCAGGCAGTCCAAGGAGTACGGGCGCCCGGACGGCTCCTATATCAGGTTCGACGACAACGCCGCGGTCATCCTGCAAGACAAGAACAACCCCAAGGGCACGCGCATCTTCGGCCCGGTCGCGCGCGAGCTGCGCGAGCGCAACTACATGAAGATCATTTCTCTCGCGCCGGAGGTCCTATGAGGAGTGGGGAATGGGGAGTGAGGAATGGGGGAAATCGCCTGGTTTGGCATGCCCACGTCCCGAAGCGGTTGCCGCCTGATTGTCAATGTCGTACTTACCCTCAATCCCCACTCCTCACTCCCCACTCCAGGAGCGAAGCGACCATGACTCCCCACTCCTCACTCCCCACTCCAGGAGCGAAGCGACCATGACACTCGCCAGAATCAAGAAGGGTGACAACGTCGTGGTGCTGGCCGGCAAAGAGCGCGGCAAGCGCGGCGTGGTGCGCGAGGTCAGGCCCACAGACGGCAAGGCGCTCGTCCAGGACCTGAACATCAGCAAGCGCCACCTGAAGCCTGGGCGCCAGGCCCGCCAGGCGGGCATCGTCGACGTGGAGCAGCCCATCCACCTGTCCAATCTCGCATTGGCCGATCCCAAGTCGAATCAGCCGACCCGCGTCCGCACACGCACCCTGGCCAACGGCAAGAAAGTGCGTATCGCGATCGCGTCTGGCGAGCAGATGGCCAAGGAGTAGCCATGGCCAAGAACCCTGCGCCCTCCGGCGAGCAAACCAACGGCACCGTCAAAGTGGCCCGGCCCGAGCCAGGACCGCCGCCGCGCATGCGCGAGAAGTACACCCGCGACGCCGTGCCCGCGTTGCTGCGCGACTTCAACTATCAGAACCCGATGCAGGTGCCGCGCGTGGCCAAGGTCAGCGTGAACATCGGCGTGGGCGAGTCCATCAGCAACAGCAAGGCGCTCGACGCTGCCGTGCGCGACATCACCGCCATCACTGGCCAGAAGCCCATCACGATCAAGGCGCGCAAATCGATCGCCCAGTTCAAACTGCGTGCTGGCCAGCACACGGTCGGCGTCAAGGTCACCCTGCGCGGTCAGCGCATGTGGGAATTCCTCGATCGCCTGCTTAACGCTGCGCTGCCACGCACGCGCGACTTCCACGGCGTGCCCACGCGCTCGTTCGACGGGCGCGGTAACTACACGCTCGGCCTGCGCGAACAGCTCATCTTTCCCGAGATCAATTACGACCAGGTCGACAAAGCGCGTGGCCTTGAAGTCTCGATTGTGACTACGGCGCGCACCGATCAAGAAGCCCAACGCCTGCTCGAGTTGCTGGGCATGCCCTTCCAACGCGAAAACGATCCCCAGGTCGCGGCCATCGCCGCCGCCACCCCGCGCCGACGCCACTAACTGCATACCGTCGTCCGTCCGTGCTGAAAGGCAGCCCGCACGCCGGGCTGAACCTCACACAGGAGCTCAAAAAATTGGCCAAGAAATCAATGATCGCCAAGGCGGAGCGGCCGCCACGCTTCAAAGTCCAGGCACACAATCGCTGCAAGCTGTGCGGCCGCCCGCGAGCGTTCATTCGCCGCTTCACGCTGTGCCGCATCTGCTTCCGCCGACTGGCGCTCGCGGGCGAGATCCCGGGCGTCACCAAGGCGAGCTGGTAGGAGCCTGCCAATGAGCATGAGCGATCCCATCGCGGACATGCTGACCCGCATCCGCAACGCCTCACAAGCGCGCCACCCGACCTGTGAGATGCCCACCTCGCGCATGAAGCTGGCGATTGCCGAAGTGCTGCGTGACGAGGGCTATATCGACTCGTTCGAAGAACGCGGCGAGGGCATCGGCAAGGTCCTGCGCGTCTATCTGCGCTACGCGCCGGGAGGCCGTGGCCGCGATCCCATCATGATGGGCCTCAAACGCGTCAGCAAGCCTGGCCTGCGCGTCTACGCCCGCGCTTCGACCATCCCGCGCGTGTTCGGCGGACTCGGGACCGCCATCCTGTCGACGCCACAGGGCGTCATGAGCGGCACCAAGGCTCGTCGCATGAACGTCGGCGGCGAAGTCCTGGCCCACGTCTGGTAGCAAGGAGGCACCGCCAGAGTCATGTCTCGTATTGGCAAGATGCCCATCCCGCTGCCCAAAGCGGTCGAGGTCGATATCGCCGATGGCGTGGTACGCGTGAAAGGCCCCAAGGGCGAGCTGTCGCGTCAGGTACCGACAACCATCAACATCGTGCGTGACGACGGTACGCTGCGTGTCGAGCGCGGCTCCGACGAACCAACCCAGCGCTCGCTGCACGGCCTCACCCGGTCCCTAATTGCCAACATGGTGACTGGGGTGACCGACGGCTTCACGCGACGCCTCGAAGTAAACGGCGTTGGTTATCGTGCGGCTGTCTCGAGCGGCAACCTGGTGCTGCAAGTCGGCTATTCGCACCCGGTGCTCTACCCGGCGCCGCCAGGCATCACCTTCGCCGTCGCAGCGAACGCCATCACCATCACTGGCGCCGACAAAGAGCTGGTCGGCGAGGTGGCCGCGCAAATCCGACGAGTGCGTCCGCCCGAGCCGTACAAAGGCAAAGGCATCAAGTACGCCGAGGAAGTCATTCGCCGCAAGGCAGGCAAGGCGGGAGCGAAGAAGAAGTGATGATGCTCGCTACGCTCGCGGGAGCGAGGATTGGGGAATGGGGATTGAGGATTTCCGCTCGATGTCTCCCCCACTCCTCGCTCCCCACTCCTCACTCCCAGCGCCGGAGGCGCGTCTGATGTACAAGCCTGTCGATACCCGCGTTGCCCGTGCACGACGCCATCGTCGGCTGCGCGTCAAGCTCAGCGGCAGTGCCGTGCGCCCGCGCCTGTGCGTCTTCCGCAGTTCGCAGCACATCTATGTCCAGGTGATCGACGACGTGTCCGGTACGACGATTGCGTCGGCGAGCACCAACGAGCCCACAACCCGCGGCAGCCTCAGCGGCACCAAGACCGATCAGGCCAAGGCCGTCGGTCAAGCGATCGCCACGCGGGCCAAGGAAAAAGGCGTCAGCTCCGTCGTCTTCGATCGTGGCGGGTACATGTACCACGGCCGCGTCAAGGCGCTGGCGGACGCGGCCCGCGAGGGCGGACTGGAGTTTTGATGCTCGTTACGCTCGCACGAGTGAGGATTGAGGAGTGGGGAATGGGGGTTCCCACCCGATTCTTCCCCCACTCCCCACTCCCCACTCCCCACTCCCAGCGCCGGAGGCGCGTCTAATGCCGCGAGTAGAGCAGATAGGCCCGAGCGGCATCGCGCTCGAGGAAAAAGTTGTCCAGGTGAACCGCGTCGCGAAAGTCGTGAAGGGCGGCCGACGCTTCTCGTTCAGCGCGGTCGTCGTTGTCGGCGACGGCGCCGGCCACGTCGGCGTAGGCCTGGGCAAAGCCAACGAGGTACCCGATTCGATCCGCAAAGGCGCCGAACGTGCGCGCAAGAACCTGATCCGTGTTCCGATGGCCGGAACGACCATCCCACACGAGATCGTCCAGAAATTCGGTGCCGCCCAGGTGCTGCTCAAGCCAGCCGCGCCAGGCACAGGCGTCATCGCCGGCGGCGCGGTGCGCGCTGTCGTCGAGGCGGCTGGGATCAAGGACATCCTGAGCAAGTCGCTGGGCAGCTCGAACCCGGTCAACGTGGTCCAGGCTGCGCTGCTGGCGCTGACGAATCTGCGCGATCCACAGGAAGTCGTCCAGTTGCGTCGGCGCGTCGCACCAGCGCCCGCGCCCGCACCCGCCGCAACGCGTGCCGCCTCGACGCCCAACGGCACCGCCGTGGCCGAAAGTGCGCCGACCACAACCGCCGAGTCGCCCGCCGCCGCGGCCACGCCAGGCCTCGCCGCCCAGGTGCCATCACCTGGCGCCGTCGAGACGCCCTACGCTCCACCCGCGGTCGCCGAACCACCGGCGCCGCGGACCCGTGCGCCCGCCGCCCCACCGCCGACTGAGTCGCCGGCAGCCGAGGCCGCCCCGGGCCTGGCGGCTGAAGCGCCACGCGAACCAACGCCGTCGACCGAACCATTGCCGCCGTCGGCGGAAGACACGTCCGACACGCCGGAGAAGAAGGATGGCTGAGCCGACCAGGACCCTCAAGCTGCAGTTGGTGCGCAGCCCGATCAGCAGCAATTCGCGCCAGCGGGCAACTGTACAAGCCCTGGGTTTGCGCAAGATGCACCAGGTGGTCGAGCACTCCGACTCACCGGTGACACGCGGCATGCTGGCCAAGGTGCGCCACCTGGTGCGCATCGTGGAGGACTAACGTTATGCAGATCCACGAGCTCACGCCAGCCAAAGGGTCGAAGCGCGAGCGCATTCGCATCGGCCGTGGCCACGGCAGCGGCAAAGTCAAAACCGGCGGCAAGGGCACCAAAGGCCAGAACGCCCGCGCCGGGGGTGGCGTGCCACCCTACTTCGAGGGTGGCCAGCTGCCACTGGTGCGTAAACTGCCGTATCGACGCGGCTTCACCAACCCGTTCCGCGTCGAAGCGCGCGAGGTCAATGTGCGTGACCTCAACGAGTTCCCCGCGGGCAGTGCGGTCGGCCCCGCGGAGTTCGAAACAATGGGTATCTTGCGTGGCAAGAAGGGCCCGGTAAAAATCCTCGGGCTGGGCGAGCTATCGGTCAAACTGACGGTGCACGCGCACAAGTTCTCGGCCGGCGCGCGCCAGAAGATCGAAGCCGCCGGTGGGGAGCTTGTCATGCTGAGCCCTTCGGCTTCGCTCAGGACAGGCTCCGCGAAGGATCCGCAACCTGTGGACGCGACGTCGTCGGGTGCACCGCCGACCGTCAGGAAATAGTTATCCATGCTGAACGCCCCGCTGCTGACTGCCGCCGTCGACGCCTTCAAGATCCCGGACCTGCGCCGCAAGCTGATATTCACGCTGGCGATGCTCGTCGCGTTTCGCTTCATCGCGCACATTCCGGTGCCGGGTGCCAACGTCGAGGCGCTGGAAAACCTGTTCCAGACCAATCAGCTGGCGGGGTTTTTCGATTTGTTTTCGGGCGGTGCCCTGAGCAGCCTGTCGGTAGCCGCTCTCGGCGTCTATCCGTACATCACCGCCCAGATCATCATGCAGATCATGCAGCCGGCTATTCCGCGCCTGCAGGAGATCGCCCGCGAGGGTGAGAGCGGCCGCCAGAAGATCAACCAGTGGACGCACTGGCTGACGGTCCCGCTGGCCTTGTTCCAGGCGTATGGCACGCCCAACCTGATCAACTTCAGCACCGGCGGATCGGGCGGCGAAATCATTCGCAACTTTGGCTTCGACCGCGATCCACTGGGCACGATCGCGATCATGATTTCGATGACCGCCGGCACGCTGCTGCTGGTCTGGATGGGCGAGCTGATCACACAGTACGGCGTGGGCCAGGGCGTCTCGATCATCATCTTCGGCGGCATCATGGCCCGCCTGCCCTTCCAGGTCTTCCAGGGCTTCGCCGCGGGTGCCGACTTCGGCGCGCTGGTCGTGTTCGCGGCGCTGGCCGTGGTCACGGTCGTCGCGATCATCTACGTGTATGAGGGCCAGCGACGCATCCCGGTTCAAATCTCCAAGCAGATCCGTGGCAACCGCGTGGTTGGCGGCGGCTCGACGCACATCCCGCTCAAGGTGAATTCGGCGGGCATGATCCCGCTCATCTTCGCCTCGAGCATGCTCATTTTGCCGTGGACGATCTCCAGCTACTTTGTGCAGAACGACGCCTCGATCTTCGGCGTCACGACCGTGGGCGATATCGCCACGAAGATCTATGAGACTTTCAACGCTGGTACCAGCTGGGTGTATTGGACGCTGTACTTCGTCATGGTCGTGGCGTTCACGTTCTTCTATGCCCTGGTCATCTTCCAGCAGCAAAACATCGCCGAGAATTTGCAGCGCCAGAACGGCTTCATCCCGGGCATCCGGCCGGGCCGGCCGACGCACGGCTACCTGTCGGGCGTGCTCGTGCGTATTACCGTGGCCGGCGCGCTCTTCCTCGGCATCGTCGCCGTCTTGCCGTTCTTCGTGAAAACGCTCACCGGCTTCCAAACGCTGACCATCCAGAGCACGGCCATGCTGATCGTGGTCGGCGTTGCGCTCGACACCATGCGCCAGCTCGAGGCGCAGCTCATCATGCGCAACTACAGGGGCTTCATTGGGCGCTAATTCGTCGTCGGCCAACAGTCACGGCGAGGCCGCGCTCGATCTGGTCTTGCTCGGGCCAGTCGGCGCAGGCAAAGGAACTCAGGCGCGGCGGATTTCGGCCCAGTACGGTATTCCGCACATCGCCAGTGGCGACCTGTTGCGCGGGCACCGCCAGCTGGACACCGAGCTCGGCCGACAAGCCAAGAGTTACATGGAGCGCGGCGCGCTCGTGCCTGACGATCTGGTGATCACGATGATCGTCGAGCGCATGCGCCGCCCGGACGCAGCCCACGGTGTGCTGTTGGACGGCTTTCCTCGAACGCTGGCCCAGGCCAAGGCGCTCGACGACGAGCTAACTGAGGAAGGCCGGGCGCTGAAGCTGGCGATTTATCTCGAAGTACCGTTCGAAGACCTGGTCGATCGAGCCGCGAATCGGTGGACGTGTCGCACCTGCCAGGCCACCTACAACTACCGCGTCAAACCGCCGCGCGTGCATGGCGTGTGCGACCTCGATGGCGGGCAGTTGTACCAGCGCGACGACGATCGGCTGGACGTCGTGTCCGAGCGCATCAAGGTCTACATCCAGGACACCATCCCGGTCGTCGAGTACTACCGCCAGCGCGGCATCCTGCACGAGATCGACGGCCGCCGCGCGATCGACGACGTCGCCGCCGACGTGCTGCGCGAAATCAGCGCCCTAAAGGCCCGCGCATGACCCGTCAAAGCGGCAGCGATGAGTTCAATTGTGATAGACTCAGCAGGTTGCCGCCCGCGAGGCGGCCTTTCGGCTGTGCCCGCCGCCACAGCCCATTCACCAGGTTAGATTGATGAAGATTCGTACCTCCGTAAAGCCGCGCTGCGAGCGCTGCAAGATCATCCGCCGCCACGGCAACGTGATGATCATTTGCAGCAATCCCAAGCATAAGCAAAAGCAGGGCTAGTTGACGAGACTGGAGCTGGACTGAACGTGGCACGCATAGCTGGCGTTGATATCCCGCGCGACAAACAGATCTGGGTCTCCTTGACCTACATCTACGGGATCGGGCCGACCTCGGCCTACAAGATCCTTGCGCGGACCAGTACCCCGCCTGATCGGCGCACCCGCGACCTCAGCGAGGACGAGGTGACCCGACTCCGCGAGATCGTCGACCGCGAATATACGGTCGAGGGCGACCTGCGCCGTGAGGTCAACTTGAACATCAAGCGGTTGATGGAGATCAACTGCTACCGCGGTGTGCGCCACCGCCGCGGTTTGCCTGTCCATGGCCAGCGCACGCGGACCAATGCCCGCACCCGCAAGGGACCGCGTAAGACCGTTGCCGGCCGCAAGAAGGCCGCGGCGAAGAAGTAAGCCGCCATGGCCGAACGTCGAGGACGCGCCACCGCGACACGTGTGCGGCGCCGTGAGCGCAAGAACGTGCCACGCGGCATTGCCTATATCCAGTCCAGCTTCAACAACACCATCGTCACCATCACCGATCCGGACGGCAACGTGCTGACCTGGGGCTCATCTGGCGCGGCGGGCTTCAAGGGCTCGCGCAAAAGCACGCCCTACGCCGCCGGACTGGCCGCCGATAGCGCCGCGCGCAAGGCCATGGAGCACGGCATGCGCCAGGTGAGCGTGTTCGTGCGCGGCCCCGGTGCTGGACGCGAAGCCGCAATTCGATCCCTGCAAGCAGCCGGCCTGGAAGTCATGGCCATCGTCGATCGCACGCCGATTCCGCACAACGGCTGTCGGCCGCCCAAGAAGAGGCGCGTCTAATGCTCGCTTCGCTCGCGGTGTTGGGTGTTGGGTGTTGGGTGTTGGGGCCAGCTTCCGACGACGTCTCACCCATCACCCATCACCTATTACCCATCACCCAGGGGCGCGTCTAATGGCACGTTACACAGGACCTGTCTGCCGGCTGTGTCGCCGCCAGGGGATGAAGCTCTTCCTCAAGGGCGAACGCTGCTTCACGCCGAAGTGCGCCGTTGAGCGACGGCCCACGCCGCCCGGCGCATCGCCTAGCGATCGTCGCCGTCGCAAAGAGAGCGAATACAGCCTGCAGTTGAAGGAAAAACAGAAGGCCAGAAACATCTACGGCGTGCTCGAACGCCAGTTTCACAAGCACTTTGTGGCCGCCGAACACCAGCCCGGTGTCACCGGCGAAAACCTGCTGCGTGTGCTCGAGATGCGGCTCGACAACGTCGTCTATCGGCTCGGTTTTGCCGACTCGCGCAAGCAAGCCCGGCAGCTCGTCTTACATGGCCACATCAACCTCAACACGCGTCGTACCAATATCGCCTCCGCCCAGGTCAAACCCGGCGACACCGTCGCCGTCCACGCCTCCAGTCGGACCAACGAATACTTCAAGACAGTCTCTGAAACCCTGACCCGAAAAACTGTGCCGCGCTGGCTCGAGCTCGATACCAATGCGCTCAGCGGGCGTGTCTCGGACAAGCCGACGCGTCAGGATATCGATATCAATCTCAACGAAGCGCTCGTCGTCGAATACTACTCACGCTAACTAGTGGCCTCGCCCGGAGGTGCCCCCGAATTGCTCGAACAACTCAACGCCCAGGTGGAGATCCTGCAGCAAACTGAGGACTATGCCCGCTTCCAGGTTGATCCGCTGGAGCGCGGCTTTGGCCTCACGTTAGGCAACGCGCTGCGCCGTGTTCTTCTCTCGTCACTGCCCGGCGCCGCCGTTACCGCTGTCCGCATCGAACGGATTTACCACGAGTTCGCGACGATACCGGGCGTCAAGGAAGACACAACTGAGCTGCTGCTGAACATCAAGCAGTTGCGACTCAAGTCCCATAGCGACCAGCCGGTCACGCTGCGCCTCGAGGCGCAGGGACCGGGCGTCGTCACCGCGGCCGATCTGATCTACCCATCGGAGATCGAGATCGCCAATCCCGAGCTGCATATCGCGACGCTCGATTCGCCGGATGCCCGCCTGGACATGGAGCTGACCGTCGAACGCGGCGTGGGCTATCTTCCCTCGGACGGCCGCGAGTCAGTCCCGCTGGGTGTCGTGCCGGTCGACGCCGTCTTCACGCCCATCCGGCGCGTGAACTACACCGTCGAGAGCGCCCGCGTCGGCGCGCGCACCGACCTCGATCGCCTGGTCATCGACGTGCAGACCGACGGTACGATCACGCCCGTCGCGGCGCTGGTCCAGTCGGCCAACATTCTGATCGACCAGTTTGCGTTGTTCCAGGAGCTGCAGCAGGAGAAGCGCCGCCAGGACAAGCAAGGCCTCAGCGCCGGCCCGGTCCCGTCGCGCATCTTCGACATGCCGATCGAGCAGCTCGAGCTGTCGCAGCGCACCTACAACTGCCTCAAGCGCTCGCAGATCACCAAGGTCGGCCAGATCTTGCAGATGAGCGAGAACGAGCTCCTATCGCTGCGCAACTTCGGCCAGAAGTCACTGGTCGAGCTGCGTGAGAAGCTCCAGGAACATGGCGTGCTGCCCGAGTCGGCCGGGGGCACCGACGGCACTGGCACGCTCGGCGATTCGATCATCCAGGACGAGTCGGCCGCCCAACCTGAGGACGAGGAATAGGTCTGATGCGCCACCGCGTTGCGATGAGAAAGCTGGGTCGGCCGACAGGCCATCGCCTGTCGTTGATCCGCAATCTGATGACCGATCTGATCCGCCACGAGCGGCTGCAGACCACGGAGCCCAAGGCTGCCGAGCTGCGCCGCGAAGTCGAACGATTGATCGGCACTGCGCGCGGGGGCGACTTGCACGCGCGGCGGATGGTCGCCGCCAAGCTGTTCGACCCCGAGATGGTCAAGAAGCTGTTCTCAGAGATTGTCCCGCGCTATCAGAGCCGCCCTGGCGGCTTCACACGCACCATGAAGCTCATGCCGCGGCGCGGCGATGGGGCGCCGATGGCGCAAATCGAGCTCGTTCCATAAGTACCTTCCCAACCGAACGTACCGTCAAGCTCACCCTCGGCTATCGCGGCACGGCCTACGCTGGCTGGGCTGTCCAGCCTGGCCAGGTCACCGTCCAGTCGGTGGTCGAACGTGCATTGGCATCGGCGGTCGGACATCCCGTCCGTACTACCGCCGCTGGTCGCACCGACACGGGCGTCCACGCCGACGGCCAGGTCGTCTCGTTCTCGACGACGTCCTCGATGCCCCCCTCGGCCCTGGTTTCCGTGCTGCCGCGGTGGCTGCCGCCAGATGTGTGGCCGATCGAGGCGTCCGATGTCGCAGGCGGATTCGACGCGCGCCGGTCAGCAAAGCGCCGCTGGTACCGCTACGTCGTTTGGCGCGGCTCAGTGCCGTCGAGCACCTGGCACGGCCGAGCGCTCGCGCAGCACCAACCGCTGGACCTTGCGGCGATGCGCGTGGCTTCTCGATCGCTCCTCGGTCAGCACGACTTTGCCGCCTTCGCCACGCAGCCGGCACACGAGCGATCCACCGCGCGCACGGTTTATGCGGCCGACTGGCTCGAGCTTGGCCCGCTCGCGGTCTTCGAGATCTGCGCCAACGGCTTCCTCAAACAGATGGTGCGCGGACTCGTCGGCAGCTTGCTGACGGTAGGCCGCAAGGACCGGACACCTGAACAATTCACAGCAGCTCTGGCGACCGCCGATCGCCGCGCGGCCGGGCCGAACGCCCCGGCGCATGGTCTCACACTTTCGCGCATCGAGTACGAGACGGGGTAACCACTCTGGAGCTATGGCAAACACTCAGAAAACCTATAGTCCCAAAGCCAGCGAGGTGACCCACGCCTGGCGATTGGTCGACGCCGATGGCCAGACGCTGGGTCGGCTCGCCTCGCAAGTGGCAGGCTTCCTGCGTGGTAAGCATCGGCCTGTTTTTGCCGAGCACATGGATATGGGCGATTACGTGGTCATCGTGAACGCCCGGCGCATCCGCGTCAGCGGCAACAAAGCGCGCGATCGCTTCTATTACCGTCACTCGACCTACCCCGGCGGGCTGAAGGCCGTTGCGCTCGGCGAAGTGCTGGAAAAACATCCCGATCGATTGATCAAGCACACGGTCAAAGGCATGCTGCCGCACAATGCGCTTGGTCGGAAGATGTTGCGCAAGCTGAAGGTCTACGCCGGGCCGACGCATCCGCACGAGGCCCAATTCCGCGCCTCCGAGCGCGCTCAGGAGGCCACTACATGAGTAATCGTTCGCCGACAACCGCCAACGCTGGCGCGCGCAATAGCTTCACCGCCGTCGGCCGACGCAAGACCAGCGTCGCGCGCGTGCTGCTGCAACCCGGCAACGGCGTGATCGTGATCAACGGCCTGCCCGTCGAGCAGCGCTTCCCCCGCGCGACGCACCAGTCTTTCATCACTCTGCCATTGCGGCTTACGAACCGCCTCGGCTCGTACAACCTGCTTGCCAAGGTCACCGGTGGGGGCACCAGCGGCCAGGCCGGCGCGATCGTGCACGCCACCGCGCGCGCCCTCCTCAAGAGCGACGAAGCGCACAAATTAGCGCTTAGAGAAGCCGGCTTACTCACGCGCGACGCACGCGAGAAGGAAAGAAAGAAGTACGGCCTGAAGCGCGCTAGGAAGGCCCCGCAGTACACAAAGAGGTGAGCAACCGCGTCTAGCCGCTCTTGGGCTGTTGGAAGCGCAGCAGGTTGCCGGCCGGGTCACGGAAGGCGCAGTCACGCATGCCATAAAACTGATCCATCGGCTCTTGCACAACTTCCGCTCCGGCCGCGCGAAGTCGCTCGAACAGCGCGTCGCAATCGTTGGTGGCGAATAACACGGCGCGCAGCAACCCTTTGGCCATCAGCTCGGCGAGCGCCTGGCGGTCGGCGGGCGAGGTGTTCGGGTCAGCGGCCGGCGGCTCCAGCACGATGCTTACGCCCGGCTGCTCGGGCGAGCCAAGAGTCAGCCAGCGCATGCCCTCGAAATTGACGTCGTTGCGGACTTCCAGGCCCACCGCGTCGCGGTAGAACTGCAACGCCTTCTCGTGGTCGTCAACGGCAATGAAGCACGTGGAAACGGTTACTTCCATGCCGCAGAGCCTACAGGTCAGGTTGCGAGCTTCGCTTCTCGATTTCTAACCGGTCTGGTTAGCCGTCGGGTGACACAGGCTGGGATCGACGCCGCGTCGGCATGGTCTCGCGCTCGGTAGGCGCTGGGGCTTTCGCCCACCAGCTCTGTGAAGCGGGCGCTGAAAGAGCCAAGCGAGGTACAGCCAACGTCCATGCAGACCTGGGTGACGCTCAGGTCGCCGCGGCGCAGCAAGGCCTTTGCGCGCTCGATGCGCCGCGTCATCAGGTAGCTGTAGGGTGACTCGCCGTAAGCCGCGCGGAAGCTGCGGGCGAAGTGCCCGGTGGACATGAGCGCGTCACGCGCCAGCGCCGGCACGTCGAGCGGCTGCGCGTACTCGCGGTCCATCCGGTCCCGCGCCCGACGTAGACGCACCAGATCCTCGAGCTGCACGTGCCCAGTATGTCGGGAAATGGGGGTATCCGCCAACCCTGCTGACGCGGACCAGACCTGATTTATACTTGTCGGCAGTCGCGCGCCAGAGTGACACAGGCGCGCACGCTGGAGCACCAAGCCGTTGTTGAAGATTCGTTTGCGCCGCACCGGCGCCAAGAAGCAGCCTAGTTACCGTATTGTGGTGACTGAGTCGACGTCGCCTCGAGACGGGGCGTTCCTGGAAATCCTGGGCCATTACAACCCACTCACCCATCCGACCACGTTTGTGGTTAAGGAGGAGCGGGTCAAAGAGTGGCTGCAGCGCGGCGCGCTGCCAACCGAGCGCGTGGAGCGCCTGCTCAAGAAGCAAGGCATCATCGAGGGCGCGACCGAAGCAGCCGAACCGACTGCAGCCAAGGCGTGAACGCAATGGCCGAGCAAGAGCCAGTCAACTCCACCGCCAATGGTGAGCACGAAGACGAGCTAGACGAGGAATACGAAGAAGAGCTCGAGCCGGACCTGAAGGGCCTCGTCGAATATGTTGCCCGCGCGCTAGTCGATAAGCCCGACGCCGTCAAGGTCGACGAGGTCCAGGATGGCAACACCACGGTCTACGAGCTCGAAGTCGACGAGGAAGACATCGGCAAAGTCATCGGCCGCCAGGGCCGAGTCGTCCGCGGCCTACGCGCCCTCGTCAAAGCCGCCGCCACGCGAAAGGGCGTCCGCGTCGACCTCGACGTCGTCTAACCCCGAGTACCTCGTCGTCGCGCAGATTCTGAGCGCCCATGGCGTCACGGGCGAGCTCAAAGTGCGCGTGGTCACCGACTTCCCCAAGCGGCGCTTCAAACGCGGCGCGCGGGTGGTCATCAGCGGCCAGCCGTACACCGTCATGGCCATCCGTGCGCAGCCACCAAACGCGCTGCTGCGCCTGGAAGGGCTGACCGATCGCACCCACGCGGAGAAGCTCAGAGGCCTGGATGTTGAGGTACCGCGCGAAGACGCCGGCCCGCCGCCCAGAGGGCAGTTCTACTGGCACCAGGTCATTGGCCTGACGGTCGAGGACGCTACAAGCGGCGAGAAGCTGGGCACCGTCACGGACATCCTGGAGACTGGCGCCAACGACGTGTACATCGTCAAAGGTGACAGGGGAGAAATCCTGGTGCCGGCGATCAAGTCGGTGGTCAAGAAGATCGATCTCGAGGCGGGCCGTATGCTCATCGAGCCCTTACCCGGGCTGTTGCCGTAAATGCCGCGCCAGCGCCTGTACCGCACCCCGGCCATCGTCCTCAAACGCATGGACCTGGGCGAGGCCGACCGCATCTTGACGTTCTACTCGCGCGATCATGGCAAGGTGCGCGCGGTCGCCAAGGGCATTCGCCGCGGCACCAGCCGTTCGGCCGGCCACCTCGAGCCGTTCGCGGTGACCGACGTCCTGTTCGCCGTCGGGCGCGAGCTGGATGTGGTCAGCCAGGCCGACACGCTGGAAGCGTTCCGACAGATCCGCGAGGACCTGGTGCTGACGACCCACGCCTACTACCTGGCCGAAGTGGTCGACCTGCTCACCGAAGAAAAGATGGAGAACAGCGCGGTCTTCGACGTACTCGTCGACAGCCTGCGCCAGCTGACTCAGACGCCCAACGTGCGCCTGGTGCTGATCGGGTTTCACCTGCGGCTGCTGGATGCGCTCGGCTACCGGCCGGAGCTGCGCGAGTGCGTCGGCTGCCACACGACGATCGAGCCGGAACGCAATCGATTCTCTCCGTTGCAGGGTGGTGCGCTGTGCCCGGCGTGTGGACCGCTCGAGGCGAGCGCGCGCCAGATTGGTGTGCCAGCGCTCAAGCTGTTGCGCTACATGCAGCACACCGCGAGTGCCCGGGCAGTGAATGCGCCCGCGCACGTGACGCGCGAAGCCGAGGCGCTGTTGCGCGACTATGCCGAGCACATCGTCGAGCGCCGGCTGCGCACTCCGGCCCTGATTGCGCGCGTCTCTGCAGTCGATGCCGGCCTATGATTAGCGGTCAGCCGTTAGCCGTTAGCAATTAGCTGCTAGACCCGGCCGTCCCCTAATTGCTAATGGCTAAAAGCTAAAGGCTATCCTCTAGATCAGATGTTCGACGATCAGCTAGCTCCTACTACCCCAGCCACCACTCCCTCAGAGCCACATCGCGCGCTGTACTTGCGCTGGCGGCCACGGCGATTTGCCGATGTCGTCGGCCAGGAGCACGTCACGCGCACCTTGCGCAACGCCGTCAGCACCGAACGGCTGGCGCATGCCTACCTGTTCACAGGCCCGCGCGGAACAGGGAAGACCACCGTCGCGCGCATCCTCTATCGCGCCGCCAACTGCCCCAACGCCGTCGACGGCGATCCGTGCAACGCGTGCCCGCTGTGCGTGGCAGCGCTCGAGGCGCGCGCGCTCGACCTGATCGAGATCGACGCGGCCTCCAACCGCGGCATCGACGACATTCGCGATCTCCGTGAGAAGGTGCAGTATCGGCCGGGCGAGGGACGGTTCAGGGTGTACATCGTCGACGAGGCGCACGAGCTGACCGGCCCGGCCTGGGATGCCTTCTTGAAGACACTCGAGGAACCGCCGCCGCATGCCATCTTCGTGCTTGCCACGACCGAGGCGCACAAGGTGCCACCGACGATTGTGTCGCGCTGCCAGCGCTTCGACTTCCGCCGCATTCCCTTCGACGCAACGCGCGACCACCTCGGGCGTGTGGCGCGCGCTGAAGCGATAGACGTCGAGCCGGCGGTGCTGGAGCGTCTGGCGTTGGTCGCCCGTGGCGGGCTGCGTGACGCCATCAGCTTGCTCGATCAGCTGGGCGCGTTCGCGGGCGGCCAAATCGATATGACTGTCGCGCGGGCTGCGCTGTCCCTGCCGTCGATCGAGGCAGTCCGCGGTGTCCTGGATGGCATGACCAGGCGCGACGCGGCCGCCGTCATGGCGGTCATGGCCGACGCGAGCGAGGGTGGCGCCGACATACGCCTCCTGGTCGACGAGCTCGTCGTGCACCTGCGCGCCCTGCTGCTGCTGCGCGTCGGCGCCGACGCGCGCTTGACCGACGAGCTGCCCGCCGATGAGGTCGAGTGGCTGCGCGAGCGCGCACCAGCGTGGTCCGTCGGCACGCTCATGCGCCTGCTGCAAACGCTGTCGGAATCACTGGCTCGGACGCGCGATGCCCAGCAGTTTCAGGTCCAGGCTGAGGTCGCACTCCTTAGCGCCTGCGACGTCGAAACCGCGGCTTCGCCGGCCGGGCCGACCATCGTCAAGGCGCCTCCCGATCGGCAGCCAGCGTCAAGCCCCAAGGTCATCGCCTCTGCCAGGATTGCCCCTCTTGCTGTTGAAAGCCGGCCGGACGGTGAGGGGCGGGCACCCGGCACAGTCCTCACAGTAGACGAGGCGCCAACACCAACGCCTGAACAGTCCGCCGTGGCCGACCAACCCGCGTCGGACGCGCTGCGAGCGAGATGGCCTGATGTCATCGACCACGTCAAGGCCAAGAAGCCAATCCTGGGGGCATTGCTCAGCTCCGCTAGACCGTTGACCGTCGACGACGGCGTCATGACCGTGGCCTTCGAAACCGACTTCAACCGAAAGAGAGCCGAGATCGGCGCCAACCGCCAGACCATCGAGGCCGGGTTACAGCATGCCTATGGGACGCAGTACCGTCTCAAGTGCACCGTGGGCAACCATCATGACGGCGCTCCCAGCCTGCTCGAGGACCCCGTGATCAACTATGCGGCCAGGACGTTTGGCGGTCAGCCAAGACGCGTTTCCAGCGACCCGCCTCAAGTATGATCGAGGGATAGTCGCGCCACCACGCGAGGGAGGCCGCCGGGCCATGATGAACAACGAGATGATGCGCCAATTACAGGCGCGCATCCAGAAGATGCAGGACGATCTGGCCCGCGAAACGATCGAGGCCTCGGCGGGCGGCGGTGCCGTCACGGTCACCATTTCCGAGATCGGCATGGGGCCTGCGCAGGCCAAGATCCAGCGGGTCAAGATCTCGCCCGAAGCGGTCGACCCTGAGGATATCGAGACGCTCGAGGACCTGGTCGTCGCGGCGGTCAACGAAGCGCTCAGCAAGGCGCAAAAGGTGGCCGCCGCAAAGGTGGCACCCCTGACTGGCGGCATGAAGCTGCCAGGCATGCCGTGATTGGGTTTTGGGTGATGGGTTATGGGTGTTGGAGGCGGCTTCGGCACAGCCAACACCCAACACCTAACACCTAACACCCATGCAAATAGAGCCGATCGCGCGCGCCGTCGAGGCGTTTGCCAGCCTGCCTGGGATCGGGCCAAAGACCGCTCAGCGACTGACGTTTCATCTGCTGCGCCAACCGCCCGAGGTGGTCCAGGGACTGGCCGACGCGCTGGTGCGCATGAAAGAGGCAGTCCACTTCTGCTCCGTGTGCGGCAACGTCACCGACGTCGAGCCGTGCAGCATTTGCCGCTCGGACCAGCGCGACAACTCCACCATCTGTGTGGTCGAGGACCCGCTGGCCGTCGTTACTCTGGAACGCACCCGTGTGTATCGCGGTCTGTACCACGTCCTGCACGGTGCGCTCGATCCCTTGCACGGCGTAAGCGTCGAAGACCTCAAAATAGAGGAGCTGGTGAGACGCGTTCAAGGCGGCACCGTCTCCGAAGTAATCCTGGCCACGAACCCCAACGTAGAAGGCGACACCACCGCCGGCTATCTGGAGCGCCGCCTCGCGCCACTCGGCGTGCGTGTGACACGCCTTGCCCGTGGCTTACCCGTAGGCGGCGACCTCGAATACACCGACGAGGTGACCCTGGCGCGTGCCCTGGAAGGCCGCCGAGCCATATAGCGGCTTTGGATCGGGGGCTGTAAGCTCCCCCGACCCGAAGATGCATAAGAAGGCCGAACCTGCTGCTTCCCGTATACTCACGGGGAATTCGCACTGCGAAAGTTGGCAGTCCTTTTGGATCGTATGGAAGAGGCGGCGGCGGAAGGCCCCGAGGAGCAGAAGAGAGAAGTCCCCAGGAGACAGGAGCAAGAGTCGGGCGCTGAGTCCGGCGGCGCTGCCCAGGACATGGGAATGGGCGCGCTGCTCGAACAGTACGAAGAGACACAGCACACGCAGCTGCGTCGCGGTGAGCTGGTCGAGGGTACCGTTGTCCTCGTCGATCGCGACGAGATCCTGGTGGATATCGGTGGCAAGATGGAAGCGGTCATTGCCACCAGTGAGATCCAGAACGAACGCGGTGAACCCTCGCTCCACCGTGGCGACCACGTGTCCGCGGTGGTCATCGTTCCGGAGAACTCCGAGGGCCGCCCGGTCATCTCGATCAACCGCGCCCGGGCGGAAATCGGCTGGCGCGACCTGCAGACCAAGAAGGACAGCGAAGAGGTCGTCACGGGCGAAGTCGTCGACCACAACAAGGGCGGCCTGATCGTCTCCGTCGACGGCGTGCGCGGCTTTGTCCCGCTCAGCCAGATCGTCGAGCTCAGGCGCGGCGGCTCAGAGGAAGAAGTCGAAGAGAAGCTGCGCTCCATGCGCGGCCAGACGCTGTACCTCAAGGTCATCGAGATGAATCGCCGCCGCAATCGGCTGATTCTCTCCGAGCGTGCCGCGGCCCAGGAACGCCGTGCCCAGCAGAAGGACCGGTTGCTCTCCGAGCTCGAGGCGGGTGAGATTCGGCATGGCCGCGTCTCCAGCCTGACCGACTTCGGCGCCTTCGTCGACCTCGGTGGCGCCGATGGCTTGATCCACCTCTCCGAGCTCAGCTGGGGCCAGGTCCAGCACCCCTCACAGGTCGTGCGCGTTGGCCAGGAGATCGACGTGCGCGTGGTCGGCGTCGATCGCGAGAACAAGAAGATCGCGCTCAGCTTGAAGCAGGTCGAAGAGAACCCGTGGACGCGCATCGAGCAGAAGTACCACGTCGGCGATACGGTGCCGGCCAAGATCACCAAACTTGCCCAGTTTGGCGCGTTCGCTGAGCTCGAACCCGGTGTTGAAGGGCTCGTACACATCTCGGAGCTGAGCGAGGAGCGCATCACGCACCCGAAGCAGGTGGTACGTGAGGGCGAAGACGTGCAGCTGCGGATCATCAAGATCGATCCCCAGCGCCATCGCCTCGGCCTGAGCCTGCGCCAGGCCGAAGATGCCTACGGTGACGGAGGCGGCGGCTTCGAGGCGTGGGGCGGCGGCACGTACGGCGGCTATGGTGGCGGTGGCGCTGCCACGGCGGTGGCCGAGGAGGACAACGGCGAGATGGCCGAGTCCGAGCAGGCTGCCGACGACGCCGAGGCCGACGATAACGAGGACACACTGGCGCCCAAGCCGGAAGATCAGGCGTCAGCCACCGAGCCGGCGCACAACGGCACCGCCCGCGTTCCCGAGCACTGACCCTCGCGCTGTGGCGTGTGGTCAGACTGCGCCTGCGGCAGGGTGATGGCGAGCTGACTGTGGGCGATGCGGGGCTGGCCATTGTCAGCCGCGACCGACTCGCGTTGAGCTGGTCCGAGATCAGCGGCGCGCGTTAACCGACGAGCTGGTGCGCCGGGGGCTGCTGGCCCGTTAATCAGACTCACAAGGAACAAAACCTGTTCAATCGAGATCGAGCGTTATACTCAGAAGCGCCTGGGTGGCGCGGCTCATCGCCGCTGGTTCCCACCTGGGGACGGGGTAATTCCGAACATGGCTGATCGCTTCGATAAATTCACCGAGCGTGCGCGGAAAGTCCTCCAGCTTGCGCAGGAGGAAGCTCAGCGCTTTAACCACAATTACATCGGGACCGAGCACCTTTTGCTGGGTCTCGTTCGTGAGGGGGAAGGGGTTGCCGCCAAAGTACTCGGCAATCTCGGCGTCGAGCTGAACAAGGTCCGCAGCGCGGTCGAGTTCATCATTGGTCGCGGCGATCGCACCGTGGCCGGCGACATCGGGCTTACCCCACGCGCCAAGAAGGTCATCGAGCTGTCTGTGGACGAGGCGCGCCGGCTGAACCACCATTACATCGGTACCGAGCACTTGCTGCTCGGTCTGGTGCGCGAAGGCGAGGGCATCGCTGCCGGCGTGCTCGAGTCGCTCGGCGTCAGTCTCGACAAAGTTCGCTCTCAGGTTATTTACGTTTTGAACCAATCGGCCGCCTACTCACAGGAAGGCCAGGGCGCTCCGCACGGCAAGTCGAGCAAGACGCCGGTCATCGACCAGCTCGGTATGGACCTGACCGCGGCCGCTCGCGCAGGCAAGCTCGATCCGGTCATTGGCCGCTTCAAGGAAATCGAGCGCGTCGTTCAAATCCTCAGCAGACGCACCAAGAACAACCCGGCGCTGATCGGCGAGCCGGGCGTCGGCAAGACGGCTATCGTCGAGGGCCTCGCCCAGCGCATCGCTTCGGGCGACGTCCCTGAGACGCTGATGGGCAAGCGCCTGCTGACCCTGGACATCGGTTCCCTCGTCGCCGGTACCAAATACCGCGGTGAGTTCGAGGAACGGCTCAAGAAGATCATCGAGGAGGTCAAGAACAGCGGCAACTGCGTGCTGTTCATCGACGAGCTGCACACGCTCGTCGGCGCCGGCGCTGCCGAAGGCGCGGTCGACGCGGCCAACATCCTCAAGCCGTCGCTCGCGCGTGGTGAGCTGCAGACCATCGGTGCCACCACGCTCGACGAGTTCCGCAAGTACATCGAGCGCGACGCGGCCCTCGAACGCCGCTTCCAGCCAGTGCTGGTCGAAGAGCCCTCGATCGAAGACACCATCGAGATCCTGAAAGGGATCAAGGAGCGTTACGAGCAGCACCATCGCCTGGAGATCTCAGACGAAGCGATTAAGGCTGCCGCGGAGCTCGGTTCGCGCTACGTGCCGGATCGTTTCATGCCCGACAAGGCCATCGACCTGGTCGACGAGGCCGCCTCACGCGTGCGCATGCAGCGCGCCTCCGCGCCGCCTTCTCTGAAGGAGGTCATGCGCTCGCTCGAAAGCGTACAGAACGAAAAAGAGTCAGCCATAGCAGCTCAGCAGTACGAGCTCGCGGCCGAGTATCGCGACCGCGAGGCGCAGCTGCGGAGCAAGCTCGAACACCTCGAGCAGGGTTGGCAGGCCGAGCAGGGCAAGGACAAACCCGTCGTGACCGCCGAAGACATCGCCCAGGTCGTGGCGATGTGGACCGGCATCCCGGTCATGCAGATCGCCGAGGAGGAATCCTCGCGGCTGCTCAAGATGGAGGATGCGCTGCGCGAGCGCGTCAAAGGTCAGGACGAAGCCGTCGTCACGGTCGCCAAAGCCGTGCGCCGCGCGCGTGCTGGCCTGGGTGACCCACGCCGTCCTAACGGTGCCTTCATCTTCCTCGGCCCGACTGGTGTCGGTAAGACGGAGCTCGTGCGCGCGCTCGCCGAGTTCATGTTCGGCACCGAAGAATCCATGGTCAAAATCGACATGTCCGAGTTCATGGAGCGCCACTCCGTAGCTCGACTGGTCGGTGCCCCTCCTGGCTACATTGGCTACGAAGAGGGCGGCCAGCTGACCGAGGCCGTGCGCCGCAAGCCGTACTCGGTGGTCCTGCTGGACGAGATCGAGAAGGCCCATCCCGAGGTCTTCAACATCCTGCTCCAGATCATGGATGACGGTCGGCTGACCGACGCTAAGGGCCGCAAGGTCGACTTCCGCAACACGATCATCATCATGACGTCGAACGCGGGGGCCGAGCTGATCCGCCGCGAGACGGGCCTGGGCTTCCACAAGTCCGAGAGCCAGCAAAACGCGCAGGAGCAGTACGACAAGATGAAGGACAAGGTGCTGCAAGAGATGAAGAAGCTCTTCCGGCCCGAGTTCCTCAACCGCATCGACGCCTCGGTCGTGTTCCGTGCCCTGGGCAAGGAGCAGATCCGCGACATCATCGATCTGCAGCTCAGTCGAACCCAGAAGCAGCTGACCGAGCAGCGGCTGACGATGGAAGTGACTGAGGACGCCAAGGACGTGCTGATGGACAAGGGCTTCGACCCGGTCTTTGGCGCACGGCCGATGCGGCGCGCGATCCAGAACCTGATCGAGGATCCGCTGGCCGAAGGTCTGCTGCACGGTCGCTTCCAGCCCGGTGACGTGGTCCTGATCGGTCGCAGCGGGGACGATCTGACCCTGGAGACCAAGCCGGCCGCTGTTACGCCCGAGCCTGAGAAGGTCGCCGCCGAAGCGCCCGCTCCGGCTTAGTCTTGCGCACGCGCACGGAGTTTGTGTGCCGCGAATGCGGCTATCGGGCTCCGCGCGCGCTCGGGCGTTGTCCCGAATGCGATACCTGGGGCTCGCTTGAGCCTGCGAAACCAGCCGCGGCGCCCGTTGCACGACTGCCGAACGGCATAGCCGCGCGGCCGGTGCGTCTCCGCGAGATCAACGCGGCCGACATTGCGCGTCTGCCTGTCGCCGCCGCCGAGTTCGCACGCGTCCTGGGCGGCGGCATTGTCCCTGGTTCGGTGATTCTCATTGGTGGCGACCCCGGGGTGGGCAAATCGACCCTGCTCACCCAGCTCGCCCATGACATCGCCAGCACCAGCGGCCCGACGCTCTATGTATCAGGCGAAGAATCCCTGGCGCAGTCCGCCCTCCGCGCGCGCCGCATGGGCCTGGACGCGGACAATCTGCTCTTCCTGAGTGAGACTGACGTCGAGACCGTCATTGGTGCGATCCGCGAGGCCGGCGCGCGACTCGTCATCGTCGACTCCATCCAGAGCGTCACCACCGCCGACGTCGAGGCGCTCCCCGGCAGCGTCTCGCAGCTGCGCGAATCGGCGCAGCGGTTCATGCATCTGGCCAAGTCGACCGGTACCTCGGTCATCCTGGTCGGTCACGTCACCAAGGACGGTGCCATTGCCGGCCCGAAGGTCCTCGAGCATATGGTCGACACGGTCCTGTATCTCGAGGGCGAGCGATTCAATCAGTACCGGCTCTTGCGCAGCACCAAGAACCGCTTCGGACCAACGTACGAGGTCGGCGTCTTCGAAATGCGCGACCATGGCCTGGCCGAAGTGGCCAATCCGTCATCGGTGTTCTTGTCCGAGCGCGACGAAGCCTCGCCGGGGTCAGTGGTCACGGTCACCATGGAGGGCACGCGCGCCTTGCTGGTCGAAGTCCAGGCGCTTGCCAGCCGGACGTCGCTGGCCATTCCGCGCCGCACGGCCAACGGCTTCGACGGCAACCGCCTTCACCTGATCGGCGCAGTGCTGTCGCGCCGACTCGGCATTCCGTTGCACGACCAGGACATTTACCTGAACGTCGCGGGTGGGATGCGCGTCGACGAGCCCGCGGTCGATCTGGCGGCTGCGCTGGCGATCGTGTCCAGCGTGCGCGACCACGCCATGCCAAACAATACCGTCGCCGTGGGCGAGGTGGGCCTGTCTGGCGAGCTGCGCAGCGTCGGCTACCTCGAGCAGCGGCTGCGCGCCGCAAGTCAGCTTGGTTTTGTGCGCGCGGTGGTGCCGCGGACCGCCGGGCTGCCACATGACCTCGGCGGCATCACGCTCACGCCGGCCGCGACGCTGCGCGAAGCGGTCCGCTCGCTCCAGCTGTGATGGACCTGGGCATCATCCTGGTCGCCGCCGGCGCGTCCACGCGTATGGGCTTTGCCAAGCTCTACGCCGACCTGCGTGGCCAGACCGTGTTGGAACATGCCGTCGCTTTTGCGCACTGCGCCGGCGCGGCGGAGGTCATCGTCGTCGTGTCAGCCGACCGCCTGACAAGTGCTGACTTGCCAGGCGTGCGGCTGGTGGCTGGCGGCTCCCGCCGGCGCGACTCCGTGGCCGCTGGCCTGGCTGTGTCGACGTGCGACTGGATCGCCATCCACGATGCTGCACGCGCCTTGGCCCCCTCAGAACTGTACGCACGCGGGCTAGCGGCAGCCCAAAAGACGGGCGCCGCCATACCAGTCCTGCCCCTGAAGGACACGATCAAACGCGTCAGCGACTCACGCGTGGTCGAGACGCCGCCGCGCGCCGAGCACGTCGTCGTCCAGACGCCGCAAGTGTTTCGCCGTGATCTGCTCGACCGCGCCCTGGCCAGCACCGACGAGGACGTCACGGACGAGGCGGCGCTCGTCGAGCGCCTGGGTGTCGCCGTCGCGACCTTCGAGGGCGACGAGCGCGCCTTCAAAATCACCACGCCGCTCGACTTCGCGCTGGCGCGGACGTTGCTCAGCCAGTGATTCGTGTCGGCAGCGGCCTCGACGTGCATGCCTTCGAACACGGTGTGCCGCTGTGGCTGGGCGGCGTGCATATCCCGCACGATCGCGGTCTGGCTGGCCATTCCGACGGCGACGCGGCGATTCACGCGCTGATCGACGCATTGCTCGGTGCCGCTGGCCGCGGCGACATCGGCGAGTGGTTTCCATCGAGCGACGAGCGCTGGCGTGGCGCCAAAAGCACCAACCTCCTCCAGCACATCTGGTCCGCCCTGCGTACCGACGGCTGGCAGCTCGAGAACGCCGACATCACCGTCGTGGCCGCCGAACCGCGCCTGGCGCCCCACCGCACTGCCATGCGCGCGGCCATTGCTGCTGCCCTGGCATGCCCGGTTGACGCGATCTCACTCAAGGCGACCACGACCGACGGCGTCGGTGCATTCGGCCGCGCCGAAGGCGTGTTGGTGATGGCATCGGTCCTTCTTTCAAAGTTGGATTAAACTTTAGAATTCGGGCCATGGCGGTCCGCGTCTACGACACGCTCACGCAGCGTGAGGATGAGCTGGTGCCAACGCACCCCGACGGCGTGCTGCGTATCTACGCTTGCGGTATGACCCCCAAGTTCCACCCGCACGTCGGGCACGCGCGCACGTTCGTAGCGCTGGACGTGATCCGCCGCTATCTCGAGTTTCGCGGCTATCGAGTGAAGTACGTCCAGAACTTCACCGACATCGACGACAAGATCATTCAGCGCGCCTCGAGCCAGGGGCGCTCGGCGGCGGCAGCCGCCCAGGAGTACACCGACTCCTATTTCGCCGTCATGGATCGCCTGAAGGTTCGCCGTGCCGACGACTATCCGACCGTGACGGGCCATATGGAGCGCATCGTCGAGTTCGTCGCCGGGCTCGTCGAATCAGACCATGCCTATCAGAACGAAGGCGACGTGTGGTTCTCGGTGGCGTCATTCCCCGGGTACGGCAAGCTCAGCAAGCGCGATCTCAACTCGCAACTGGTCGCTGCGCGCAAGGAGCTCGAGCCTGGCAAGCGCGACCCGCGTGATTTTGCCCTCTGGAAGGCGGCGAAAGAGGGGGAGCCTTCGTGGCCGAGTCCATGGGGCCGCGGCCGGCCAGGCTGGCATATCGAGTGCTCGGCCATGGTCCGCGAAACGCTGGGCGATCAGATCGACATTCATGGCGGCGGCGCCGACCTGATCTTCCCGCACCACGAGAACGAGATCGCCCAGAGCGAATCGCTGACTGGAAAAGTGCCCTTCGTGCATCACTGGCTGCACGGCGGGCTACTAACCATCGGCGGCGAGAAGATGGCGCATTCGACGGAAAACTTTCTCACCGCCGAGTCTCTGCTCGCGCAGTACACGCCAATGGAGGTGCGCTTCTTCCTGATCCGCACGCACTATCGTTCGGCGCTGTTGTTCGCGGTCGACTCAGCCAACGGCACCGGCGCCCAGGTGCGCGGCATCGAGGAGTCGCGCGATGCGCTGGATCGGTTGCGTCGGGCGGTCGGTCCTGAGCCGCTCGATAGGTCGGGCGACCTCGAGCAAACCAGCGTCGACGCCTTCATCGCGGCCATGGATGCCGACTTCAACACACCCGATGCAGTCGCGGTCATTTTCGACCTGGCGCGCGAGGTCAATCGCCGCCGCGACACGGGGGCTATCCAGGAAGAGCTCGAGCGCGGTCGGCGGACGATTGTGCACTTGTTGGAGGTGCTCGGCATTGACCTGGACGAGGAGCCGGGTGCTCAACAGTCGATTGGGCCGTTTGTCGAGCTAGCGCTGGACATGCGCCGCAAGCTGCGCGAGATCAAGCAGTGGGGTCTCGCCGACGACGTACGCGACCGCCTCAAAGCACTCGGCGTCGTCGTCGAGGACAAGCCGGGTGGGGAGTCCACCTGGCGTCTCGAGCGCTAACGCTACGGACCTGCTATACGGCCGCAATTCGGTCGCCGAGGCGCTGCGCGCTCAGCGCCGCCAGGTGCGTCGACTGCTCGTTGCCGATGGCGCGCACGGCATCGATGCCCTCGTTGGGCAGGCCCGGCACCGTCACATCGATGTCCAGACCATCGATCGTCGCCGGCTGACCGATACCGTCGGCCACGATCACCACCAGGCCGTAGCCGCCGAGGCCGACGGATTTCCTTATGCGGCCCTGGCCGACCTGCCGACAGACGGACTGCTGCTCATTCTCGACAGTCTGCAGGACCCACAGAACTTCGGCACGTTGCTGCGCACAGCCCAAGCGGTGGGTGTGGCTGGGGTGGTCATTCCCGAGCATCGCGCCGTCGGCATCACGCCCGCCGTCTCAAACTCATCATCAGGCGCCGTGGAGCACCTCAGCGTGGCTCGGGTAACGAACCTGGTGCGGGGCATCGACTGGCTGAAGCAGCGCCAGGTGTGGGTGTACGGCCTCGCCGTCGATGCTCGCCAGTCGTTTGCTACCGTCGATTGGACGACGCCCGCGGCGCTGGTCGTCGGCTCCGAGGGGTCGGGCCTGGGTCGGCTCGTACGCGAGACGTGCGATGCACTGGTGACCATCCCGATGGCCGAGGGCGCGCTGGAGTCGCTCAACGCCGCGGTGGCCGGGTCGATCGTGCTGTACGAGGCATTTCGGCAGCGTGGCGCTGGCTAAGCGTCGCCCGACGAGCGTCGACGTGGCGCGCTCGGCCGGTGTATCGCAGGCCACCGTGTCGCTGGTGTTCAGTGGCTCGGCTGCCGGCCGAGTGTCCGAGGCCACCCGGGCACGTGTGAAGGAGGCCGCCGACGCGCTCGGCTATCGACCCCATGCCGCCGCGCGCACGCTGCGCCTGGGCCGCGCCAACACCATTGCGTTGGTCGTGCCCGACATCCGCAATCCGTTCTTTGCCGCCGTGCTGCACGGCGCCAGCGAGGCGGCCCGCCAGGCAGGCGTCACGGTCGTGCTGCTCGACGTAGAGAACCATCGGCGCCAGTGGCAGGCTCGTGCCCGCGCCGCCATGGCGGCGGGCGCGCTCGATGGGCTGCTGCTGTCCTCGCTCGATCCACCGACCTCGCGGGCCGATCTGAAGTCGCGACTCGTGTTGCTCGACGCCGGCCGCTCGACGCGCATGCCGTCGGTCAAGCTCGACGTCCAGGGCGGCACCACCGCCGCATTGCGCCATCTTCTCGACCTTGGCCATCGGCGTATCGCCCACCTCGGCTCGAGCATTCGACTGCCGACGTTCATCGCCCGCGAGGACGCGTATCACGGTGCGCTGCGCAAGGCGGGCCTGGGGGCTCTCGACATGTATGCGCCGCTGGATCCCGAGGCGGCCAGGCCCACCGCCCGCGACCTGCTCGAGCAGGACCCAACGGCGGTGTTCTGTGATGACGATCTGCTGGCTGCCGGCCTCTACAAAGCCGCGCGCGACATCGGCCTGTCGATCCCTGGTGACGTCTCGGTCGTCGGCTTCGACGACATCGCCCTGGCCCGCCTACTCGAGCCCGAGCTGACCACCGTTGCCGTCCCCGCCGAGCGGCTGGGCGCTGATGGCGTGCGCCAGCTGCTCGCGCTGCTCAATGGCACTCCGCCGACCGCGCGCGCCGCGCTCGCGTTGAAGCTGATCGTCCGCGGCTCTACGGCTCCGCCGCGGCTCTAGTTATACGTATAACGCCGGGCCAGCTGGGCATCGGCTACGGTTGTGGCTATGGCCACGTCTCGCTCGCTGGTCGCGCTGCCCAAGGCGCATTTGCATGTCCACCTCGAAGGCACAATTCGGCCTGCGACCCTGGTCGATATCGCCGCTCGGCATGGTCTGGCCGCCCCTTACAGCCCGGGTGAGACGGGACGGTACGCGTTCGCAGACCTGGCCAGCTTCTTCGTCGACTACCAGCGTGTGCGCAACTGCCTGAACGACGCCGACGATTTTCGGCGCATCGCCTACGAGCTGTGTCAGGACGAAGCTTCGCAAGGGGTGCGTTACGCCGAGGTGACCTTCAGCCCGGCCTACCATGCACTGCGCCTGGGCGATTGGGACATGCCCATTGCCACGATTCTCGAAGGCTTCGCCCAGGGCGAGCGTGACTTCGGCATCACCTGCCGGCTGATCCTCGACCATTCTCGGCGGCGTCCATACGAGCTGGCCGAGCAGACCCTGGCCGTTGCCGTTCGCTACCGAGATCGGGGCGTCATCGGCTTGGGACTCGGCGGGCCCGAGGCCGACTATCCGCCCGAGCCGTTCGCGCCGCTGTTCCTGGCTGCGCTCGACGCGGGCCTCCACTCACTGCCCCACGCCGGCGAAGAAGCTGGACCAGCCAGCATCCGCGGCGCCCTGTCGGCATTGCACGCCGAGCGCCTCGGCCACGGCGTGCGCGTCCTCGAGGACGACGACCTCGTTGTTGAGGTTAGGGAGCGGCGCATTCCATTGGAGGTCTGCCCGAGCATCAACGTCAGCACGGGCATCTTTCCTTCGCTCCGCGAGCACCCATTGCCAAAGCTCCTCGACGCCGGCCTCGTGGTCACCTTGAATGCCGATGTTCCTGCGATGACCGCCAGCCCTGTTGCACGGGAATTCGAGCTCGCGCGCTCGGCGTTCGGCCTGGACGATGCCACACTCGCGCAGATCGCTCGGTCGGGCGTTCAGTCCTCATACCAGGACACGCAGGCGAAGCAGGCGATTGAGCGCCAGATCGACGCCTGGTTCGCCGACGCCGCCATCTCGCCCTCCTGCACCATGGCCAACTGTGAAACGGTTCACAGCATTACTGCTGCAAGCACCCTAGGATAGCCCTGTCAATCCGGCCGAACAGGGTATTCGGTCCCGGCATGGGACAGAGGGGGTGAGGTTGAGAGAAATTGGTCGGTAGCTAACACGCGAGTCGACCACGTTTGCGCTCGTCGGCGCACGGAATGGGATGGGGCAAACCTCCGCCGTGCGCCGGCTCGTACACCCCGCCTGTGACGGCAGGGTGTTGGTTCGCAGGAAAGGGAAACATGAATTCCCGCAATCTCGTTCGTTATGTGGCTGTTGCCGTCGTTGCATTCATGCTGGGTGGCGTTGTCGCGAGCACGCCCGATGTCCGAAGCGCCGTCGATTCCACCGGCGTGGGTTCGCTGTCACTCGCCGCGGGTGGCGCTGGCCAAAATCAGCCGCCCGTCCGCGATCGTCAGGGCAAACTGAATCTGCCCAATCTTGAAGGCACGACCCATGCGCCAGTGCCCATCGGGCAGCCGGAGCGTACGCCCGGGCCACCCACGGGAACACCTGGACAGCCCGCCCAGGGCGGTCCACCCGAGAGTCTGCCTCGCACCGCGCAGAACGCGCCAGGTGCGGCTGAACGGAAAGTCGCGAATCAGGTCATTGCCGTCTTCCGCGATGGCAACGCCTTCGCTAATGACTCGGCCCATCGCAGCGTTGGCCAGGTCGTCAAGGAGGCCAAGGGCCTGAATGCGCGCCTGCTCCAGGTGCCGGACGTCGAGGCCGCCAAGCGCGCGCTGCAAAACAACCCGAACATCAGTGCGGTTGAAGACAACTTCGAGTCCGACGCTTCATTCGTGCCCAACGATCCGTATGTCGGGTATCAATGGGGCCTGCTCAATCCCCCGACGGTCGCAGCCAATCGCGGCTTGCGTGTCAAGGATGCCTGGGACCTGACGCAGGGTAGCTCTGGGTTCCGCATCGCGGTCCTTGATACTGGGCTCACCTGGTGGCATTCGGATCTCTCGCCGAAGAGCCCGGCCGGCTACAACTTCGCGGAGATGAATTACGACTGGGGCGACTGCAACGGCCACGGCACAGCGACTGGCGGCACCGCGGCTGCCAGAGGCAACAACGGCAATGGCGTGGCCGGCGTCGACATGCAGGCGCTGATCTACGTCGGCAAGATCGTGACTGGTTGCAACAGAACGTCCGACTACTTCACGATGGGCTGGGCAATCGATACCGCCTCGCAATGGTCGGGAACGAAGACGATCAACATGTCGTTCAGCGGCTACGGCTACTCGTCCTACCTGTGCGGCGCGGTCAGCAATGCTCGCGGGCGCAACGTGATTGTCGTCGCATCCGCTGGCAACGACAACACCAACTCCGCTGCCTATCCAGCGTCTTGCCCGGGCGCAGTGGGTGTCGGCGCGACTGACCAAAACGGAAACCGTGCGTCCTTCAGCAATTGGGGCTGGCCAAACGTGTACGTCTCCGGGCCAGGCACCAACATCCTCACGCCAACCATGGACGGCTGGTATGGCTGGTGGAACGGCACGAGCTTCTCGGCGCCTGAGGTGGCGGGCATCGTCAGCCTGACGTGGTCGCGCTATCCGACGGCGGCCGCCTCGACCATTGTCAGTTGGCTGCGCTACTACTCGTACAACCCGCAGTGTGGCTGGGGCTGTTACACCAACGATTACGGGTACGGCGTGCCTGATGCCTACTGGGTCGCTATATAGCGCGTGAGTTAAACGCAACGCGAGTGACGCGCCATCCCTGAACGGGTGGCGCGTCTTTTTTTCTCACGGCGCGAAAGGGGTTGGCCCGCTTTCGACACCCGGCTGCGGCTCCGCGGTGTAGTTGGGCTCAACGGCCTCGATCAATGGGTTGCCCTGCGATCGCGCGATCGCCTGCTCGACGGTCACGCCTTCGTCGAGCGCTACGAGATACCAGCCCGGCAGCGACGATGCCCTCAAGATCCTGCCGCCGATCGCCTGGGCGGCCTCGTCGGCACGTGAGGTGTCACGGACCTTCATCAGTACCTGCCCGCCGACATAATCCGCACCCCCAGCGGATGGGCTCGGTACGGCGCTGGACGGCTGCGGTGCTCCCGGGCCCGTACAAGCAAGCACAACGCTGGCGAGTACGGCGACGATCACGCTGCCCGCCACGAGGAACTCTGGAGCGCGTTCAGCCAGAGCATCGCGCTTCCTTTCGACACTATAAAACGCCCGCTACTCTTGCATCTGATATGGCGTCGCCCGTCCTCGAGACCGCCTCTGTACTTCGTTCGTCCGTCTTGTTTGCGCCTTTTTCGAACGAGGAGATCGGGTCGATTGCTGCCTGCGTCCGACTCGAGCACTTCGACGCTGGTCAGATCGTCGTGCGCGAAGGTGAACCTGGCGATGCTTGCTACATCGTCAAGAGTGGCGACGCGGCCGTCATCAGCCAGGACCTGATCGGTCAGGAGATCACGCTGGCCGTCCTGCAGCCAGCTGCCAGCTTCGGCGAGATTGCGCTGCTGACCAACCAGCCTCGGACAGCCACCATTCGAGCTCAGACAGATCTCGAGACGTTCGTGCTCGATCGCGCCGACTTCGAGCGCCTGGCGCGCGAGGATGCAAGCTTTGGCAAGCGCGTTCGGGAGCAGGTCGAGCTGCTGCTCGTCGAAGCGTTTCTGAAGAAATCGTCGCCCTTTGCGCAGCTGGCGCCCGATGCTGTCCAGCGCCTCGTACGTGACATGCGCCCACAGAGCGTCGCCGCGGGCGAGGTCGTAATCCGCGAGGGCGACGCCGCCGAGCGCTTCTACGTGATTCGCTCTGGTCGCGTCGAGGTACTCGAAGGAACGCGGCGTGTGCGAACCATGGAAACCGGCGAATGCTTCGGCGAAGTCGGGCTCATGGCTGAGCGGAGGCGAACCGCGACCGTCCGAGCCATCACCGAGACCGAGTTGCTGACTCTCGACCGTCCAGCATTCGACCACCTGCTTCGCGAACAGCCGTCATTGCGCAACCGACTCGCCGAATTCGTGCACATCCGCTATCGGGCGGCGCCCGGCCAGTCATTGGCGTTGCCCGATCCGATCAGCACGCTCATGCCGTTCGTCGAAGCCCAGCAGCGGGCGCGGTATTGGCTACTCTTGTTGCTCGGGACGGGCTTGTTCGCGGTGTTCAGCGTGCTGGCCGCCGTCGTCGGTGGATCAACGCTGGTCTTCGCCGCTCTGCTCGTTGGCTCGTTCGTCAGCCCACTGGTGTACGTGACCTACCTGGTTGAATCCGGTGCACTCGCCGAGCGGCCGTTCACCATTCTGATCGCGTTTGCTCTGGGTGCCGGACTTGGATTGCCACTCGCCATTCGCCTCGAACAAGCGACCGGCGCGCAGGCCGGCGCACTCCTGCCAGCCCTGCTCGTCGCGATCGCGGAAGAGTCGGCCAAGCTCTTCAGTGTGGTGTGGTTGCTCCGACGGCGCACGGCGCGCTTTCAGATGGACGGCACCATCTACGGCGCCGCGGTCGGGATGGGATTCGCCGCCTTCGAGACGGTTCTGTTCGGCATTGGCCAGATTGACCAGGTCCGCTCCGTTGGACCGTTGCTGGTGATGCTCTGGCTGCGCGCTTTGCTTGCCCCGTTCGGCCACGGCACGTGGACCGCCATTGTCGGCTCAGTGCTGTGGCGGAAGCGGACCAGGACCGCGCGTGACTGGGTCATCCAGTTGACGGGAGCTTTTCTATTGGCGATTACGTTACACACCATGTGGGACTGGCAGCCGCTCCCCGGCATCCTTAATGTCCTGCTTTTCCTGGGCATCGCGGTGATTGGAATTCTGGTTCTACGTGCGCTGATCCAGCGTGCGACGACCGAACAGCTGAATGCCATACTGGCCCTCAACCCCGAGGTGGCGGGCGCGCAGGGCGGCCTGCGCGCCGTGCGCTGTCGGCAGTGCGGACTGACCGGGCTGCCTGGCAGCCACTACTGCACGCGGTGTGGTGCAGTTCTGAGGCTCTGAGAGGTAGGCTCGGACCGCGCCTACCCAGCACGCGGGACCGGCGGAGGGGGAGGGATTCGAACCCTCGAGGGACTTCGACAGCCCCAACCCGCTTAGCAGGCGGGCGCACTAGGCCACTATGCGACCCCCCCAAGCCGTGGGAACACGCTGAGTATAGCCTACGCTAACGTACGCCTCAGCTTGAGCTCATGCCAAAGCTGCGCACGTCGACGCTCGAGATCGCCTACGAAGATACCGGCCCGGCACACGGCGATCCCGTCGTGCTGCTGCACGGCTTTCCATACGATCCGCGAGCTTACGACGAGGTCGTGCCGCCGCTCGTCAATGCCGGCTTCCGCGCCATCGTGCCCTATTTGCGCGGTTACGGCCCAACACGCTTCCTGTCAGCCGGCACCCCAAGGTCAGGCCAGCAAGCTGCACTGGGCAAGGACCTGCTCGACCTACTCGACGGCTTGCACATCGACGAGGCCGGGCTGGTCGGCTATGACTGGGGCGGCCGAGCGGCATGCATCGTGGCTGCCCTGTGGCCCAAGCGTGTGCGCTGCCTGATCACCGTTGGCGGCTACAACATCCAGAACATTGCCGCCGCAAGTCGCCCCGCGGATCCCGAGCAGGAGTACCGCGCCTGGTACCAGTACTACTTTCACACGGAGCGCGGCCGAGCCGGCCTGACGCAGAACCGTCGTGAGTTGACGCGCCTGCTGTGGCGCCTCTGGTCACCGACCTGGTCCTTCGACGATGCAACGTTCGAGCGCAGCGCGGCCTCGTTCGACAATCCCGATTTCGTGGACGTCGTCATTCACTCGTACCGCCATCGCTATGGCTACGTGGTCGGCGACCCCGCGCTCGAATCGATCGAACAGCAGTTGGCCGACCAGCCGCCGATCACCGTCCCGACCCTCGCCCTGCATGGCACTGACGACGGCGTCGCGCCGCCGCACACCGACGACCGCGGCGCGCGCCTGTTCATCGGTCCGTACCAACGCCAGCTCGTGCCAGGCGCCGGGCACAACCTGCCGCAGGAGAATCCGGAGACGGTCGTCGCCGCGCTGCTGCGCATGGTGTCCTAGTTCAGGTACGTTCCCCCGTCGACGTTGAGCGTCTGGCCAGTGATGAAGGCGCTGGCGTCGGAGCATAGAAAGACCACGGCGCCGACGAGGTCCTCAGGCAGTTGCTCACGCTTGAGAATGCGCCGTTCGGCGCTCGCGGCGAGCGATTCTGCTGGATAGGCGTCCTTCACTGCCTCGCTGGAGGTCAGCCCCGGCGTGATCGAGTTCACGCGCACGCCGTATTCCCCCAGCTCGCGCGCCAGCACGCGCGCCATGCCCCACACGGCTGCTTTGCTGGTCACGTAGTGCGCGAAGCCGACCTGACCGCCGAAGATCGTGCCCGACGAGATATTGACGATCACGCCGCTGCGTTGCGCTCTGAAGGTCGGCGCTACGGCTTTCGCGCATAGCCAACTGCCGCGCACGTTGACCGCCATGACCCGGTCCCACTCGTCGACGCTGATCTCGTCGAAGTTCTTGCGCGGCTGGACGAGCTCGGTGAAGATCGCGGCGTTGTTGACCAGGGCGTCAATCCGACCGAAGTTGGCCAGCGCCTGATCGACCATGGCTTTCACGCTGTTCTCGTCGGATACGTCGACCCGACACGCCAGTCCATCGATCTCTGTGGCAACCCCGGCCGCGCCGTCCAGCGCGATGTCCGCCACCACGACGCGCGCACCCTCCGCCGCCAGCCCGCGGCAATAACGCGCGCCAATGCCGCGCCCGCCGCCTGTGACGATGGCTACTTTGCCCTGCAGTAACGCCACTCCCGGATCAGGTCGCCGCGCCAGCCGCGAGCTTGTCCCGCGCCGCCTGCGTCGCCTCGCGCATGACTGCGACCGTTGCCGCGTCGGGCACCGAGCCCATCTGGACGTGGCGTGTCTTCTCGTACACGCGGTCCACGTCCGCCAGCACCTCGTCCTGGGTCCGCTGGATATCGATCGGCACCCCAACCATGACCCACGATGGCCGACCCGTCAGCCAGAAAACTTCGGTGCGATTGCCCTCAGGATCGAAGAAGTAGCACGCCACCGCACTCAGATGGGTAACCACCTGGTCCACCTCGAGCGCCGGATCGGCCAGGATGCGCCGATGGAATTCCTGCAGGTCCGCGAACGATGGCACGCGCATCGAGATCTGCTGCACGTTCTGCGTGGTCATGCCCTTCGGATCGACCATCAGCGCAATCTCATGGTCCACCTCTGACGGATCCGACGACAGAAAAACCGCTCGCCCGTCCGCCGCCTGCTTCGTCACCTGCATCCCCAGAAAATCGCGATAGAACGCCGTCATCTTTGGCACATCGCGCACATACAGCCCAATATGCCCCAGCCCACTAACCCGTGGCATCGCGCTAGTCCCCCTACTTCAACGACCCGGCGGAGGGAGTGGGATTCGAACCCACGGTGAGTTTCCCCACTTCCGTTTTCAAGACGGACCCGATAGGCCTCTCCGGCATCCCTCCGGGCGAATTGTAACGTGGTTCGCTAGGGTGATGGATCGACTGGGCAAGCTGGCGCGGCAGGTCTGGAACTATGCGCGCTTGGCGCCGCTCTCATGGTTTGAGCCTGAGGGCGTGGGGGCGTGCCGGTATCCGCGCGATGACGCGGCGCTGCGGGAGTTGGCGCACAAGGGCGTGACGGTGCTCGTCAACCTGCATGAGCGGGGGCACGATGCCGCCGTGCTGGAGCGGTTTGGGCTGCGCGAGGTGCATTTGCCGGTGCGCGACTTCACGGCGCCGTCCGTGGACCAACTTGCCGCGGGGGTGCACGCGATTGAAGTTGCGGTCGAAGAAGGCCAGCGAGTGGTCGTGCATTGTGGGGCGGGGCTGGGGCGGACCGGGACGTTGCTGGCTTGTTATCTCGTGAAGCGTGGCGAGCGCGAGGCAAGTGCGGCGATTGCGCGCGTGCGGGCCGTGCGGCCCGGGTCTGTCGAGACGCGCGAGCAGGAGTTGGCCGTCGCCGATTATGCGCGGAGCCTACATACCGAGCAGTGAGCGCCATGGGGACACGACGGTGCGCTCTATAAGGTCGACGACGGCGACGTCGGGCAGGGCGATGCGCTGCCACTCTTCGACGTCGGCCTGAGCGGTGCCGCGCAGGTGCGCGAGATAGAGGCTGAGGACGATGCCGTGCGAAACCACGGCGATGCGCTGCTCGGGGTGGTCGTGGACGAGCGCCGAGATGGCCGAGGAGATGCGCGCCTGGGCGGCGGACGCTGGCTCGCAGCCACGGATGCTGCGCTCGGGGTGGGCGAAGATCTCGTGCACCAAGGCTACATACGCCTGCTGATCGCCGACCCATCCAGCGGCGGAGCGGTCCAACTCGGCGAGGCCGGGAATCTCGAGAAGCGGGCGGTGCTGGGCGAGCGCTTGCGCGGTGGCGCGGGCTTTCACCGCGGGGCTGTGGGCGAACAGCGTGACGCGCCGAACGGCTGGCAGTTGAGCCAATGCCGAGGCCGCCTCGGCGCCGGCTTCGGCGAGTGGCCATTCCGAAGGTGGAACCTCTGGTGTGATCGAGACAGCCGCGTGGCGGATCAGGACTAGCTCCAACGCGCAACGTCCATGAAATGGATTTGATCAAGATTGAGCTTGGGCAGCCGGCCATCGGGTAGGCTAAGGCATCGGCTGAACGGCTCAGCCGGCTGCAACGCATGATGGCCGCTGAACACGTACTTGTCGTCGAGGATCACCAGGAGATTCGCGAGTTCGTTGCGCTGGTGCTCGAGAACGAGGGTTACCGTGTGACGACCGCGAGCAACGGCGCCGTGGCACTCGAAGAGGTGACCCGCGAGGCAGTCGACGTGGTGCTGCTGGACATGCGCATGCCGGTAATGGACGGTTGGGCGTTCGCCGAAGCGTATCGCCAGCAGCCCGGCCCGCACGCGCCAATCGTCGTCCTGACCGCGGCCCAGGACGCCGCCCAGCGCGCGGCACAGATCAACGCAGACGCCTATCTCGGCAAGCCGTTTGAGCTCGACGACTTACTGTCCGTCGTCGCCCAACACGCCAAGCGCTAAAGCGAAAACGAGAATACCTCAGGCCGCGTCGCGCGAGCTGGAAGAAGCCTCGGGCAGCGTCACCACAAACTGACAGCCGCCGTCGGACGGGAACTCCGCCTCGATCGACCCGCCGTGCAGCTCGACGATCTGCTTGCTGACATACAGGCCGAGGCCGAGCCCGCCGAAGTGGCCGTCGCCATGGGCCTGATAGAAGCGATCGAACAAACTCTCGCGCCGCTCAGGTGGGATGCCCAGGCCCCAATCGCGCACCTCGAGGCGCACGCCGCCTGACTCGAGATGCTCCAGCACGACCGAGATCGGACCGCCGTGCGGACTGTACTTCACCGCGTTGCCCACCAGGTTGCTGACCACCTGCTCCAGCCGCATGGGATCCACCAGCAGTAACGCCGCCCCAGGCGCCGTAAAGGTCAACGTATGCCGATCAGTCGTCTCCTGGATCGCCGAAACGATGCCGCCGACCAGCTCGACCAGGTCGACCGTGCGTCGCTCGAGCCGCAGCTTGCCCGCCTCGATGCGCGATACGTCGAGTAGCTGCTCGGTCAGCGTCACCAGCTTCTCCGATTGGGCGTCAATAGCCTTGACACTGCGCGCAAGTAGCGCTGGGGTCGGTGCTTCGCCGCCCAACAACGCCCGACCAAGCAGCTGCGCGTAGCCGCGCAGTGTGGTCATCGGAGTCTTCAGCTCGTGCGCCGCTACCGACAAGAACTCGTCGCGCAACCGAGTTGCTCGTTGCGCTTCCGCGTGCAAGCGCGCGTTGTCGATGGCCAGGCCGCAGCGGCGACCGAGCTCTTCGGCCAGCGCCTGCTCGATCGACGTATACGCGGGGCGGCCGGCAAACCCAAAACAGGTGATTGCGCCGAGCACGCGGCCGCGCGCCAGCAGCGGTACGACCATCATCGAGCGGATGCCCAGGGCACGCAGCCCGGACAGCACTTCCCCCTCGAACAAGTCCAGGTCGTGGTACAGCGCCGATCGTCCAGTGTCCAACACACGCACCAGCGGCTCGGGCGCGAAGTCCGGCGTCCACGCACGGTCGAGCTCGTCGTCGGGCTTTGTATCGCCACTCGTCGTCGCCACGCGGCGGACCTGCGCATCGTCGAGAAGCATGTCCACGGTGCACGCGTCGGCAAGCGTAGGCACGGCTAGCTCAGCCACGTTGCGTAGCGTGACCTCGTAGTCGAGCGACGATGCCAGGCGCGTACTCGCCTCGGCCAGGAAGGCAAAGCGCTCCTGCGCCGCCTCGGCCTGCGCGCGGGCGGATTGTTCGGCCAGGAGCTGCAGCCGCTCCGCCTCGACGCGACGGCGCTCGGTGACGTCGAGCACCGTGCCGAAGAAGCGCACGGGCATGCCATTGGCATCGCGCTCGACGTCACTCTGGGATTGCACGATCCGTTCAACCCCGTCCGGCCCGAGCACCCGATGCTCGACAATGCTGGGCCGACCTCGATACGTCTCCTGGACCGCTCGCGCGAGACGGCCCTGGTCTTCGGGGTGGACTGCGCGCAGGAAGGCTTCGGGGGTTGCCTCCCCTTGTCCATCGGCGTAGCCCAGTAGACGATACAGCTCGGGTGTCCAGAAGCCGATGTTGTTGGCGGGATACCACTCCCAACTGCCGAGATGGGCCATCGATTGGGCGGTCTCGAGGCTCGCCTCGCGCTGGCGCAAGGTTGCCTCGATCTCCTTGCGTACGGTGATGTCGGTATTGATCTCGAGGATGGCCAGCGGATGACCTTCTTCCTCTGCCTGAAGCGCCCAACGGCTGGCGACGACGATCGTCGAGCCGTCGCGGCAAGTGTGGACGAGCTCGCCCTCCCAATGTCCCACCTCGAGGACCTGTCGCTCGATCTCGGAGAGTGGGCAGGGAAACTGGGTGCGCAGCAGCTCGTGGGTGGTTTGGCCGAGGGCTTCGGCGCGCGACCACCCGTACATCACCTCAGCGCCACGGTTCCAGAACACGGTGCGCGCATCCAGCGTGCGCACGATGATGCCGTCTGGCGCGAGGTCGAGCAGCGCTGCCTGTCGACGCAGCGCCTCACCGGCGCGACGATTTTCCGCTAGCACCGCCGCGTGGCTGGCTTCTTGCTCGGCCAGCACGCGATCGCGTGCCGCGTGCGCGAAACCAGCCGCGACGCCTGCCAGCAGGCCGGCCAGGCGCGTTTCAAGGGCACGCGCCTCATCGGCTTCCAGCCCGTCGAGGAGGCCGAGACTCAGTACTGCCTGGGTCTGCCCGAGCGCGTCGGGCGACGCATAGCCGATGGCGACCAGCGAGCGGCCGATCTGGCGCGCGATTTCGTTGGTCTCGGTTTCGGACCGCAGTGCGACGATCACTTGCTCAGCAAGCAGCGCGAACTGCTCGCGCAGCTCGGCCGCGCTCAATGGCACATAGCTCGTTCGGTCGAGCGCACGGCGCCAGCTGTCGGCGAGCACGGCTCGGCGCTCGGCGAGCTGGGTGTGGACGTCCTGGCCGGGCGACGACGAGCTCATCCTTAGCGGGACCAGCGCCTACGGTTTGCGCGCGACACCGGCGTACCCATTGCTTCGATCTGGCTGATCGAGGAACAGATCATCGTCACCCTCGGGACGCCACAGCGGAATGTACACGAGGCCCGGCTCGATCATCTGCAGGCCTTCGAACAGACCTTCAATCTGGTCGCGGGTACGAAAGTGAAAGGGACTGCTGGCATTGCGGTACAGCTCTTCGACACGCTCGCGGCCGCTGGCCTCGATGCGCTCCGTCGTCGCATGGGTGATCACGACGTAGCTGCCGGATGGCAACGCATCCCGAAACGAGCGCACGATGTGGCGAGCCTCATCTTCGTCCGGCACGAAATGCAGTAGGGCGAGCAGCAGGACGGCCATTGGCTGATCGAAATCGAGCAGGCGCCGAACATCAGGGTGACCGAGCACGTCCTGTGGTGCGCGTGCGTCACCCTGGACGGCGACGGTGTTTGGCACATCGCGCAGGATCGCTCGGCTGTGGGCGACTGCCACTGGCTCGACGTCGACGTACGCGACGCGGGCCTGGGGATTGATGCGCTGCGCGACTTCATGGACATTGCCCGCCGTGGGAATGCCCGAGCCGACGTCCAGAAACTGAGTGATGCCTTCGCCGACCAGGAAGTGCACGGCGCGGCGCAGCATAGCGCGATTGACTTGCGCTACCAGCGGCAGGTCAGGGTAGATCGAGAACAGTTGTTGGGCCGCTTCGCGATCGACGGCGAAATTGTGGGCGCCGCCCAGGAAGTAGTCGTACATACGGGCCACGTTCGGCCGGTCGAGGGGTACCTCCGCCGGCACCCAGTCAGATTGACTCATGTGCTTCTCTCAACCCTCGCCAGGGAGTGGCGGACTATAGCCGAATTCGGACGGGCCTTGAAGTGACTTTAGTCCCGATAGTGCGCAAGACGCTTCAGGCGGACGCCTCGTGTGCGCGTTGCAAGCGCACACTTGCGATGCGCAGACCATCCATGCGCTCGACACGTGCCTCGTAACCGCTGCCAACGGCCACTGTGTCGCCAACGCGAGCGCGGCGGCCGAGCCGTGCGAACACCAGGCCGCCCAGCGTGTCCACCTCGCTGGCATCCAATCGCGCGCCCAACTGCTCGTTGACGTCCTCGATCAGCATCAAGCCGTCGGCGATGACCAGGCCTTCGGCCAATACGCGCAGCTGGTGCGTGGGTGCAGCGTGCTCGTCACCAATCTCGCCAAAGAGACGCGCGCTCAAGTCGTGCAAGGTGACGATGCCGGCTGTACCGCCGAATTCATCCAGCACCACGGCGAGTGGCTGGCGAGCTGAACGCATGCCCGCGACGACTTCCGATGCCTCGGCGCCGGTGGGCACAAGCACCGGCAGGCGCAGCATGCGCCGCAGCTCGAACGGATGCGCCAGGCCGACCAGATCCTTGGCCGAGAGCACGCCGACCACGTTGTCAATGCTGCCTTCGAAAACCGGATAGCGTGTGTGCCGATGGCGCCGGACCGTCCCGACCACCTCTTCGGGCGACGCATGGATCGGAATCGCGATGACCTCTGTGCGCGGCACCATGACCTCGCCGGCGCTGACTTCGGTAAACCCAAAGGCGCGATCGAGCAGCTGCCGTTCCTCGGCCGAGAGACCGCTGCGGCGTACCAGCAAGCGCACCTCCTCGGGCGAATGCACGGCGTGCTCTTCAGCGCGAAACTCGAGTCCGAGCGCGCGCAGTACCACGTTCGTGAAGCCATACAGCACGGCGATGAAGGGCCGGAACACGGTGGCCACGACCTCGGTCGGCGGCGCGGCGAACAAGACCACGGATTCAGCGCGTTGTAAGGCGAGCATCTTCGGTACCTGCTCGCCGAGTGAGATGTGCAAAAACGTGATTAGCGCCAGTGCCAGCACCGATGCCACGCCATGTGCCGTGAGCCACGCGCCCGCTTCGGGCAGAACATAGCTCAACGGCGGATAGAGTAGCGCCGCGAACGTTTCCTCGCCGATCCAGCCGAGCAGCAGGCTGGCCACGGTGATGCCGAGCTGAGCGGCGGAGATGAATCGATTGGGGTCAGCCTGCGCGCGCAAAACCAGCCGGGCTGCCCGATTGCCGTCAGCGGCGAGTTGTTCGAGGCGCGTCCCGCGGGCGGTGACGAGGGCGAACTCCGCCGCCACGAAGAAGCCGTTGGCCAGCACGAGCAGCAGCACCACGAGGATGCTCCAGACGGGCGAGAGATCCATTTACCGAGACGCGTCCCTTCCTGACACGCCCCCTCGGAAGGTGACCGAGAGGAGTCGCACAACACTGGACGCACCTCCACGGCCACCTCCGAGTGAGGCGATCGTGGAAGGTCTTGCGTGAGCGCCCTGAGGCGCCCACCGCGGCCGGGGCGACACTGTCGGACCCGTGTTGACGACCGCGGTGTAGCGGGCTTCCATTCTCGCGAACTGCGCCCGCTCGCTACTCCCCTTCCGCAACCGATTCTATCATTCGCCGAGCTCGGCCAGCTGCTCTTTCGTGAGCAGGTCTGGCCGCCGTTCGCGTGTTCGCTCGAGCGCCTGGCGTCTGCGCCAGGCTGCGACCAGCGCATGGTGACCCGACAGCAGAATGTCCGGTACGCGCAGGCCGCGATATTCGGGCGGCCGCGTGTAGTGCGGATATTCGAGCAGCCCGCCCGTATGCGACTCATCGCGCCAGGCGTCGCTCGAGCTCAGGGTGCCTGGCAACAGGCGTATCACCGCATCGAGGACGACCATGGCCGGTAGCTCGCCGCCGGTCAGGATGAAATCGCCGATCGAGAGCTCTTCTGCGCCGCTGACCATGCGCACGCGTTCGTCGACGCCCTCGTACCGTCCGCACACGAACACCAGGTGCTCCTCCGCGGCCAGGTCGTGGGCGATGTCCTGGCTGAACGTGCGCCCGGTGGGCGTGAGCAAGATGACCCGCGATTCAGGCTGGCGGACCGACTCGATCGCCTCGATCAGCGGGCCTGGGCGCATCACCATGCCTGGCCCGCCGCCATACGGATAGTCGTCGACGGTGCGATGCCGATCGGTCGTGAAAGCGCGGATATCGACCGCGCGTAGCGTCAGCAGTCCCTGGGCGAGTGCACGGCCAGTAATGCTGTCGCCGAGCGGGCCCGGAAACATGTGCGGGAAGATGGTCAGCACGTCGACGTGCAGCGTCATCCGCCCAGGCGCTCCAGCTCGTCATCGTCGATGCCGAAGTGATGCGCGACCTCGTGAATGACGGTCTTACGGATTTCGCGCTTGAGCGCAGCGTTGCCGCCATCGCCGACTTCCTCGATCAGCGGGCGCCAGAACAGCGTAATGCGGTCCGGGGTCACGAGGTGGTAGCCGGAGGAGCGGTTGAGCTTGCTGATGCCCTCGTACAGGCCGAGCAGGTCAATGTCTTCGTCATAGCCCATGGCCGCTACGCGTTCGGCACGCGGCCACGGCTCGACCAGGACGGCCACGTTCTCGAGTCGTTCCTGGACGTATGGCGGCAGGTCATTCAGCGCGTCGGCCACCAGTCCTTCGAAGGCACGCATCGAGACCCTCGGCAAGACTCGCTCGCGCGCCGCGCGGTAGCGCGCCAGACGGCTGAGCCGGGTGCTCACCGACCGGTCATGATGGTCGGCAGGACGAAGCTGATGACGACCAGCAGGCCGATGATCACGTAAATCCACTGCAGGCGGGTCATCCGGGCGAACTATAGCCCAGCCGCTCAGCGTTCGGCGGGCACGGGGGCGGGCGGCACTTTGGTCACGCGCACCTTGCGTACCCTTCGCCCGGTGGTTGTCAGAACAGTGACGACGGCGCCGTCGACGCGCACCTCGTCCCCCGCGTCAGGCACTTTGCCCAGCTCGTGGTACAGCAAGCCGCCGAGCGTGTCGAAGTCCTCGTCGTCGATGTCCAGGTCGAGCGTGTCGTTGACATCGCGGATGCTTACCCGTGCGTCGAACACCGCTTCGCTGTCGCTGACCTCTTCGATCATGGCTTCTTCGACGTCGTACTCATCCTGGATCTCGCCGACGATCTCCTCGATCAGATCCTCGATGCTGATCAGGCCGGCCGTGCCACCGTATTCGTCGACGACTATCGCCAGGTGGACGCGCTTTTGCTGCATCTCGTGCAGCAGCTCGTCGACCTTCTTGGTCTCGGGTACGAACGATGGCTCACGCGCCAGCGGCTTGACCGGTGCGTCCTGGGTGCCCTCGCGCAAGTGGCGCAGCAGGTCCTTGGCGTAGACCACGCCGATGATGTTGTCGATCGTTTCGTCGAAGATCGGAACGCGCGAGTGGCCGCTGTCGATGATGCGATCGAGCACGTCGCGCACGGTCGCCGCGTCCGGCGCAGCCACGATGTCGATGCGCGGAACCATGATTTCGCGCACCGGCTGCTCGCCCAGCTCGATCACGCTGGCGATCATCTCGCGCTCGTCCTCCTCGAGATCGGCGTTGCCCTCGACCAGGTGGCGCAGCCGGTCTTCGGCATCCGCCGCGGTCATGCCACGCGCCACGCCGAGCATGCGCCGCAGCGCCCGCTCGAGGGCATTCAGTGGCAGCAGGATGGGCAGCAAGATGCGGTTGAGGATTTCGACTGGCCTGACGAAGGTGAGGGCGACGTTTTCCGGTCGGGACACCGCGAACACTCGGCCGAGGAACTGCACGAGTAGCAAAACGATCATCTCGACCAGCGCTAACAGCAGGGCCAGCCAGGGCGCGCTGGTGAACCATACGTCCAGGTCAATCCAGAACCCGGTCGCCGCCGCGGCCACCAGGGCGATGGTGTAGACGAACAAGATCGTCGACAGGCTGCTCGACGGCTCGTCTAGCAAGCGCATGAGCGCGTTTGCGCGCGGCGTGCCCTCGTCGAGCATGTGCCGCAATCGAGCGCGATCGATATACACCAGCGCCGCTTGCGCGGTCGCCGATAGAAACAGGATCAGTGCCGCAACGCCGAAGACGATGACGCGAACGTCACTCATGTGGCGCTATCCATCTTTCGATCCGAATAGCCCTCGCGCCGCCGAAAGGGTCGTGCTGGCGCACCGAGCCAGACCTCGCCTGATGGAATGTCGTGGGTGACGACGGCGCCGGCGCCTGTCATCGCCCCGGCGCCAATGTGGACTGGCGCAACCAGGAGCGTATCGGCGCCCAGCGAGGCATCGTCCTCGACCACGGTGCGGCTCTTTTCGCCCGTTTCCGAGCTGAAGTTGACGGTGATCGTGCCCGCTGCGACATTCACGCGCTCGCCAATATCGGCATCGCCAACGTAGGCGAAATGGTGCATCTGGGTGCCAGCGCCGATGCGGCTGTTCTTCACTTCCGCGTAGTTGCCGAGGGTCGCGCCGTCCTCGATGACCGCGCCAGGCCGCACATGACTGAACGGACCGATCGACACGCGCTCGCCGATCGTTGCGCTCTCGACGACCGAGAACCACACCCGGCTAGCGGCCCCAACCTGCGCGTCGACGATGTAGGTGTTGGGTCCGATCTCACTGTCGCGGGCAACGTGGGTGCGACCGCGCAGATGGCAGCCCGGCTGGATCACCACGTCCGGTTCGATGCTGACCTCGGGCTCGATGTACGTCGTAGCCGGGTCCACGATGGTCACGCCGGCCAGCATGAGCTCGTCCAGAGTGCGGCGGCGCATGATCGCATCGGCCTCGGCCAGTTGGAGCCTGTCGTTCACGCCGTGCACCTCCTGTTCATCTTCGGTCAGCACCGCGCGCACACCGAGGCCAGCTGCGCGGGCCAGATTGACCAGCTCGGGCAGGTAGTACTCGCCTTTTGGGCTGCGCGGCAGCTCCGACAGGTGCTGCCATAGCCATGGTGTCCAGAACAGCATCGAGCCGCTCCAGATCTCGCGCACAGCGCGCTCCTGGGGCGAGGCATCAGCCTCTTCGACCATCCGCTCGACGCCGCCATCAGCGGCTCGGATGACACGGCCGTAGCCATGCGGATTGCCTACTTCGGCGCTCAGCAATGCGACCGGTGAGTCGGGCCCGACGCCCGCCGCGACCAGGCGCCGCAAGCTGCGCGCTCGAACCAATGCCACGTCGCCCAGATGCACCAGCAACCGATCGGCGCCGGTCGCTTGGATCCGTTCGGCGGCGATTTGGACCGCATGCCCAGTTCCCAGCTGCGGTTCCTGCAGCACCGTATCGACCGACTCGGGCAATGCGCGCCGTACCTGGTCGGCCTGGTGGCCAAGAACGACAACCGTCGAGCTGGCACCGGCCTGATTGACGAGATCGAGCACACGCTCGATCAGCGGCCGGCCGGCAAGGCTGTGCAGCATCTTGGGCCGCGCCGACCGCATGCGAGTCCCCTGCCCAGCGGCCAGAACTGCCGCGGTCAGGGCGCCGGTACTTGGCGGGTCCCCCGAATCTGACGGTGTCTTGCGAGAAATGCTCACGTAGCGTAAGAGGCTGCCCGACCAGGACTCGAACCTGGATTAACGGATCCAAAGTCCGCCGTCCTACCATTGGACGATCGGGCACTGGAACGGCGAGCGTTCGTCCTAAGGGTACTCGATACGAGCACGCTCGTTGAGCCTAACCGACACTCGCGCATGGCGCACTGTCCGAACGGCATATGCTGTCATGCCTTGCGCGTTGGCCTGATTCGCCAGCCGCCGGGCGTCTGCTCGGTCTGACGCCAGGGTAAACAAGGCGGGGCCAGCGCCCGACAGGTGAAATCGCTGGCCCGTTCTCCCCTCCAACCGCTGCCACGTCTCGCCGAGGCCAGGAAACACTGCCCGTGCTGGCCGCGCGAACGCATTGACCAGCCCGTCGTTGTCGAGTGACCCGCCCTGGGCCAGCCGTGCGGCAAGCGCTGCTGTGGCTGCGCCCGAGGAGAAGTCACTCGGCAGGAGTGCGTCGTAGAGGGTGGCAGTCTTGTTGGTCAGTCTGGCCTCAGGAATGGCCAGCATCAGCCACTGCACCGGCAGCGGCGCTAACGCTTGCAGATCGTCGCCGCGTCCGCGCAGCACAGCGGCGCCGCCGCGAACGAAGAACGGCACGTCCGAACCGAGCTGCGCCGCGAGGCGCATAAGCGCGTGATAACCCAGCCGCGTCTGCCACAGCCGGTTGAGCGCGACCAGGGTCGTGGCCGCGTCGCTCGAACCACCGCCGAGACCAGCCGCGGTCGGGATGCGCTTCACCAGGGTGAGCTCGGCGCCCGCGCGGGTGTATGTTTCGGCGGCGAGCACGTGCGCCGCGCGGGTCACCAGGTTGTTCTGGATGAGTTCGAGGCCTTCGACGCGGGTAAGGATCTCGTCGGCCGGCTCGACGTACAGGTCGTCGGCGAGGCCGATGGTGTGGGTCAAACTGGCCAGATCGTGATAGCCGTCGCTGCGCTTGCCCAGCACCTCGAGGGTCAAGTTGATCTTGGCGTACGTGCGGTAGATCATTCAGCTCAGGCGCAGCCAATCTTCAACCGCTAGCTCTTGCGCTCTATGTGTCGGATCGATGCCGGCGTGCGTCAAACGAGCAATCGCCGCCGGTTTGTCGATCTGCAGTCCGTCGGCCAGTGAGTTGGCGAGCTGTTTGCGGGGCTGCTTGAAGCCTGCCTGCACGAGGGCGGTGAACGCGCCGAGGTCGTCGACGAGTGGCTTTGGTCGAGGCTCCAGCACCAGCACTGCTGAGTCAACCTTCGGTTTCGGAAAAAACGCGCTCGCGGGCACCGTCCGCACCAGGCGCACCGTCGCCTGGACCTGGACCGCCACGGCCAGCGCGCTCATCTGGCCGGGCTGGGCGGCAATGCGTTCGGCGACCTCGCGTTGGGTCATGATCACCACGCGCTTCGGCTGGGCGGCCAGGAGATGGCGAATCGCGGGCGAGGTGATGTGGTACGGCAGGTTCGCTACGACCACGAACGGCCGGTCGAACAATGCCCTGATTTCGGTCTGCAGGATGTCGCCAACGATCACGTGCAGATTCGGTGCGCTGAGCTGCTCGGCCAGGTGCGCATCGAGCTCGACCGCGACCACGCGGCGGGCAGCATTGACCAGTCTGTCGGTCAATATCCCCAGGCCCGGCCCGACTTCCAGGACCTCGTCCTCAGGGTCGAGGTGCGCGGCACGAACGATCGTGGCGGCGACACGTACGTCGTCGAGAAACGACTGCGAGAGGCCGCGCCGAGGGCGTAAGCCCAGGGCGTGGAGGCGCTCTCGAGACGAACGAAGTTGGCCGTGCACCCGTTGTCGATCGGTGCGCCACCACAGCCGCGGACCCGCTAGCTCGGGCCCGGCGCCCCTGCGGCACCCGACGAGCACTCCTTACTGCTGCTTCCTTCCGGACCTGACAGGGTTCGAAGGTCGTCGCCGCGCAGGACCAGGCCGTCTACGCTGCGCTGCCCGCTGTCGGGCGGTCAACACACGACCTCGAACGGGACTTCAACCCCGCTAGAGCGGGTTTCGGGTTACAACGGACCGCTACTCCGCCGTCTAGCACGGCCATGCCCATTCTACCGCCGGCGAGAACCGCTGAACCAATTCAAGAAGCCGCGCATCGCGCCGATGATCTAGGGGAGTAGGCAATGTCAGGTACGACCCTCACCGTTCTCCTCGTGACACGGGATCCGGATGTCAAGCTGGTCGCCGCGAGTCTGCAGAGCGACGGCATCACGTCGCGCACGGTCTCCAACGCGCGTGAGCTTCAGCGCGCTCTCTCGAGCGGCAAGGACGACCAGGTCGTCGCTGTCTACGACGGCGAAGTGGGCGCCGATCCGGCTTTCCCGATCGACGACGTCTTCGAGCGTTTGCGCACCGTGCCGCTGCTGGTGCTGCTGCCCGAATCGGCAGTCTCGGGCGTACCGAGCGACACTCAGCGCGATAAGGCAGAGGAGTTTGCACGCAAGCCGATCACCCCGTCCGTGCTCGCGCTGCGCATCAAGGCGCTCGTGCTGTCCGCTGGCTTTACCCTGCCGATGCCCTCGCCAGTCGCGCCCATCCAGCCGGCCCACGGCCCACTCGACCTGAAGGTTGACGACCCGCGTGGTGAGCTGACCGTGGTCTTCTCGGTTAAGGGCGGCTCGGGCAAGAGCACCATCGCCGCCAATCTGGCGGTCGGCCTGGCCACCATGTACGGATTTCAGACGTTGCTCGTCGACGCGGACCTGTGGTTCGGGGACATCGGCGTGCTGCTCAACCTGACCTCGAGCCGCAGCAGCTTCGACGTGTGCGGCACCGACGATCCCGACCTGTTCGCGCTGCCCAAGGCGGTCGTGCAGCACTCGTCCGGCGCTTCGGTTCTGCTGCGGCCGCCCGATCCCCTGAGCGTCGAGAAGCTGCGGTTGCGCTCGTTCGTCGAAGCAATCGACCGCTATCGCTCACTGTACGAGCATGTCGTGGTTGACACCCAGTCGTCGCTCGACGAGCTGAACCTGGACTTGCTCGAAGCGGCGACGCGCATCCTGCTGGTCGTCACGCCTGAAATGGGTGCACTGCACAACACGGCGCGCTTCCTCGGCCTGGCCGAGCGACTACGGTACACCGACAAGCTCACGCTGGTGCTGAACCGCTCGAACAGCGGCATCGGCGCCGAGGCGCTGCAGCGCACGCTCGGCATCCCGGTTGGCAGCGGCGTCGTCAGCGCTGGGCGGATGATGCTCGACGCGGTCAACGAGGGCACGACACTGATTGCGATGGATCCGACTCGACGCGAACGCATTACCCAGGATCTGGCCGCCATTGTCGAGCTTGTCGCGGGCCGCGAGCAGCCGCCCATCCAGCGCGAGCAGCATCGTGGACTCGGGATGCGTCTACTGCGGAGGAGCGCATGACCAGTCTGTCCGAACGCGCGCTCGGCTTGTCCGGGCGGATGGCGACATCTTCGAATGAGGCCCGCCCACGCGATCTGCAAGAAGTAGCGCTGCTGCTCGTAGATGGCAGCATGGTCCGCGGTCAGCTGCACCGCGCACCCGGCACGCGCACACTTGACTACCTGAATCGCCAGGCCGAGAGCTTCGTGGCCATGACCGATGCGCTGGTGACCGAGCCGAACGGGTCCGTCAACCGAGTCTCGTTCGTGGCGGTCAACAAGGCGCACATCGTCCGCCTGATCGAGGCCACGGACGCCGACTAAAGACCGGCATCTGTTCGAACGGCTCATCGAGAAGCCAACGCTGGCATAGGGTCTGCGCCGACCTGGCGCATGCCCAAAGCCAAGCACACCAACGTCAAAGGCTCGCACAAGGATTCCGCGGCCAAAAACACGATGAACCCACCTACGGGTGGTGGTGGGCGGCCTCCCGATAACACCATCAGTGGCACTCAGGAGCAGGAAGCCAAGCGCCGCATCGGCCAGCACACTGGCGCCGGCGAGCCGCCAATCATGAAGAAGTAATCGTGGGCGGAGAGGGTGGGATTATGCTGCGCGGCGGCTAGGGGTGGTTTCTAGCGGCTATGGCCGTCTGACCTGATCTTGACTCGGTGGCCACCTGGCTACCGGTGGTCAGGCGCGGGTATCGGGGTTGCTGCACGTTTTGCTGCACACCGAGGGGCACCGTCATGGACATGGGTCGGCGCAATCGACCAGCTGTACCAGGCGGCCGAGCCGATCGGCGAGCTCCTCCGCCCACACGTAGCCTGTGTCGTCGTCGGCCCAGAACGACTGACAGCGGAACTCTTCGAGTGACCTGGTCGCCAGCGCAATTATGTGCTGGCGGAGCTTGAATCTTGCGCGACCACCCGCTGGTGATTCCTGCATAGGCACCCTCGCAGCACTTGCCGGAGGGCGCTCGGAAAGCGAGCCCTGTCTACTGTATCACCGCTCGCGGGACCCGAAGACACAGTGCAATGGCACAGATCTCACATCGATCCGATGCGCCTGTCGATGCGGACACATGCAGCTGCGCTAGAACGGTCGGTCGAAGGTCATTGAGTGAAAGCGGATGAATCCCAGGAATCCTTCGCCTTTCGCTGTGATGCGGAAGCGCGCTTCAATGTCGCGAGTCACGAGATCCACCACCATTGGCCATGTGATCCAATCCTCGGGCGTACGAAACGGCTGTTGGCCAGCCGCAAGTGCGCGTTTGACGTTTTGCTGCTCGTAAATCAGAGCGAGTTCGCCGATCGTCGCGCCAGCGTCGCCGCGCAGCCGCAACATCTCGAGTGCTAGCAATT
>DASXRR010000196.1:0-2087 GCA_036506475.1 Chloroflexota bacterium
AGTCGGCCCACATCGAGGGCAACTGGTATGTGCTGCAGCCCGATGGACGCACCGTGCTGATCTCGGACACGACGACCGACATGCAGAACCCGTATTACTTCAAGGAAGGCTCGGCCGACGAGTTCGAAAAGGGCTCCGGCACCTACTGGCAGTTGCGCAACGTCAATGTCGGCCCGCCCATCAAGGTGGGCGAGGCGATCCTGACACACCAGAGCACGACCAACGAGAAGTCGCAAACCTGGGTGTACCTCTCGGGCCAGCGCCGCGTGCGCATGCTGCCCAACGGCTGCTGCGACACCCCCGCGCCGGCCGCGGCAGGGCTGATGACGCTCGACGAGACCTACACCTTCGCAGGGCGGAACGACCGCTTCGATTGGAAGTTGGTGGGCAAGAAGGAGATGTACATCCCCTACAACACCAACAAGTCCTTGCAGCCCAAGACGGATGCCGAGGTGCTGGGCAGGTCCCACCTGAATCCGGACCACGTGAGGTGGGAGCTGCATCGCGTCTGGATCGTGGAGGCCAATGTGCGGGCGGGCCAGCGCCACCAGACGCCGAAGGGCCGGTACTACTGCGACGAGGACACGTGGATTTGTGTGCTGGGAGACCGCTGGGATGCCAACGGCCAGTTGTGGCGCATGGTCTGGACGCATGTGTTCGTCGCGCCCGAGCTACCCGGCGTGGTGCCCGGCACCATCGGCTTCAATGATCTGATCTCGGGCACGGCAGTGGTCGGCCCCGTGATGAACAGCAAGACCGGCCAGCATGTCTGGCGTCCGCGCAAGCCGGAGAGCCACTTCTCCCCGGACGCGCTCACCGGTGACAGCCTGCGCTGAATTGAAGCCACCCCCGAGGCGCCTTCGGCGCTTCGCAGCGGAATAAGGCACTGACATGAATCTCTCAATGAGCAGGAGCGCCATCGCGCGGCGCTCGGTGCTGGGCTTTGCCCTCGGTTGCGGCGTACTGCACGCCGCACCGCTGCCGCGCGACGTGCTGGCCCGACCAGCGCTGCCAGTCGGCAATCCCGAGCGTGCCGTGCTGCTCGGCGTGGCGACGGCTGGAAAGCGGCTGGTGGCGGTCGGCGAGCGCGGCGTGATCGTCTACTCCGACGATCTCGGAGCGTCCTGGAAGCAGGCGCCTTCGCCGGTCAGCGCGACGCTGACGAGCGTGCGCTTCGCGGATGCCCAACGCGGCGTCGCGGTGGGCCATGGCGGCACGGTGCTGACGACCGGCGACGGCGGCCTCTCATGGACACTCAGGCTCGAAGGCAGGCGCGTGGCCGCTCTGGTGCAGGAATCGGCAAGCCGGCGAGGTGATGCCGCGCTGGCCGAGGCCGCCCAACGGCTTATCAAGGAAGGTCCGGACAAGCCGTTCCTCGATGTGCACATGACCGATCGCGATCGGATGGAACTGGTCGGAGCCTACGGCTTGGCCCTGGCCACCACCGACGCGGGCGCGCAGTGGGCGGTCTGGATGGACCGGCTCGAGAACCCCAAATTGCTGCACCACTACGCAGTGCGCCGCCGTGGCGCCAGGATGGTCCTGGCCGGCGAGCAGGGGATGATCTTTCGCTCGGGCGACGGCGGAGACTCGTTCACCAGGATTCACACGCCCTATCGCGGAAGCTTCCTGACCGCTGAACTGCCGGGCGATCGCGACATCGTGGTCGCGGGATTGCGCGGGAACGCCTGGCTCAGCACCGATGACGGCGCAACGTGGGGACAGCTGCGCTCGCCGACGGCGGCGACGATCACCGCATCCGTTCGGACTCTGGACGGAGCGCTCTATTTCGGCGACCAGGCCGGCTTCCTTCTCAAGCGCAAGGACGACCAGCTGATTGCTCTCAACCAGGCGCCGCTCGCGCCGATCACCGCGGTAGTCTCCGCTGGTGAGCGGCGATTCGTGGTGGCCACGATGCAAGGGGTGGCGATCGTCGAAGACCGCCAGACAACGCAATGACGATCGCAGACCCGACACGCCGCGCCAGCGCGGGCCCGCTGTCAGTCGACCTGAGCCCGCTTTCGGGGTCGCTGGTCGAGCGCATCCTGTTCAACAACCGCCTAGTCGTGCTGTTGCTGTGCGCGCTG
>DASXRR010000197.1:0-5782 GCA_036506475.1 Chloroflexota bacterium
GAATTCTACGGCGTCAGCAAAAAGGTCAAGGGGTTGCAGCTCGCGAAAGACGGTCAGCTTCGCGTCTACGGCGTCACGCTGCAGTAGCCGCGTACACCGCAATGAAAATAACTCGGGTCACGCCATTCACGGCAACGTACCCGTTCGAGCGCGACCCGCTGTCCTATTGCTTCGTCCGCATCGACACTGACAAGGATCTGGTCGGCTACGGCGAAGCATGCGACAGCTATGGCTGCTCGTTCGCCAACGTTCTGGCCACCGTCATCGACGATGCCTATGCTCCACTACTGATTGGCCAGGAGATCAGTTCCGTGGAGCTGCTGTCCGATCGGCTGCGGCTCTTTACGCGGCGGCGGCTGGGTGACCAGTGGGTCGCGCCGCAAGCCCGCAGCGCGGTGGAGATTGCGTTGTGGGACCTGGTCGGCAAGCGGGCCGGGAAATCGGTGAGCAGCGTGCTCGGACGGGTGCGCGATCGCATCGCCGTGTATGCCTCGAGTGTGTTCACGGAGGAGGGCACCGCGGCGGATCAGGCTGACCTTCTCGTGCCGCTGCTCGAACGCGGTGTGCGCATGGCGAAAGTGCGTATCGGCCCTGACTGGCGGCACGGCCTCGAGGTCTTGGCGGAGCTGCGCTCGTTGCTTGATCCCGCCGTGGAGCTCATGGTCGATGGCAGCGAGATCTTCACCGTCCCCACGGCTTTGCACATCGCGCAGCGCATGCATGAGTTAGGGATCATGTGGTTCGAGGAGCCGATTCCGCAAAACGAGCGAGCGGGTATCGAGGAGCTGGCGCGCAAGTCGCCCGTGCCCATCGCCTACGGTGAGCATCTGTTTGGGCGCGAGGATGCGCTCGACGCCCTGCGCCACGGCCAACTCGCTGTCCTGCAGCCCGACGCATCCACGTGTGGCGGCATCAGTGAAGCGCGCCAGATGGCGCAGCTCGCGTCGTTTTACGGTGTGCGCGTCGTGCCCCACATGTGTGCGGGGCCGATTTCACTGGCGGCCAATCTGCATTTTGCCGCGTCCGTGCCTGCCATCAGGGCCATCGAATACCCGTTCCTGTTCGCGGCCGCCTGGTCCGCGTTCGGCGAGGGTCCGGACCTCGGCCCTGAGACAATCGTCAACGGCGAGATCGCCATCCCGCACGGCCCCGGCCTGGGCGTCGCACTCGACGAAGCAGCCGTAGCCAGGCATCCCTACCAGCCGCCCGGCACCCGTGTCGCGGGGTCCGCACACGGCCTGCCTGACCGTTTCGTAGGCGATCGCTAGCAAACCGGTCCGCGTGATGGCGGAAGAACCCGCGCGGGGGCCTTCAGGCGCAGCTCGACGTTGGCTAGCCTCTGTGGGCGCACAGTAAGTGGTAGCCAAGGCGCCGTCCATAGCCGCACCGGTTCCGGGCGTGGCGCGACGGCATTCTCGATTGACCCTGCGCATACGAGCTGACGCGTGTGTTCTCGAGCGAATGGCCAGCACAAGAACGTGGCCAGGTGTATTTCGTTAGCAGCCGCTGGCACCGAGCGCGCGGCAGGCGTTAATGCGCCTGTATGCTCGGCGGAGCCTGTACGGTCTGCGGCGCCGACAGCGCCGAAGCCACGGGCGCCATAGGCGCAGCACTCAAAGCGGCCATGCCGAGTCCGGTCAAGCCGAAATAGACCAATTGTCGTAGCACTGAGTTCCTCCGCCACTTTGCGGCGAATGCCGCACACTGCTGCACCGAGCGGCGGGTTATGCGCGGCGGTCGAACGCAGCCCAAGCATTTCGGCTGGCGTCGCACGGTACGAATGGCGGCCGCTGTGGCACTTGCCAACCTGTTGCACGTGCTGTTGGAGGCCCAGGAGTACTACACAGACGTGCTGTACGGAACGCATAAGGTCGCGGAAGCTGGGACGCGGTGGGCGACCTGCTCGCCGGGCGGGCAGGCACGCTGGTGTACAGCCCGCTGTATGCGGCACTCCAGAAGCGACGGCGAGCTCATCCAGCTGCGTTCCTGGAGCCAATGTGATGTCGTTCAATTCCGCTTAAACTGTGAACTGTGCAATCAGTGCACCGGAGTGTGTCGGTTCGTGAGGGTGCACGGTAGTGTGCGGCCCCGCTCCGGGTGTTAGGACTTCACCACGTGGATTCGCAACGCCCACCTGCGAGCACGGCCGACAACGGCCCCCCATCGTCGTCTCGGCCGCCCGATAATGGTATGGAGGTGCGTATTCTTCCGAGCTTAGGTATATTCGCCGGAGCGGTCGCGGTCACGTTGGCACTCGCGTGGCTACTTCAGCGCCGCATGATCTACTTTCCGCTTCCGCAGGACGTCCCGTCGGCCGCAACAGCACTCGCGCGCGCCGAGGATGTGACGTTCGACACGGGGGATGGCCTGCGCCTGAGTGGCTGGTTCGCCGCCTCCGGGACGGGCAGCGGAGCGACGGTCATGGTGTTCAACGGTAACGCCGGCGACCGCTCATTTCGCGCACCGCTTGCAGAAGCCCTCATTCAGGCGAGCCAGTCGGTGATGCTGTTCGACTATCGTGGCTATGGAGGCAATCCGGGTAGCCCATCCGAACGGGGCCTCGTGTCCGATGCGCGCGCAGCTCATCGATACGTGGTCTCCCGGAATGACGTTGATCCCCGTCGGTTGGTCTACTTCGGCGAGTCGTTGGGGGCGGCGGTGGCAGTTGCACTGGCGAGTGACGAACCGCCGGCAGCATTGATCCTGCGGTCGCCGTTTACGTCACTGGCCGACATGGGCCGCGTGCACTACCCGTTCCTCCCAGCCGGCCTCTTCCTGCGAGACAGATTTCCCGTCCTCGACCAGGTTAGCGGTGTCAGGTGTCCGGTGCTGGTCATCGCGGGGGATCGAGACAGCATCGTTCCCGCGGAGCAGAGTCGTCGCGTCTATGAGGCCGCCGGCGGATCGAAACGGTTCGTCGTCATCCCAGGCGCCGATCACAACGATTTCGACTTGCTCGCCGGCCGCCAGATCATTGATGAGGTCGTGCAGTTCCTGCGCGATTTCGTGCCTGACGCCAATTGAAGCGTCGGCGGCATACGGACTGCACTGCCAGTGAACGGACCTCGTGGCATGCCGCCGGCTAAACGCGAAGATCTCGTCCGTGTCCTGCGTACCGCCGGTGTCGACGATCCGCGTGTGCTCGAGAGTTTTGAGCGAGTCGCTCGCGAGGCGTTCGTCCCGCCCGAGTCGCGGAATCTTGCCTATTACGACATGCCGGTGCCAATCGCCCACGGGCAGGTTACGACCCAGCCATCGCTGATGGCGACGATGGTCCAGGCACTGCGGCTGAAGGGCCACGAGCGCGTGTTCGAAATCGGCACCGGGCTAGGCTTCGAGACGGCAATTCTCGCGTGCCTGTGCCGCGAAGTCATCTCAATCGAGTGGTTTGCGGACCTATGCGAGGAGGCGCGCGCCAATCTCGAGCAGGCCGGCGTGCGGAATGCGACGATCGTCGCAGGTGACGGCTCATTGGGCTGGCCCGCTCGCGCGCCGTACGACGGCATTGTCGTTGCCGCGGCGTCGCCCGGAGTCAGCGATGCGTTGATTGAACAACTCGTGGAGGGAGGTCGGCTCGTCCAGCCTATCGGACCAGGCGGCGATGAGCGCGTCACCGCGTTCGTGAAGCACTCCGACCGGCTGGTCGAGGCGAAGGTGCTGACCGGCGCCCACTTTGTGCCGCTGCGGGGCGCGTGCGGGATTGTCTCAGAGTAGCCAGCGCGTCCGCTCGAACCCGTCGCATGCCGGCCACACCGCAGCCCTGCCGCCACAAACTCGCGTTATGCCGCATGGTGGTCGTGGTGCGCGTGTCGGGCGTGGATCTCCTCGAGGATGCGCTCTGCGTCTGCCGTGTGCAGCATGCCGACGAGGCGGCCGTCGGAAGTAGTGACCAGAGCGTGGTTCGGCTTCGGTCGACTCTGCAGCAAGTGCTCGACGAGCTCGGCCAGGATCGTGTCCGGGCGATAGGTGACCGGGCCAGGATTCATCACCTCCTCGACCGTAACGTCGGCATGTCCTTGCACGTCCCTCGATCGGGCCAAGCCGAGCACGACCCCGCTACGGCCGAGCACCGCACACGCATCCGCCCCCGACTCGTTCAGACGACGGCGTATGTCGCCGACGTGGTCACTCGGGGCGCAGGTGGGGACGTCGCGGTTGGCCACCTCGCCGATGCGCGGTACGGCTGCTAGCTCGCCCTCACGGGGAAACCCCGCCGCCAGCCAGTCGGCTTTCCCAGCGTGTAGCGATAGACGTCGCGGAAACCGAATGTCTCTTCGAGCCGCGACGCGGCCCGCGCGCTCATGTCTCAAATGAAGTTGTTGCAGTAGACGATGACGGCTCTATCGTGATTGAGCCGCCGGTCGGCTTCTGCGCGGGTCAAGCTCTTGAGCGGGATGTTTATGGCGCCTGGCAAGTGCTCCTACTGGTACTCCTCAGCCGGCAGAACCTCGACCAGCTGCGCTTGCTGATGAACCAGGCGGCGCACCTCGTCGCGGCCAATCTCGCGTGGCATGCGCTCCTCCTCTCGAACTAGGTGAGCCTGCAAGTCCCCGGCCACGCCATGCGGCGATTTGGGTGGATTCGGCGGCGGCTCTGTCGGGTCGTGCCTTACGTGGGCGCAACGGATCAGCGCGCTGCGGTGTATGCAACTCGGGAACGGTGTCAATCCAAACCGCGAGAACCTCATCGCAGAGCCCGCTGCCGAAGACCCTCACGAGCGCCAGGTGCTAGTTCTGTCCATTATTGATCTCGGACGTGCACAAGAAGAACCGGCTCGCTCCTGATCAGCCGCCGTTCTCGGTTCGAGTCCGAGGGGGCTCACCCTTAGATCGAAGGCGAGGTCGGTGAGGTGCAGCGAGCCGGTCGGCATGACCTGGTGCGGGCGTTGGCGCCGCGGTATGCGCACGTCGGCAAAGGCGAGAAGAGCCAGCTCCTTGATCAGGTGTGCCAGGTGAGGGCTACACGCGGAAGTACGCGCTCACGCTGCTCAGGCATCCACCAGACGAGGTGCCGGTCAAGCGAAGGCGAAAGCGCTCGCCGAGCTACGGGCCAGCCGAGGTCGAGCTGCTGCAGCTGTGCTGGCTGATCACCCTCGGCATCTGCTCCAAGCGGCTGGCACCTTTCCTACCAGAGTTGCTCGGTCGCTTGCGCCACAAGCATGCCCTGCGCGAGTTCCCGGTCGCCGTCCAGACGCGTGTGCCTGGCATGAGTGCAGCCACCGTCGATCGCGCGCTGAAGGCCTCACGTGAGCACGCGAAGAAGCGACGTGGCCTCAGCACGACGAAGGCCGGCACACTACTCAAACGTCAGATCGCCATCCGCACGTTTGCCGATTGGAGCGATGCTCGGCCTGGGTTTCTGGAAATGGATCTGGTGGCTCACTGCGGTTGGAGTAGTGCCGGCCAGTTCCTGTACACGCTGAGCATGGTCGATATGGCCACCGGTTGGGTGGCATGCGCCGGGCTGCGTGACAAGCGCAAGGAGACCGTGATTCCCACAACGATGCGCCTGATTCGAGGTGCGACACGCCGCCAATCGGTGGCGCGCCACCCCGCGCTGACCTTGCTAGTCAAACAGCCGGCTGATCGACGTCTCCTCGTAGATACTGCGGATGGCCTCCCCGAACAGCGGAGCCACCGAAACCTGACGGATGCGCGGCTCGGCCGTCGCAGCGGCGGGCAGCGGCACCGTATCAGTCACGACCACTTCTTCCAGCGGTGAGGCGCGAATCCGTTCCACCGCGTCGCCGGTAAACAGGCCGTGCGTGACCACTGCTCGCACA
>DASXRR010000198.1:0-7339 GCA_036506475.1 Chloroflexota bacterium
ACTCATCCGCACAGCCTCGGTGTGCGCAATGGCTGGCTGAAGCTCGTCATCCATGATCTCGAATACAACCCAAAGACCCAGTACAGAGTTCATATCACAGCCGCGTATTTTGGATCATCACGGCGATGCTGATCGTGTTGCTCTTCTTCGGATTTCCGGAACAATGGCTGCAATGTGTCGGCGTTCAATTAATTCACCCAGGATACGGCTGATTTGTTCAGGTAATTCACCCACCTGATGTTCAGCCAATTCCTCCACCGCTGCAGACCGCGGGTGCCTGGAACCATGGGGCCACTCTTCGTCGAGCGAGGTGGCCGTGGGCGTGCCACCATCGTGGGCGACGTCGGCCCACACGCTCCGGCATTCGACTAGGAGATCACCAGCCCTATTTCATGCGACGAGTTTCGTCCTTTATCGCGGGACCTTGTCGCTAAGTCTGCCGCGTGAGCTCTCGAAGATGTGGACCCACTCGCAGTAGCGCCACGATGTTCTGCTTGGCCTCGCCACGGCCCAGAACGATGCAGCCTACACCAGTGCGACCGTCGCGTTGGGCTGCTGCGACAACGGCTTGGCAATCTTCGTGCCGCCCCAGTCCCTCGACCTTCCACACGTCCGGCTCGATACCCCTTATCCTGCAGCTCACGGATGGCGCGGACCTGGAGCTCTGGGCGCACGTTCTCGTCGTAAACATGCTGATCGCCGTGTACGCAGTCTACAGTCAACGCCACCATGGAGTCGAGTTCACCCTCAGCGTGGCGGCGACCGGCGCTTCCAGGTCACGCAGCAGCATCTCCAGTTGCTGCAGCCAGTCGGCCGCGGACACGAGTCCGATCGCGGACCGCAACACCTCCTGCGAGTTGGACAGCCCGGGAATGGATAGGCTTGCAAGCGCTGCGCTGCGCAGCGTCCCCGACGCGTCCGGGGGATCGGCCACGCGCAGTCGGTGACCGCTGCGCATCTCCTCCGCCAGGCGCACGATATGCCCAACCGCACCATCGGCCACCGTCGCAAGCGTCCCCGCGGGCGCGCCTGCCTGCGCCGCCGAATAACCGTGCTCAGCTAGCCAGTCGAGCACATCACCGATCGACAAGAAGCCTTTGCCACTGCTCAGCAGCATCGCCCACACGTCAACCCCAGGCGCCTGTCGCGTTCGCTCGTTGAGAAACTGCTCGAAGACTTCCTGCGCGCGGATGGCTTCGGTCCGAGCGAGTCGGTGCGAGCTGCTTACCTCTTCGTCGGGTTCATTCGCATCAGTCAGCATCCGCCGGAAACTGAACGATAGCGAACTCGCGGCAGCGTCGTAGAGGTCCGCCAGCGCCGAGCGCAGCTGACCCTGAGCGCCACGTGGCCACAGCAACAGTCCAACAATCGCGCTAACGCCCACACCGAGTGCGGCGTCCTCCACCCGCACCAGGCCGATGTGCCAGTCGGTCGGCGCCAGGATGTTGAACAGGACCACCACCAGCATGCTGAAGGCAACCTGACCGACGACAAAGTTAACGGCCGCCGGTGTGTACGCGGCCAGAAAGACCAGCAGCGGCAGCACCACCCACCACAACCACGGCCCACCGCCAGTGAGCCCTACAAACGGCACTGCAATCAGCACTCCTAGCCCGGTACCGCTCAATGCAAGTAAGGCACTCCGGCCGGTTGCGGAGACGTTGCCGCGCAGCGCTGAGAGTGTTCCCAGCACCACCCAGAACGCGAACGGCACCGAAAGCGAGCGCGCCACGAAGACCGCGACGGCTACACCAAGACCCGTGCGCAAGCTATTGCGCAGCCAGATTGACGAGAGCGCGAGCTCCTCGCGGAATACGTTCCATACGCCGCGGCGGCTAAGCTCCGGCGGCGATCCGGTGGTTGGCACTCCGGCAATCACTTCCGCGTTCTGGGCTATCGCCAGCGCCATCATCGACATCAGCCGCAGCGGATGGGCGGCAACCAACTCGTCCAGCACCGGGTCCGGTTTCGCACCACCGGCGAGTTTTTCGGCCGCCCAGCGGTCCAGTGCCGCACGGTGCGCGTCCCGGGCGGTGACTAGTGGCTCGATGTCATGCGTGTTGGTGCTGCCTTCCAACAGTGCAGCACTCGCCTGCAGCGCGAGGACAACCGCCGATCGGAGTGCCCCAGCTTCGCTCGTCGCGGCTGACGAAATGGTGGACGCGGCCGACGCGGCGAAGGTGAGGGCGCGATCGAGCTCGGTCGCCAGCTCCGCAAGCGCCCGATCGCAGCGCGTTGCACCAGACGGTCGACGCTGGGCGACGACGAAGCCGCGTCGAAGCGTCGCCAACTGGTCGCGAGCCGCACGCTCGAGGTCGGCGCCCTCACTCGGTGTCGCTATGGTTGCAGCCACGTCGCGTATCACGGAAGCAGCGAGAGCGCGCAGAGCCACGTGGCTCGAGCGTGGCCAGAGCAGCCAACCCGCCATCACCGCTACGCCGCCGGCAACGGTCCAGCCGACCACCCTCGGCGCAATGGCCTCTATCGGCGCAACGTTGGTCACAGCCAGAATAAATGCCAGCATCAGCGCGGATTGCGCACTCAGGAAGTACCCGCCGAATATCCAAAGACCCGACAACACGAAGCCAACCAGCGCGGACGCGGCGACGGCGATCCACACGCTTGCCGACGCGAGCGTGCCAATGGCGATGAGTGGCACGCCGGCGAGCGCCGCCAGCGCGTACGCGCTCACGCGCGAGCGCGTTTTGCCACCAAAGTCAGCGAAAACGAGCAGCGACATCGCCCCGAAGACCAGGAAGATGGCGACGGATTGTTGCACGCCGAGCAGCGTCGACGCGCCGAGCACCAGCGGCACAACGACCGCGGCGCGCACTCCACGCCGCAGGCTGGCCGAGCCTGGGTCATGGGCAATCGACGGCAGCGCCAGGCGAAGCGCAGGCGCGCGCAGCATGGGTATGCGGACAGACTCGATCGCGAGATCGTACAAGAGTGCGCAGCCGATGTAATAGATGGTGGTCGCGCCACCGCGCGGAAGACAATTGCCAACACTCCGCGAAAGTACCTGTTTGGACGTTCAGGCCGTGGCAGGTAGTTTGAGTTTTGACGCCCCTGGTGAGAGTAGTCACCACGGCAGTGGGACTGCCCACCTGATGGGGCAGTTGGCGTTGATCGGCGTAGACCAGCAGAGCGAGAAACCCGGCCTCCGGCCGAAGGGCGAACGCAAACTGGCCAACACCTCCAAGAAAGCGCGTACAAAGGCCGGCTGTTCCCCGCCTCGTCTCTGGCCGCGATTACGCGCGCGAACCGTGCGCGTGGGCGAGCACCATCTGCACCTGACGTCGCTCGAGCAGAGCCTGCTGTACCTGCTCGCGGTCAATGCAGGGCGCGTGCTCACCCGCGAAGAGATTCTCGCCGCGCTGTGGGGGTTGACTACGTAGCGGAAAGCAACGTCGTCGATCGGCAGATTCGCAATCTGCGGGCGCGGCTGCAAAAGGACTGGAAGCGACCGCGCTTCATCGCCACCGTACCGGGTCGCGGCTATCGCTTTGTGCCGACGCTCAGCGCCACAGCGTGAACGGCTGGCGCCTCGTTCAATCGGAGGTTGGTCGCGCGCGTTGGCGCACGCTCACAGTTGCTCGTGGCCGCGCGACGTCGCGCGCTATGAACGGTTGTCATGGCATGACGAGGCCCATGACGCAACGGCGGTGCGCGCGTCGGGCAGTCGGGTCCAACGCCCGCGGTCCGTGCGCCAGCGGCACCCGTTAGAAATTGCTACCCGCGCGTCGTTCTTGTCGCCCCTGATGCATCGCGACGCGTTTCCGCAATCCGGAGCGGGTCGCGCCAGAACCTGATCACGCCGACGCCAAGAACGGTTCGCTCCCAGCCGGGTATCGGCCGGGTGTCCACGAAAGTCGATGCCGCAGCACGCGCTGCGGCGTGGTCAGCGTCCAATAGCCGTGCTAGATAATGGACATCTGGTCGGCATTTACGGCAGGCATCTTGGCCAGGAAGGTTTTCGCTTGGACGCAACCAGCAACGCGATGGCTCTCTTTCACTGAAACACTCCGGCCGGTCCGCGTGGCTCACGATCTGGGGCATCGGGCCGAGACCGTCGGCCGATCGGCTCACTTCGTGCGGGCGTCCAGTCATCCGATAGAGTCGGTTCGCCGGACAAGGCGCTGAAGGCAGTGACACGATCAGTTCTGCCCCGAAGGTCTGGATTAGGACCGGGGTCCTCGTTTGTGCAGTCCTCCGATTTGCGTGACGGTTGCCGGGCTGATGTTCGAGTACCAGCCAGCATTGAATCCCCCTGTTCGGTTCGCCGCCGGGCCATAGATGACATATTGAAGCTGATTACTCCAAGTTCAGCCAGGATGCCCGGGACAACCACGAACTCGCGGCGCTGGTCGGGTCGACCTCAAGCCACCGTTTCGAGTCGGCGGCTAGCGACCTATTTGCACGCGATCCGTATTACTGGTCTGGACGTTCAAGTGGCGGTGCACGATGACGCCGAACCAACTCGTGTATCGCGGCGCGCTCTTGCGCTCGGAGTCAGCTCAATAGACGCAGCGAATTTTTGTGGTGAGGAACAACAAATGGACACAAGACGTACTCTTGATGGTCTGACCGCACTGGTCACCGGTGCCACATCTGGTATTGGCAGGGCGGTTGCCGAGGAGTTCGGCCGGCTGGGAGCGGAAGTCATCGTGCACGGGCGCGACATTATCCAAGCCGACCACGTCGTACACACCATCATCGCTGAAGGAGGTCGAGCACGCTTCCTCGTTGCCCACCTCGAAAACGCATGCGAAGTGCAGGGGCTCGCGAGGGCATCCGACCCGGTCGATGTCCTCGTGAATAATGCTGGCGCCTTTGAGTATGTGCCTACCGAAGAACTCGATGTGGCCAGTTTCGATCGACTATTTGCCACCAACGTGCGCGCGCCATACGTTCTGGTCGCGGCGCTGGCTCCGAAGATGACAGCGCGGGGCAGCGGAACCATCATTAACGTCGGCAGTATGGCCGGTCAGATCGGGCTTGCTGACGGCGCCGCCTACGGAGCCAGCAAGGCGGCATTGGAGTCACTCACTCGCAGTTGGGCGGCCGAGCTCAGTCCGCGTGGTGTCCGGGTCAACGCCGTTGCTACCGGACCGGTATACACGGCAATTCAGGATGACGACCAGACCGAAGCCATCGGTGCGACCACCTTGATGGACCGTGCGGCCGAGGCCCGAGAGATCGCTAATGTGATCGCTTTCCTAGCTTCACCCAAAGCCAGCTACGTGACGGGCGCGACTTGGGCTGTTGACGGCCGGCGCAGCGCCATCTGATCCTCCGGCGCCTGTGTGGCGCATGGAGAGAAACGCATCGGTCAAAACACGAACTGCCACTTTGTCTTACCTGTTGCGACCGAGCAGCTCAGCGATTCCAAAAGACTGTGAGAAGTGTCATGAACAGCATTGGTCCCGACGTGATTATCGCTGCCATCGCAGGCGAAGGCTGGATGGGAAAACACACCGGCGGTCGCCTGCGTCCCACACGCGACGAGGTTGCCAGGCTTGCGTTCTACCACTACGAAATCAACGGCCGGAAGGACGGCAACGACATCGAGGACTGGCTCCTCGCAGAACGGGAGCTCGCGCATCACTATGCGTAGTCGGTGCAACACTAAAGTCGTTGCAGGGGACGTTGACGGTGCGGCGCCTCGGGAGAACTCCTGTACGGCGAACCTCTAGGTGGACGACGAGCAGTTCGAGCCGCGCTGCGGCCGCGTAGTGCGATATCCAAACAAGGAGCGCGTGATGCACAGAGCAATCAACACCAGGGTCCCACACTCGATCCCGGTGAAGCTATACAGGACCGCGGACCGATTGGTAATCGCAGCTCCCATGGCTGGTATGCGGCCCGAGGATGTGACCATTGAGGTGACAGTCTCCGGACGCCTCATCCTCCAGAGTAGGCCGCGCGGCGTGCTGCGGGCCGAGCTCTTTGATGTGGCGGTGACGGTTGACCGAGACGGCGATCAGGAGGTGTGGACGCGCGAGCGGCAACGATCCAGACCGAATCGCCGTTTGAGAACGCTGATGCGACCCTCGATGCCCGCCCGCCAACGGTACGCTCGTCGAAAAGCAGCGCGCTGTCGGACGTGCCGTTGTGTGGCCGTCAGTGGTCCCTGTCGTGGTAAGGCGATCGAGCGGATGCGGAGGTCGTGTGCGAGCTGATCGTTGTCCAGGGTGAAAAACGCGCGATCGGCGGTGAGCACGGCTGGAACGTGTGCAAAACGCGCCTGGTGATGGGCCAGGCTGGTTTGAAGCTCCGGTGCATCGGGTGGATTGCCCGCTAGAACGACGTAGCGCGTGACGATTCCACCATCCACTTCGTCGAGCACGATTTTGCGACCGAACTCGGCGGGCACATGCGCCTTGCCACGCCGCACGATGGCCGTGTGCGGTTCGAACAGACTTACCAGCTTCGCGAACGCGGGCACGTTTTCGCCATGCAGCACGCGCCGCTCGGTCTGAGCGATGACCTGCTGCACCAGCGGCGCTGTGCACCGCAGAGCCGACTCCAGCCGCTGCGCGGTCGCATCCGGCCAGCCCGCCAGCCAGCGTTGCACCTGGTGGGCCTGCTGGACGCTGGCCTGCGCTACGGCGAGTAGCTGTCGATACAGCTTCGGACGATCCGCACGACCAGCCGCCCTGGCATGCACCGCTGCCGTCGCCTCGATGCGGCGCACCAGGTGTTTGGCCAGCCGAGTCCGACGTTCGCCCAAGCGTCGCTTGCTACCGCTCAGTGCACTGGCCGCGTGTTGGACCAATCGGCTCAGCACGCGCACGCCATCGGCTAGCAACGTGCTGTCGGTCGGGTAATGGATGGCCGTCGCCACGACCGTGCTGTCGATGCGCAGCTTGCGTCCACGCGTCACCTTCAGGCTGCTCGCCAGTTCAGTGACACGATCCAACAGCCGATGCATCGTCTCGGGCTGCAACACGTTGGACCAGCGCATCAATGTGGTGTGATGCGGCATCGGCGCGAAGCCAAGACGACAGAACTGGCGCAGCACCAGGCTGTCGCCGACGAAGTGCTCGGTCTGCGCGTAGCTCCAGTCATACAGGTGCTGCACCACTAGCAACCGCAGGATCACCTCAACGGGCGTCGACGGCCGTCCGGTCTGGGTCGTGTGCGGCCGCCGTCGGCTCAGATCGGCTTTGACCTGCTGGAAGAGCTGGTCATCTTCGAGCAGCCGATCCAGCCCCGCTAGCTCGGGTTCGAACCGCAGTTCAAGTGCTGGTACCAGCGCGAACAGGTCGACCGGCGCGGCTCGAGCTCGTAGCATGGCGCAAAGACCCTCTCGGGACGTGATGGGTGTGTAGCAACG
>DASXRR010000199.1:0-4263 GCA_036506475.1 Chloroflexota bacterium
CAGCAAGCGTGCGCGCTCGCCAACATGAACGCGGTATAGTCGCTGGCGCGGGACGCTTGCTGCATAGTGTGCGTGACAATCGCAATCGTGTAGTCCCGCTTGAGCTCGCCGACGAGCTCTTCGATGCGGAAAGTCGACATCGGATCCGGCGCCGAGGCTGGCTCGTCCATGAGAATCACCTCGGGCTGGACGGCGAGCGTACGAGCAATGCATAGTCGTTGTTGTTGGCCGCCGGACAGCGATGAGCCCGACGCCTTCTTCCAGACATCCTTTACCTCATCCCATAGCGCCGCCTGGCGAAGTGCTCGTTCGGCGATATCGTCCAGCGCGTGCTTTGGTGCTCCACCGCGGAGAAGGAGACCACCAACGACGTTCTGGTAGATGGTCATCATCGGGAACGGATTCGGCTTCTGAAAGACCATTCCGACTCTGTGGCGCACTGCCACCGGATCGACGCCTGGCGCGTAGATGTTGTCACCGCTGAGCTCTACGACCCCTCGGCGCGCGCCACGATGTTCACTTCGTGCGTGCGGTTCAAGCAACGGATGAGCGTGCTCTTACCACAGCCTGAGGGCCCAATGATCGCGGTCACCCGCCGCGCGCGAACCGTGAGCGTCACGTCCTCGATGGCCTTGCGGAGTCCGTACCACGCGCTGAGTTGCCGCACCTCCATATACGGACCCACGCGGCGGACATCGTCGTCAAGCTCGATTGAACCGGGTTGCTGGATGAGGGTCAGCGGACGCCGAGCCAACCCCTCCGCCCCGGCCGCCTGATGTTGCTCTCGCGCGGCTGTATGGAGCATGGATTCAGAAGCCACGTCCTGTCCGTGCGTGCAGCGCCAGGCGGAGCAAGAGGCTCAGGGCGCCGACGAGCACGATCAGAATCAGCGCGCTACCCCAGGCCTTCGTGTGCCAGTCCTGATACGGCGCCACGGCATAGTTGTAGATCTGGATGGGCAACGCGGCCACCGGTTGCAGCAGATTCGCGTTGAAAAACTGATTACCGAGCGTTGTCAGGAGGAGGGGCGCGGTTTCCCCGCCCGCGCGAGCCATCGACAGGACGACGGCAGTGAGAACACCAGCCCGTGCCGTCGGTAGCACGACTCCCAGAATGGTTCTCCAGCGTGCCACACCGAGCGCCAGGCTCGCCTCACGCAGATTGTCCGGCACGATCCGCAGCGTCTCCTCGACCGTGCGCGTAATGATCGGGACCATGATGATCGCGAGGGCAACGCCGCCGGCCAGGCCGTTGTACTGACCGACGACATTTCGCACGAGCCACGCCCAGACGAACACGCCGACGACGATCGACGGCAAGCCAGCGATGATATCGATGAGGAAGCTCACCATGCGCGCGAACCAGCCGCGCCCGTACTCCGAGAGGTAGATGGCGGTGCCCACGCCAATCGGCACCCCGATTGCGCCAGCCACGGCGAGCATCTCGAGCGAGCCGAGAATGGCCGGCGCAACCCCGCCACCCACTTCGCCGTAGGGCAGCGGTCGCTCTGTAAAGAACGAAAGATTGATTGCCGGAAGTCCGCGGATCACCACGTAGGCCAGGATAATGAGCAGCACGCCCACGGCCAGTGCTGCGCAAAGCCACACAAGGCCGGTAGCGACCGCGTTGGCGATTCGGTTTCGGTTAAGGAGTGGGATAGGGAGACTGACGCGCCCGGAGCGATCAGGAGCCGATGTGGAGGTGATAACACTCATGTGTCGCCTCTCCTACCCGGCCCGGACAGCCGCGCCGCCCGGTCCACGCGTGGCACCCCACACGAGCAACCGGGCAATTACATTGACGATCGCCGCGACGAGCAGGAGCACCAGCGCCACCTCGACGATTGCGCTGAAGTAGATCTCCTTATCGGCTTCTGTGAATTGGTTGGCGATCGCGCTAGCGAGCGTATAGCCAGGTGTGAACAGTGACGGAGAGACCACGGTCGAGCTGTTACCGATGACCATCGTCACCGCCATGGTCTCTCCAAGCGCACGCCCGAGTCCCAGGATTGCCGCACCGGCGATGCCTGAACGCGCGTACGGCAAAACGGCCTGTTGAATCGTCTGCCACTTCGTGGCGCCGAGCGCAAGCATGCCCTCACGTTGCGTGTTCGGCACCGCAAGCAGGATTTCGCGCGAGACGGCGGTGATGGTTGGGAGAATCATGATCGCCAGGATCACGCCGCCGACCAGGAGATCCTTGCCGATCGTGGGACCGCTGAACAGCACACCCACAACCGGCACCTGACCTATGGTGCCCTTCAGGAATGGCTCGATCGCACCACGCATGATCGGAGCCAACACGAAGAAGCCCCACAGACCGTAGACGATGCTCGGGATGGCAGCGAGCATCTCGATCACGAATGCGACAGGCGTCCGCAACCAGGTGGGCGCGTATTCGACAATGCACAGCGCCGCGCCCACCGCGATCGGCGTCGCGAGTAGTAGACCGATCAGCGCAGTCACCAGAGTGCCAAATGCATACGCGGCGGCGCCGAACTTTTCGAACACCGGGTCCCATTGACTTGTGGTCAGAAACGAGAGGCCGAAGCGCTGAATGGCTGGCAACGCGTCGACCAGCAACAAGAGTGTGATAGCCGCGAGCAGGACTGGAACCGAGCCAGCAGCCACCAACGTGGCGTTTCGGAACACGCGATCGCCACTGGCGCCGCCGCCGCGGACCACGAGCGGCGGCGCACTCTGACCTCGCTGCATATCAGCGCCCTGGGAACACCGGTGCGCCCTCGACGGTGATCTGGCGGATCATCGCATCGCTCTTGGGCGTGATCTCCTTCGGCACTGGCGCGTAGCCCAATTCAGCATTGAACTTCTGCGCGTCGTGGGTCGCCCACCAGAGCATCCGAGTCAGCGCCAGACCCTTTGGCTTGTCGGCCATGTTCTTGTAGGCCAGCAGCCAGGTGAAGCCAGAAATTGGATAGACAGCCTCGCCCGGCTCGTCGACGATGCTGACACGAAGATCGGGCGCGACACTCTGAGCCGCGGTTGCCGCCGCCGCCGTCACACTCTCGAGGTTGGGCTCGACGAACTTGCCCGCTTTGTTCTTGACCGCGCCTGCTCCAAGCTTGTTCTGCAGCGCATAAATCAGTTCGACATAGCCGAGCGAATACTGATTCTGCTGGACCTCGCCGGCGACGCCCTCGTTGCCCTTGCCGCCCAGACCCACCGGCCAATTCACGGACGTGCCGCGGCCGACCTGCTGCTCCCACTGCTTGCTCACGGTGCTCAGATAGTCGACCCAGATGTACGTGGTGCCGGAGCCGTCCGAGCGGTGCACGACGGCGATGTCCTGGTTGATGCTCGCCAGTTGTGGGTTGTCGGCGACGAGTTGGGGGTCGTTCCACCTGGTGATGTCGCCGAGGAAGATGCCCGAGATGGTGTCGGGTGTGAACTTCAGTGTCCCGGTCACGCCTGGCACGTTGTACGTGGGCACCACTGCGCCCAGAGCGGCCGGAACGTGGAAGATGTCGCCGCCCTTCGCCGCCTTGAGCTGCTCATCGGTCATTGGACCGTCAGTTGCCCCGAAGTCGACGGTCTGGTCCTGGATGGACTTGATGCCGCCACCCGAGCCAATACTCTGGTAGTTGATCTGGACACCCGTGACCTTCTCGTATTCGTTGAACCACTTTGAGTAGAGTGCGGCTGGGAACGTTGCGCCGGCCCCGTTGAGGGACTTCGCTTCGCCCTCGAACGAGGCGGCGATGGTGACGGCTGGCGCGGCCGCTGGCGCAGTCGGGGCAGCGGCTGGCGCGGTGGTCGGTTTGGCGGCCGCCGTGGGTGCCGCCGCGGGCGCTGCTGGTGCGGTCGTTGGGGCCGCGGGCTTTGGCTGCTGCGCGGCTGGCGCTGACGTCGGCGGTGTTGGCGCAGAACCAGGTCCGCACCCTGCTGCGACTAACGCCAACAAGGTGACTACAGTGGATAGGCGGGCGAACATCCGGCTCTCCTTTATACGCATGGCCTTTGGTGCGCTCGCCCACAGGCTACGGTTTGGCATGTGAACAACCCGGCGCCGGTGTGTAAACAGCGTGTTATCAGCGGGTTAGCGATGCGCTCTCAGAAACCAGGCCGGACGAAGTTCCGGTGCAGGATCGACTCGGAGCGCAGACGCTGCTGGCGTACGCCAAGATGGCATATGCGCCGACGCACCGCGAACAGACTGCTGAACCGTAGCGGGACGAGCCAGGCTGGCTGGCACGCCCCGTTCTGGCAAGCGACTACGCAGCCCTGCGCAGCTTGACGACGACCC
>DASXRR010000200.1:0-22884 GCA_036506475.1 Chloroflexota bacterium
GAGCACTGCCTGGACTGCTTCGGTGGACACTGTGGGTATAGGCCTCCAGCCAGATCGAGTATCGGTCGCCTCCGGCGAGCCAACAACCGTACCTTCGGGTCACCCCCGGTGCGGGGGGTGATTACCTGCCGACACCCGGGACCGTCCGGCGCAGAGCGGCCCGCCGTGGCGGAGGTAATGGCATGACGCTGTAGGGGCGGCCAGGCCTTTAGCTGGCCGCTTTTGGTGCCGTCGCTGGACTGCGCGATGGCACGCGGCTGCCACGGGCGACGCCGACCGCGCAGCAGGCGCTGACGCGGGTGCGGCTGGCGCTCAGTCCGCGGGCGGTCGATGGCCTGTTAGAGACGGCCGCTAGCTCGGTGCTGACGCCGCGGCTGCGTTGGGTCGGGCGGCCCGCGATTGGCTAGCCAGACCCGCGGAGGACAACGGTTGGACGGTCCGCAGCTCACGTGGCGCGAGCGCGAAGTGGCGGCGCTGGTCGCCGGCGCAGATCGCAGCGTGGGGCGCCGAGCGCGGGGTCCACCACGCCTGGGTTTTCAGGTCGAGCCCACGTAGTACAGGGCCAGGACGCCGGTTGCGTTGTTGATGGCGTGCGCGACCATGCCCGGATAGAGGCTGCCCGTACGCTCGTAGGTCCAGGTCAGGATCGTGCCAAGGAGCACAATCGCGATCACCAGGCCGAGCGCTTGTTGTGGGTTCATGCGCGTCGGCATGACGTGCGCGATGGAAAAAGCGGCGACCGACACGGCATACGCGAGCCAGCGCGGCTGGCGCCGACGGTACACACCGAACAGGAAACCGCGAAAGAACAGCTCTTCCGCGATGGGCGCGGTGACGGCGACGAGCACGAGCACGACGATCAGGCCGGGGATGCCCGCCTGACGCACGAAGGTGTATTGCTCGAGCTGATTCGGCCGCAGGTCGAGCCGCGACAACGCGAGTGAGACGACGATCGTGAGCAGCAGCACCGAGATGCCGGTAATCGAGCCCACGCGCAGGACCTGCTCCAGCGGCAGCGGCCTCAAGCCAAGGTCCTGCCAGCTCAGTGCGCGCGGCCAGATCAATCGAACGTAGAGGACGAGCAGCAGCGGGATTTGCGTCGCCAGCGCCGCCAGGGCAAACGTGGCCAATGTGAATGGCGCGTCGCGCAAATCCTGGACAAACGGCAAGCTGGCGAGGGTGCTGAGCAGAAGCACCGCCACGATGCAGCCGAATGCCAGGCGGTGACTGCCGACGTCGCGTCGGGCCGCCTCGGGCCCGCGGAACGCCGGTGCGAAGGTCCACACGGTGATCGCCGCCGCGACCAGCGCCACTGCGCCGACGACGACGTTGTACGCGTACGGCGGCACCGCCTACTGCTTGAAGTCGAGGTACAGCCGACTCGCCGTCGGAACCTGCTGCCCGCTGTACTTGCTGCCGCGCTCGGGCCCATAAGGCCGATCCGCCGCCGTCGTCATCAGCGAAAACGAGATCTGCCCAATGCGCATGCCTGGATACAACGCAATCGGCAAATTGGCCAGATTGCTGATCTCGAGCGTGACGTGCCCTTCGAATGACGCGTCGATGAACCCCGCAGTGCTATGTATCACCACGCCGAGGCGGCCGAGGGAGCTGCGGCCTTCCAGGCGGCCGACGATGTCGTTGGGGATGCGCACGCGTTCGACGGTGCTGCCCAGGACGAATTCGTGGGGATGGAGAAACATCGGCTCGTCCATGCCGACTTCGATCATCTCCATCAGGTCGTCGGCGGGTTGCTTGACGTCGATGAAGGCGCGCTTCGTGTTGCGGAAGACGAGAAACTTGTTGTCGAGCCGGACGTCGATGCTCGATGGCTGGACCAGTTTCGGGTCGAACGGATCGATGCCCAGCCGGCCACTTTCGATGGCTTCTCTGATGGACCTGTCCGAAAGGATCACCGAGCGGCCATGGTAGCCGCGTTTTAGCGAGCGACGCGTGGACGGCCAATGCCGACGTCGGACTTGGTGCTGGCGCGCTCGATCAGGCGGCGAACTTCGTCCTCGAACGACGAGACATCGGCAAAGGCGCGGTAGACCGAGGCGAAGCGGATATAGGCCACCTGGTCCAGCTGGCGCAGCTTCTCCATGGCCAGGTCGCCGATCACCGATGACGGCACTTCGGCCGCGTCGCGCGAGCGCAGCTCGGCTTCGATTTGCTCGACGGTGCGCTCGATTGTCTCGGCACTGATGGGTCGCTTGGTGCAAGCGACCTGCAAGCTGTGGCGCAGCTTGTCAGGATTGAACTCCTGGCGACGGTGGTCGCTCTTGACCACGATCAGCGCCGACATCTCAGGCCGCTCGTAAGTCGTGAAGCGATGCTGGCACGAGCCGCACTGCCGTCGCCTGCGCGTGGTCGACGCATCGGCCGAATCACGTTTGTCGAGCACGCGGGTGTCGGGCGAACGACACACCGGACAGCGCATGCGCCAATCATAACTACAATCTGGCAGCGCGAATGACTGACGACGAAGCACGAGTCCGTATCGCTCCGCTGGGCGGGGTCGGCGAAGTCGGCAAGAACTCCACCCTGATCGAGTTCGGCGAGGACATGATCATCGTCGACGCGGGCGTCAAGTTCCCCGAAGCGGAGCTGCACGGCGTCGACCTCGTCGTGCCCGACTACGGGTATGTCGGCGAACGGCTGAGCTCGCTGCTGGGCATCGTGTTCACGCACGGCCACGAGGACCACATCGGCGGGCTGCCGTATCTGATCATGCAGCTCGACCCGCACGAGCCCATCCCGATCTACGGCACCGCGCTCACGCTCGGGCTGATCACGGTCAAGCTCAAGGAGCACGGCCAGCTCGGGCGGGTCGAGCAATTCGTCATCCAGGACGGCCAGCCGACACAGCTCGGCCCATTCGAGATCGAGCCGATCGCCGTCAACCACAGCATCCCCGACGCCGTCGGGCTGGTCATTCGCACACCCGTCGGCACGCTGTTCCACACCGGCGACTTCAAATTCGATCCAACGCCGGTTGAGGGCAAGACGACCGACAATCAGCGCCTGCGCGAGCTCGGCGAAGAGGGCGTGCTGGTGCTGATGAGCGACTGCGTACGTGTCGAGCAGTCAGGCTGGACCGCTTCGGAATGGGGCGTCCGCGAGGCGATCGAGGACTTGATCGCCTCAGCGCCCGGCCGGGTGCTGGTGACCACGTTCGCCTCGAACATTGGCCGGCTGCGCGAAGTGGTGCGCTCGGCGCACAAGCTTGGTCGAACGACAGCCGTGGTCGGCCGGAGCATGGAGGAGAACCTGAAGGTCGCGCGCGAGCTGGGTTTTATGAACGTGCCCGAGGGCAGCATCGTCGACGTTCGGGAGACGAGCGAGCTCCCGCCTGAGAAGGTGGTGCTGCTCTCGACGGGCAGTCAGGGTGAGCCAACCAGCGTGCTGAGCCGGATGGCACGCGGCGATCACCCGGTGGTGCGCATCCAGCCCGGCGACACGGTCGTCTTCAGCGCCAGCCCGGTGCCCGGTAACGAGGAATCGGTGGCGCGTTCGATCGACAATCTGTTTCGGCGCGGTGCGCGGGTGGTGTATCAGCAGATCGATCCGCGCGTGCACGTGAGCGGCCACGCGAGCCGTGAAGAACTCAAACACTTACTTGAATTGGTAAAGCCACACTATTTGATTCCGCTGCACGGTGAACACCGCATGCTGTGGCTGCTGCGCGAGCTCGCCGTCGAGGCCGGCATCGATAGCGGGTGCGTGTTCCTGACTGAGATCGGCGATGTCGTGTCCTTCAGCGCTAGCGACGCGCGACGTGACGAGTCGATCGCGTCGGGTTCGATGCTGGTCGATGGGCTGACGATCGGCGAGGTCACCAACGTCGTTCTGCGCGATCGGCGGCGGCTGGCGGCAGACGGTGTGCTGTTCGTCTCGGTGACGCTGGATCGCGAGACAGGCGATCTGCTGAGTGGACCGGACTTCGTGTCGCGCGGATTCCTGCAGGCGGACCGCGACGACGATGGCCTGTACGACGAGGCGCGCGAACGAGTCACCGAGGCGCTGACCTCGGGCGACGCGCGCCAGCCCGATGTGGGCTATCTAGTTGGCAAGGTGCGCGACACGCTGAATTCGTTTGTCTACGAGCGCACGCGGCGCCGTCCGATGATCCTGCCCGTCGTCACCGAAGTGTGATGATCGGGTGATGGGTGATAGGTGATGGGTGATGGGATCTGAAGGAAAGCCAACACCCAACACCCGACACCCAACACCCAAAGCGGAGAGAGATCTCGCCATTTTGAAGGCCGTGGCTGAGGCCTTGAATTCGTCGCCGGATGTGCGCCAGGCGCTCGAGCGCACGCTGACCCTGGTCGCTGAACTGCTCGGCCTCAGGACGGGCTGGGTGTGGCTCATCGACCAGGACACGCGCCGCTTCTACAGCGCGGCGGAACGCGAGCTGCCGCCGTACCTGCAGGAGCGCGTGCGTATGGCCGGTCGACGCAACTGCTGGTGCCTGGACGACTTCCGCGAAGGCGAGCTGACGCCGACCAATATTGACGTCATGGAGTGCAGCCGGCTCCAGCCAGCCTTCCTGGGTAAGTCGGCGTCGATGACGGCCGGACTGCGCTATCACGCCAGCATCCCGCTGTACTTCCAGGACAAGCCGCTGGGCATCATGAACGTGACCGGCCCGGAATGGCGCAAGCTCACCGTCGAGGAGCTGCGACTGCTGTCGACGATCGCCAATCAGGTCGGCATTGCCATCGAGCGGGCACGACTGGCCGAAGATGCGACGCGCCTGGCGCGCGCCGAGGAACGAGCCCGCATCGCGCGCGAAATCCACGACACGCTGGCCCAGGGGTTGACGGCGATCGCGCTGAATATCGAAGGCGCGATGCATCGGATCGAAACGCGACCCGAGCAAGCGCGCGAACGGCTCGAGCGAGCCCTGGCGATGGCGCGCGAAAACCTCGAAGAAGCGCGGCGTTCGGTACTCGATCTGCGCGGGCCTACGGCGTTGGCCGGCAAGCCGCTCGCCGAAGCCCTCGCGTCGCTGGCGCGTTCGTTCACCTCGGACACCGGTATCACCGTGCTGGTCAACGCCGACGCGACCCTACGCTTGCCGATCCGCATGGAGGCCGAGCTGTTTCGCATTGCCCAGGAGGCATTGACCAACGTGCGCAAACACGCCCACGCGCACAAAGTGACGGTGACGCTGCGGCGACGTGGCGCGGCGGTATCGCTGACGGTGCGCGACGACGGCCGCGGGTTCGTGCCGTCGGAACGGCGACCGGACAGCCAGGGTCTCATTGGCATGCGCGAACGCGCTCGACTGCTCGGCGGGCGCCTGCTGATTCGGACGCGCATCGGCCAGGGCACGTCGGTCACGGCGCGCGCACCATGGGAGCCAGCGTGAGTATCCGGCTGGCGGTGATCGACGATCACCCGATCGTGCGCCAGGGGCTCGTGGGCGTGCTCGAAGACGAAGCCGACCTCGAAGTCGTCGGCTCGTTCGGCTCCGCTCGCGAGGCCATTGGGCCAGTCGGACGGCTGGCCCCGGACGTCGTGCTGCTGGACCTGGAGATGCCTGAGCTCGACGGCGTCGCCGCGATCCCGGCGCTCCTGGCCGCGCGACCGAACCTCGCCATCCTGGTGTTCACCGCATACGACACAGAGGAACGGGTGCTCGGCGCGATCCGTGCTGGCGCCAAAGGATATTTGCTGAAGGGCGCAAGCGCTGAAGAGATCGGGCGGGCAGTACGGCTGGTCCACAGTGGCGAGTCGTATCTGGAGCCGCGTGTGGCGTCCAGGTTGGTTGCGCAAGTGCAGACACCGCGTCGCGCATCGACGTCGTTGAGCGAGCGCGAACGCGAAGTGCTGCGCCTGGTCGCCGAGGGCCTGCCGACCAAGCAGATCGCTCGCACACTGACCATCACCGAGCGCACGGTCAAATTCCACGTGAACTCGATCTTCCACAAGCTCGGCGCCGAAAACCGAGCCCAGGCCGTGGCCCTGGCGGCGCAACGCGGCCTCCTCTGACAACAGCCTGTCCTTAGAGACAGGTCGCGAACTGGCCGGCGGCCCGAGGTGCTCTGGGCCATCTTGGAGGCATCCTGCAGGGTATGAAAACTACTTCCGTGGCGCTGGTCACTGGAGCGTCGCGCGGCCTTGGGCTGGAGGTGGCGCGGGCCTATGCCCAGCGTGGTCTGCGGCTCATTTTGACCGCGCGCGGCGCGGACGACCTGGACCGCGTCGCGGCCGAGCTCGGGACCATTACAGAGATCGTCGCGCTGGCGGGTGACGTGGCCGACGATGCGCACGCGCAACGGGTCGTTGAGGCGGGGCTGGAGCGCTTTGGGCAGGTCGACGTGCTGGTCAACAACGCGTCGGAGCTGGGGCCGAGCCCGATGCCGCCGCTGGAGGAGCTGCCGCCGGGAGCGCTGCGCAGGATCTTGCAAGTGAACGTCGAGGCGCCGCTGCGGCTCATGCAGCTGGTCCTGCCCGGCATGCGCGCCAGCCGATCGGGACTGATCGTCAATGTCACCTCGGACGCAGCAGTCAACGCGTATGCGACGTGGGGCGGCTACGGCGCGAGCAAGGCTGCGCTGGAGCATCTGTCACGCATCCTCGCGGCGGAGCTCGAAGACAGTGGCGTGCGTGTGTATGTCGTCGATCCGGGCGACATGAATACGGCTATGCACCAGGCAGCCGAGCCGGGCGTTGATTTGTCGTATCTGCCAGGACCAGAGGTTGTGGCACCCGCGTTCGTCCAATTGCTGGATGAAACGACGGCGTTTGCCCGCTTCGAGGCCCAGAAGCTGTCAGCTTTCAGCGATCAGCTATCAGCCCCGGCCACGCACTGACTGCTGACTGCTGACCTGACGGCTGACGGCTCAGGAAGGAACACCGTGGTCACGCTCGACATGGCCCCACTCGAATTCGAACTGCCGCCGGCGCTCGAGGCGCACGAGCCTCCTGAGGCGCGCGGCCTCGCGCGTGACGCGGTGCGGCTCCTGGTCAGCCATATCGCCGACGACTCTGTCGAGCACCACGTGTTTCGCGACCTGCCCGACCTGCTGCGGCCAGGCGACCTGGTCGTCGCGAATGACTCAGGTACGCTGCCCGCCGCGGTCACCGGCCATCGACAGGACGGCAGCCGCGTCGACGTGCACTTCTCGACGCGCCTGCCGGCCGATCTGTGGGTCGTCGAGCCACGACGCATCAGCGCGAGCCCGAATGAGCTGTTGGAGCTGCCTGGCGGCGAGACCGTTCGCCTGCTGGTACCGTATCGCGACTCGCAGCGCCTGTGGGTGGTCAGTCCGAGCATGGACGTCGCGCGCTACCTCGAGCGCTGGGGCCGACCGATCACGTACCCGTACGTGCCCGGCAGATGGCCGATCGAGATGTACCAGACGGTGTACGCAGAGCGGCCCGGGTCAGCCGAGATGCCGTCGGCGGGCCGTGCATTCACGCCTGATGTGCTCGAACGGCTGGCGCACAAGGGCATCCAATTCGAGACGCTGACGCTGCATACAGGCGTCGCCAGCCTCGAGGGCCACGAGCGGCCGTACAGCGAGGAGTACTGGGTGCCGCGCCACACCGCGCGGGCGGTGGAAGCGGCGCGCATGGAGGGTAGGCGCGTCATCGCGATCGGCACGACCGTTGTGCGCGCACTCGAGAGCGCGGCCGAAGAAGGCGAGGGCGAGGTGATCGCGACACATGGCTGGACCGATCTGGTCATCACGCCCGAACGCGGAGTACAGGTGGTGGATAGCCTGCTGACGGGATTACACGAGCCGAAGGCGAGCCACCTGGCGATGCTCGAGGCGATCGCCGGACGGTGCCATCTCGAAGTGGCCTATCAGGCGGCCCTGGCCGGTCGCTACCTTTGGCACGAGTTCGGCGATTTGCACCTCATCCTGGCGTAGGCTCGGCGCCGGGCAGCAGTAGCCAGCAGCCAAAGACCATCGGCAGCGGACCGCGCCGTCGCAGTCGTAGCACTTCGACGTCCTGGAGCTGGCCGAAACGCTCGGCGTAGACGCCCGCTTCGAGCTCGGGTTCCGGCGTGCCGATCGGACGAATGACGAGGACGACTCGGTCGTCGGCATCGCACACCAGCCATTCGCCCACGCCGGCCCGGAACTGGAGCGCCGGATGGAGCCGCAGCCGAGCATCGGCGGTGTGCTCGCCGGTGCCCATGAGGGTGTCGAGGATGCGCCAGCCGCGGCCAGCGAAGGCGTCGATGCGTCGCTCGTGGCGGACTCCAAGTCGGGCGTAGCCATCGTGCTCGGCGACAAGTGTGCCTGGCGCGGCGTGACGCAATCTGACCCGAGCGCGATGGCCCACACGAAACGCGGCGTAGACCTCCGACTGGTCCTGGCCGTCGACCTGGACCGTGTTGTGTGCGCTGGTGCCGCGCAGTCTGGTCCGTAGTGGTCCGGCGTTGTAGTCGAACACGCCACCGTCGACAAAGACGCGCTGCTCGCCAATCGACAGCTCGAAGCTGAGCGCGTCGGCGTGAACATGCGCAGGCAGGTCATCGGGGCCTGGCGGACCACAGTCGGCGATCAGCACGCCCTCGGCCAGGGGCAGCCTGACGTAGCCGGTGCTGGGCAGCAGGTCGGGCGCCGGCGCAGTGCTGGGGCCGATGAGTCGGGCAGGTGACGGGGCTTCGCCGAAGACGCTGTCGTTGAACAGCGGAATCTCACCATCCGGATGGACGAGTGCGCGGGCAACGGCCTGCATGCGCCGCACGGCATCGGCCAGGGTGACTGAGACGGGCAGCTCACGCCGACCGGACGCCCACAGTGCCGCCAGCAGGTCGGCCAGGACGAGCAAGTGGTACATCGGGGCGCGCTCGTAGTGGCCGCCGTCGTTCAGCACCTGGCGCTGCAGTTCTCTTTCGATGTGATGAGCTGCTCTGGTGCGCCAGTGGTCCGGGGCTGGGCCGTCGAAGGCGCAGCCGGCCAGCAGCAGCGCGACCAGGTTCTTCAGCACGTGGTTGCCGGCGACGTCGTGCTCGAGGTGACGGTCGAGGAAGGCGGCGTGCTCGAGGATGGGCTCGCGCAGGGTGCTTTGAAGTTGGGGGAGCAGGTCGCGCACGGTAAGCCAGGCCATGAGCCGTTCGGACACGACGAACGGATGCCAGGCATCGCTGCTGCCTAACTGGTTGGTTTTTAGCCAGTCGGCAATGCCGCCTTCGAGGGCCATCGCGGCGTCGGTGCGTCCGCGGCGAGCAGCGACGGCCAGGTCGATCGCCCAGCTGAAGCCGTGCAAGTGGAACAGCCACAGGCGCGAGGCACCCTCGGGCCACCAGTTCTCGACCTGGCGGGTGTCGTTCAGGAACGTGAACTGGCCGTTGAGGATGTCATCCACCTGCCCGGGCCTGGTACGTGACGCTGGATCGAGTGGGCCTGGCGGCCAGCGCCACAACGGCTCGGCGTCTCGTGTTGTCGCCAGGATGTGCGGCATGCGCCGGGCGAGGTGGCGTTCGAGGATGCCTGGCCGGAGCTGGGCCAACTGGCGTTCAGCGATGAATGCGGCGCGCGCGATGACCTGCGCCGGGCGCAGGTAGCGCGCAGTGCGTAATGCTCTCATTGTCATCCTGAGCCCTTCGGCTTCGCTCAGGGCAGGCTCTGCGAAGGATCCGCTTGTCGACCGGTGCCGTGCCAGCAAGCGGATCCTTCGCAAGCTCAGGATGACACGAGAGTGACTGGCGCCTTGAGCGCGGTGTCGATCAGCAAGCGCAAGCGTGTGGCGTAGTCGGCTGGCTCGAGCGCGCCGGCTCGGCGTTGGGCGTCGAGCTCGCGCACGCCAGTGATGAGCCGCTCGGCGTCCAGCGCGTGCTGCGTCTCGACGCGGCGTACCGCGGAGTGGGTCGTGGGCACCAGCGTTTCGTCGGCCGAGCACAGCTCTTCGCGCAGCTTCTCGCCGGGCCGCAGGCCGACGATCTGCGCCGTAATGTCGCGGCCCAAGCGCAAGCCCTTCAGACGCACCAGCCGCTCGGCGAGCTCGACGATGCGCACATCGTGGCCCATATCCAGGACGAACACGCCGCCGGGCGTGCCAAGGACCGACGACAGCAGGACCAGGCTCGCCGCCTCGGAGAGGGTCATGAAGAAGCGCCGCACGTCAGGATGGGTGATCGTGATCGGCCCGCCGACTTCGATCTGACGCACCAGCGTCGGGATGACGCTGCCGCGGCTACCAAGCACATTGCCGAAGCGCACCACGGAGAACGCCGTATCGGCCGAACCCGCGCCGGCCGCCGTGGCGATGAGCTCGGCGACTCGCTTGGTGACGCCCATGAAGCTCGACGGGTTGACCGCCTTGTCGGTCGAGATGACGACGACCCGCTCGACGCCGGCGGCAACGGCAGCGTCGCAGATGAACAGCGTGCCGAGGACATTGCTGACGAAGGCCTGGTCAGGATTGGCCTCGACCAGCGGCACGTGCTTGTAGGCCGCGGCGTGGAAGACAATGTGTGGCCGCTCGCGCAGGAAGAGCTCGTGCATGCGCCGCTCGTCGGCGACATCGGCAATGCATGTGCGCAAGACGCCTGCGCCCAGTGCCGCCAGGTCGCCTTCGAGCTCATACAGACCGGTCTCGTTCATATCCACCGCCAGCACCGACGCGGGGCGCACTGCCAGCACCTGGCGCGCCAATTCGGCGCCAATCGAACCGGCCCCACCGGTGATCAGTACGCGCTTGCCAGCCAGCGTCGGGGCGCACGCCGCCACGTCCAGCTCGACGATGGGTCGGTGCAATAGTTCCTCTGCGTCGAAGGTGCGGCTGGCCGCAAGGCGCAGCGCGGCGCTACCGGCGACCGCGAGGAGGGGCGCCACGATGGCCACGCTGTGCGGAAGATGCCACGGCTCGCCGAGCAGCTCGTTCAGCGCAGTCGGCACCAGCGCGACCAGGCCGCCGACCAGGAACGGCGCCAGCGGACGGTGCGCGAGCACCGAGCCGGGCATGCGCAGGCGATTCATGACCTCGCCGACACCGACCTGCACCAGGGCACCCACGATCAGCCAGGGCAGCAAACGCTGCGCGTACGTCGCGGGCACACCCTCGTCGAGAAAGCGCAGCCACATCGCCGCGGCATAGGCCAGCACGCCCACGGCCGCGTCCAGCGCGAGCAGCTGGCTCGCGGACGGGCTGAAGCGCAGCGGCCGGCTATGCACTCGTGCGTTCCACTCGCCTGGCCCGAGCCGATCCGAGGACCGTCGTCGAGAACCCGCGCGCCTGCCAGGCGACGAGGTCGAGCGCGTTGCGCGCATCGAAGAGCTGCTTGCGTTTGACCAGCGCGGCCACGAGGTCGACGTCGAGCTCGCGGAAGGCGGCGTGATCGACCAGCAGCACGACGGCGTCGGCATCGCGCACGGCCTGCTCGATGGGCACGATGGGCGCGGGCAGGCCACTTTTGCCGGCAGTGACATGCGGGTCGCACAGGCGCACGTTGTAGCCGCGCTCGACCGCGAGCTCCGCCACGCGCAGCGCTGGGCTCTCGCGCACATCGTCCACTTCGGCCTTGTAGGTCACGCCCAACAGCGCAAGCGACGCTGGCGGTGCCGCCAGCTCGGCGAGCGCGTCGAGCACGTGCTCGGGCATGCCGTCGTTCACCGCGCGCGCGGTACGGATCAGCCGTGCCGCCGCGGGTGCCGCGTCGGCCAGGAACCACGGATCGACGGCGATGCAATGCCCACCCACACCCGGACCGGGTCGGAGGATGTTGACGCGCGGATGGTGATTGGCCAGCTGAATCGCTTCCCAAACGTTGACGCCGACGTGCTCGGCGATCAACGCGAACTCGTTGGCCAGGGCCACATTCACGTCGCGATAGGTGTTTTCCATCACCTTGACCATCTCGGCGGTCGTGGCATCGGTGCGCATGATCGCGCCCTTGACGAACGTGCTGTACAGCTCGGCGGCGTGCTCGGCGCACTCGGGCGTCAGGCCGCCCGCGAGGCGATCGTTCTGCACCAGCTCGAGCATGATCCGACCGGGCAGGACCCGTTCGGGGCAGTGCGCAACGTGCACGTCACGGCCCGGCTGCAGGCCGGACTCGGCCAGGATGGGCGCCAACACGTTGCGCGTGGTGCCGGGTGGGACAGTCGACTCGAGCACGACCAGGTTGCCGCGACGCAGGACTGGCAGGATGTCGCGCGCAGCGCGCTCGACGAAGCTCAGGTCGGCGTGCTGGTCCTTCCTTAAAGGAGTGGGCACGGCGATGACGAACGCGTCGGCCGGCTCTGGCTTGGCGCGGACCTTTAGATGGCCCGACTGCAGCGCTGCGCTGACAAGCGTTTCGAGCTCAGGCTCTTCAATCGGCAGCTGGCCGTGCTGCAGCGCCTCACGGACCCTTGTGCTGGGGTCTACGCCGACCACCGTCTGGCCAGCCACGGCGAACATACTCGCCGTTGGAAGACCGATGTAGCCCAGGCCGAGGATGCACAAGCGCGCCATCAGCGTTCAGCTCTGTCCTGGGGTGACAACGTTCGAGGCTTCCAATCGCCACACCAGCGCGACCACCGCCAACATCGGTGCGTAGGCGGCCACCGCGAGGGCCTGCCTGAGCGGCTCTTGCAAGACGAGGCCGGCCAGCGCTGCCACCGCGGCCACGACCGCGAGCAGTGCGTACAGTCCTGTGACCTGGGCTTGCGAGGCGCCGCGGATCACCAACCGCTGGTAATAGTGGCTGCGGTGGGCGGCGTACCAGCGCTCGCCACTGATGATGCGCCTGACGAGGGTCACGATGCTGTCGAACAGGAACGGCGCCAGCACGACCACGCCGAACTCGATGGGCAGTCTGCCGCCACCGACGCCGAGATTGCCGAGCAGCATCAGTCCGGCGAAGTTGAAGCCTAAGAAGGTGCTGCCGACATCGCCCATGAAGAGCCGCGCGGGCGGCAGATTGTGTCCGAGAAAGCCCGCTGCCGCGGCCGCCAGAATGCCGGCGCCTGCCGTGACGAGCGGGTTGTTGACGATGGTGCCGGCAAGGGCGAGCGCGATTCCCGCGATGACCGCCTGGGATGCGGCGAGGCCGTCGATGCCGTCCATGAAGTTGTAGACGTTGGTCACCAGGGCGACCCATACGAACGCCAGTACGAGAGCTATTGGCAGCGGTGTCTCGCGCTCTTGCACGCCGACGATGGTCAGCGCGAGTGCGCCGAGCGCATGTGTTGCCAGTCGTGGCGCTGCCGGCAGCGGCCTGAGGTCGTCGACGAATGAGACCGCTGCGATCAGCAGCGCGCCGGCCAGCCAGCCCCATGCTCTAGGTGACAGAGCGCCCCCCTGGTTGAGCCACGCCGCGAGGCCGACGGCGAAGCCGAGCACGATGACCAGCCCGCCGCCCCGTGGTATGGGCCGGTGGTGCGAACTGCGCGCGTTGGGCACGTCGAGCGCCCTGTTCTGCGCCCACCTGCGATAGAGGTCCGCACCCAGGAGCGCTGTCACCAACGCAAGCGCAAGGGCCGCCACCATCTCGTCGAGAAGGGTACAACCACGACCACGGCATTGGTTGCTGGTAGCGAATGCCGCCGTCGATCCACGCGCCGCGCGGAAATGCTTTCTTCTCTAAAGAGAAGCAGATATGTGGGATTGGTTTCCTCTCTGATGAACCGCAGACAGGGGTGGGTTTGGCGAGGCGGGCTATGGTCGCATAGCAGTGCGGTTGGGATTGGTGGCGTGCTGGGCGTGAGCAGGTTGGGGCGAGGCGTAACCGACCTTGCCGACGGCCAGTTTCGGGCGTAGCCTGTGCCTTCAAGAAGGAGCGTCAATGGTGTTTCGTATTCAGCCGCACAGCCGGCTGCAGGAGTGGGTGGCTGAGGAAAAGGGCTACTTCGGTGACGAAGGGCTCACGTATGAATTCGTTTCGAGCTTTGCCGCGAGCGGGCTGAGTACCAGTGCGGTGCGCAGCGCAGACGCTGCGCCGGTCGAGGTACGCCGCGGGGCTTTTGAAGACATGACCGCTGGGCGTGCGTGCGAAGTCAGCTCGGCCTGCCACTGGGAAGTAAACGCCGCGGCCGTGTCAGGCATTGGCAGCGGGCGTATGTGGGGCCATGCGTACTCGATGTGCGTCTCGGGCATCATGGTCCCGCCAGAATCAGCGGTCAAGACGCCAGATGACCTGGCCAAGACAGAAATAGGGGTAGGGTTCCACAGCGGCAGCCACTACTCGGCCATCCAGGCGCTCGAGCCGTTCCTCGACAAGAGTGAGCTCAGCCTGAAGTTCGTCGGCGCCCCGAACGATCGCGTGCGGCTCATGCTCGACCGCAAATTACCCGCGGCGAACGTCTTCGGCGCGCAGTATTACCTGCTCGAACAGGAAGGTTTTCGCAAGATCGTCGATACGACCTTCATGATGGGCTTTCTCATTGCCCCGGAGGCCGATACGGACGATCTGATCAAGTATTTCAATGCGCTAAGAAGAGCACAACGCGACATCGATCTCGAAGCCGAGAAGTACAAGCACTACTGGCTGCGCGAAATGCCCGAGGATCTGCGCGCAATGGCCGATCCGCGTCGCTTCGGACCCGGCGAACGCATCGTGTTCGAGCCGTACACGCGCGACATGTTCGAGCAAACACATCGCTGGATGATGCACTGGGACCTGTTCTCGGCCGAGCAGGCTGAGAGCGCTCGCTACGAGGAGGCCGTCCTCGTCTGAGGCTGTGAGGCTGCCATGGCTGAACCGCTGGTCGTCGATATTCGCAAGGGGCTCACGGAAGACATCCTGGACGGGCTGCGCAGAGCCGAGCGCGTCCTCCTGGCCGCCAAAGGCCTGAATACGGGCGCGCTGGGTTACTGGATCGACGACCAGCTGACCATCGCCATCCTCGATTGCGCGATGAGCCGCATCATTCGCCTGCCGGCGCGGTCCGAGGTCCTGTACGAGGTGCCCACACCATTCGTGCCGGGCAGGCAGCGGCGGCTGACGCGCAGCCCGATGCTCGACATCGCCACGGTCGACAACGAGTTCTGGAGCCGAGTCCTCGGCGTGCTCCGCGTTGGCGACGTGCTGCGAGTCGCGCCCGACCCGGACCATCCTGGCAATCCGGCACTGTACGTGTCCTCCCACGGTATCCGGGTGGCGCTGCTGCGCTTACCGCGCCCGCGAGAACACCGCGAGTCAGCGGCGTAGTCGTCGGCGTTCGGCGTCCCAGCGGGTCCAGGGCAAGTCGCGATCGAGTACGTCGCCAAGGCCGGTGTCGGTCAGCAGCGGCTCGAGTCGTGCACGCAGACCGCCCCGTAGCTCCAACGGACCAGCCGACAGCAGACCCTTGTCGGAGAGGGGCGCTAGGACAGGGTCGTCATCGCGGCCATACCAGGTACCGGCGTCAGCCCACACTGCTTCGAGCGCTGGGCGAAGCGTCGAGTCCGATGCCAGGCGGTGCAGCCAGCCGCTGCCGTGGACCCAGTGCGTCCGTTCTTCCTGGACGATCTTGCGCGCACGCTGGCGTAGCGGCTCGTACGACGAATCTGTGGCTGACTCGAACAGCACCGTATAGGCGGTGTCGATCAGAACGTTGACCGCGATGTAGTCAGCCCAGCTCGTAAACGGCTGATCCAGACAGGCCATGGCACGCGTTGTCCGGTTCTGCCAGCCTTTTTCTTCCATCTGGCCAGCTTCGACGCCGAACCCGCGCAACAACGGATAGAACGATCGGGCGTGGCCGAGCTCGTCCTGGGCCATGGCGGCCGCGGCGACCGCGGACTCGAGCTGCGGGGCGCCGGTGCACCATTCGGCGTAGCGTCGACCGAGCACGTACTTGTTGTCGGCGAGCGACGTCAGCAGCTTGCGCATTGGCTCTCGGACGCTGTTGTCCAGTGACTGGACGTTGGCGAGGTCAGCGCGCTCAGTCGAGGTCGGTGCGGCGGCGGCGACGGCGCGGGCCGTGGCTTCGGCGTCGGTCGCGGCTTCGAAGATGGCCTGAGCCGGCGGAGCGGGCTCTTCGCTCACGCGGCGATGACCGTGCGCAACGCGTCGCGCGGGGCGACGACCATCTCGATCCACGGATGCTCGTCGTAGATGCTCTGGGCGAAGAGCGCCGCCATCTCGGCGTCATCGGCGGTGACGGCGCCAACCTGGTACAGCGGCTCCTCGTACTTGCGCCTGGCCAGCACGACCCACACGGGCTTCGCTGCGCTCATACCGCGATCCCCAACTCCTGCATGGCCGCCTTGGCGGTGTCGCTGAGCCGCTTGCGAGTCCACACCGGATCCCATGTGACCTTAATCTCCACTGCGTCCACATCAGCTTCCTGAAGCAAGCGGCGGCGGATGTCGTCCTGGATCATGTCCATCGCCGGGCAGCCCATCGCTGTGTAAGTGATGCGCAGCTTCGCCACACGCTCCAAGTATTCGAGCGATACCACCAGGCCCATGTCCACGATGGACACCGGGATCTCCGGGTCCTCGACGTCCTTGAGCGCCAGCCACAGCCGCGCCAGCATGTCGTTCACCGCGCAGGACTCCATCCGCGCTGAAGTGCGGCAACGTATTGCTGATTCATCGGACCGCGGGCTTTCCAGCGTTTCAGGACGTCGGCCCAGGTCACCTGGCCTTCTTCGAACGCCCAGCGTTTCTGAGTGGCGTCGAAGCGGGCGGGGAACGGCACATCCAATACGTATGCACCGTCGGCGAAGTGGGCGGGAACGGACAGGCCGACTTCTTCACAGAACGGCACGACCTTACTCATCCAGGCCTGCCGCAGCTGATCGTTGCTGCGGCCTTTGAAGCCGTAATCCAATTGCTCGGTGTGGCGCTTCTCCGAATCGGGTAGGCCGAACCACTCGACCGTGAGCATGAACATCCAGTCCACGCACCGCTGCAGGCGTAAACGCTCGTCGGGATCGGGCGCCAGTCGACGGATCCATTGTTGGCCGTGGCGCAGGTGAAACGTCTCTTCCTTGTCGACTTTGGCCAACGCCCGCTTCCAAGGTCCAAAGGTTGTGGAGTGATAGACGTCCGACAATAGCTCATAGCCCGCCTGGTCGTAGAAGGCATTGGCCACGACCAGTTCGTACCAGGTCTCGAGCGGCACGTCGAACGCGTACGGATACTTCCACTGCGCCGCCGGCCGCTCGTAGATCAGCCAGTCCTTGTCCGCGCCAACATCCTCCAAGAGGCGATAGGCGATGTGCGCGTGGGCGAGCTCGTCCTGGACGATGCTGATCGCGGTGCCAAAGGCATTCAGGCTAGGCGCGTCCTGGGCGGCGCGGAAGTAGGCCGGTGCGCTGATCAGCTCCGTGTCAGCCGAGACGGTCAGGATGCGCTTGATCCCCTCCAGGTAGGTCGGCGACATGTGCTCGAGGCCTTCGACAAGCTTGCCGCTCTTGATGCGCTGCAGCGTTACCGCCTCGGTCTTGAGCTCAACTGCCATGCTCGTCTTCTCCTCGCACGCGCTCGAAATAGCTACCGCACTGCTTGCAGCGATACTGGCTAAGCAGCAGCTGTGAGCCGTACAGCGAGATCAGCTCGCTCGACTCAGATTTGCAGAATGGACAGCGCACTGGCTCACGTTCGCCCATCAGGTATCTGCATGTTGCAGACCTCGGCCAGCGCGCGTGCGACGTAGACGCGCGCCATGCGCTTGCGCCACGCGTAGTTGAGATCGGTATTGTCGAGTGGCCGGGCACCCTTGTACGCCGCGCTGGCGATCTGTTCGATGCCCTCCGCGGTCGGCCGCGTGCCTTTGAGCGGCGCCGCGAGCGCTGATTGATCGACCGGCGACGATCCGACCGCGCCGAGCACCAGCCGCACGTCTTCGACGATGTCGTCGCGAAGTTTGACGGCGGCGGCCACGCCGAGGATCGGGAAATCGAACGAGCCACGACGACGCAGCTTGTGGTACGTCATGCGCCAGCCGGCCATGTCGGGCAGGTCGATGTCGGCCAGGATTTCGTGCGGGCCGCGGGTCAGGTAGTCAATGCCATCGTCGCGGAAGAACTCGGCGGCGGAGATGCGGCGTTCACCGTCGGCACTGACCAGGCGCAGGCTCGCCCGCAGCGCGACGGCCACGGGCGCGGTATCGGAGCTCGAGACCGCCCAGCAGCGCGCGCTGTTCGGCGCGACCCAGCAGATAGCGCCGTCTTTTTTCATACAGAAGTCGATGCTTTTGCGCCAGTGATACGTCTGATCGTAGTACGTGCAGCGCGTGTCCAGACAGAGATTGCCACCCAGAGTGCCCATGCGCCGCAAATGCGGCGTCGACACCAGGTGCGCCGCCGTGCTCAAGGCAGGAAAGCCCTCGCGCACAGATGGATGCGTGGCCACGTCGTCGAGCGTTGCGGTGGCGCCGATGCGCAGGCCTCCGTCCACCGGCGTTATGGCCCGCAGCTCACGGATGCCACGCAGGCCGATGACCACGTTCGGCTCCTGCTGGCGGCGCTTCATGTTCGGGAACAGGTCGGTGCCGCCGGCGACCAGGCTGGCGTGCGGCGCATGCTCTTTGAGCAGGGCGGCTGCTTCGGCCAGCGAATTCGGCGCGACGTATTCGAACCGGGGCAGCCTGAGCACACTACGCGCCTTTGCCGTCAACGGGCTGCGGGTCGGCGGCTGCCGCATTGGGCCGTGGCGGCGCAACCTTGATCAAGCGTGGGAACGGATACGACGGGATGCGTGTCGGGCCATGGCGCCTCGATGCGGACTCCAACGCCTTCAACACTTTCTCTGGAGTGATCGGCGTCTCGTCGATGCGCACCCCGACCGCGTCGTGCACCGCATTCGCGACCGCCGGAATCACTGGCAACAAAGGTCCCTGACCCACCTCCTTGGCCCCGAACGGTCCCTCCGGGTCGAGCGTTTCGACCAGGAACGTGCGGATTTCGGGCGTTTCGAACGTCGTGGGCGACTTGTACTCGAGCATGGACGGAATGCGATGCACGCCGAGCACGCGCGGTCCACGATCGCCCCGAAACTCCTGTTCCTCCATCAGCACTTCGCCGAGCGCCATGTAGATGCTGCCCTCCACCTGGCCCTCGACCAGGACCGGATTGAGCGCGCGCCCGATGTCGTGCGCCAGCCACACCTTCTCGACGGTAACCCAACCAGTCAGCGGATCGACGTCGACTTCGACGACCGCCGCCGAGTAGCTATAGGCCGGACTCGGTCCGACTCCAGAGCCTTTGAACGGACCGCCCAGCCGCGGCGGCTTGTAGCTGCCAGTGGCCGTGAGCGCGCCGCCACGCGACTCGGCCAGCTTGACCAGCTCGGCAAAGCTGAGCTTCGGTCCGACTCCATCCCGCCGGCTGAGCACTCCACGACGGAGGATCAGCTCTTCTATCGGTACATCCAATTCGGCTGCCGCGGCATCGACCAGCAAACTCCGCAGCTGATTGGCCGCCGAGATGGCCGCGTTGCCGGCCATGAATGTGACCCGACTCGAATAGCTGCCCAGGTCAATGGGCGTCAGGTCCGTATCGGCCGAGACCAGGCTGATCTGATCGGGTCGTGCGCCGAGCGCTTCCGCGACGACCGTGGTCAGCATGGCGTTCGAGCCCTGGCCGATGTCGATCTGACCGCACGCGACCGTGACCAGACCACTGCGATCGAGCCGGATGTCGACCGCGCTGTGCGGCATGTCGTTCCAGTACAGCGGCAGTCCGGCGCCACACAGATAGGCACCGACGGCGAAGCCGATGCCTCGGCCGTGCGCCAGTTTGCCGTGGCGCTCCGCAAAGTGCGACTCGCGCGTGACGATCGCGACGCACTCCTCCAGGCCGTTGCTGGTGATGCGCAGGTGATTGACCGTCTGGGTATTGGGTCCGAGAAAGTTCTTTCGGCGTAGCTCGAGGACCGGCAGGTGGAGGCGTTCGGCGACTGTGTCGAAGTGGCACTCCAGTGCATAGCGCGGCTGCGGCGTGCCGTGGCCGCGCTTGGGTCCGCACGGTGGCTTGTTGGTCAGCACGCGCAAGCCCTGAAAGCGGTACGCCGGAATACGCTCACACACTGTCTGGAGTGCGCCGGTGTAGTACAGCGACGCGGCACCATAGCTGGTGTATGCACCGCCGTCGACGAAGGACTGAAAGTCCATGCCGAGCAAGTGGCCGTCGTTGGACCAGCCGGTCTTGATCCACATCAGCACCGGATGGCGTCCGCGGTGACAGTAGAAGACCTCTTCTCGGTTCAGCGCGGCTTTGACCGGTCGACCGGTGAGCATAGCCAGCTTGGCCGCGGCCGCCTCGTGCTGGAAGAGCTCGAGCTTGCCACCGAAGCCGCCGCCGACCGGCGGCGCGATGACGCGCACCTGGTCCTCGCGCAGGCCGAGCGCTTTGGCCAGCTCCTTGTGCACGTAGTGCGGCGACTGGGTACTGGTCCACATTGTCAACTTGCCGGCCGGATTCCACTCCGCGACGCATGCATGCTGCTCGAGCGGCAGGTGCGTGTTGCCCTGGAAGAAGTACGTATCCTCGAAGACGTGGTCCGCGCCTTCGAGTGCGGCGTCCACGTCCCCGAACTCCAGCGCGGCCGCGCGATGGGCGTTGCCGAACTTGCCGTCATGGATCGGCTCGCCGGGCTTGGTCAGGCCTTCTTCGATGCTCAGGTAGGTCGGCAGCTCCGCGTAGCTGACCTGGATCAGGTCGAGCGCGTGGTCGGCCGTCTCTTCGTCTAGCGCGGCGACCGCGGCCACGGCGTCGCCGACGTAGCGGACCTTGTCCGTACACAGGGCCTGTTCATCTTGTCCGACGGGCAGGACGCCGTACTTGGTGGGGATGTCCTTTCCCGTGATCACCGCGCACACGCCTGGCAGTTGTTCTGCTTCGCTCGTGTCGATCGAAAGGATGCGCGCGTGCGGCCTTGTTGCCCGCAGGAGGCGGCAGAAGACCATTCTGGGCAACTTGAGGTCGTCGGCGTAGCGTGCGCCGCCGGTGGTCTTGGGCAGGCCATCGGGCTTACGCAGGGAGGTCCCGACGACGTCGAACTCTGGCTCGCTCCTGGTCTCGGTGACGGTCATACCACTTCGGCGTTGAGTCGAGCCGCCGCGAGCTCGACCGCTTCGAAGATCTTGACGTAGCCCGTGCAGCGGCACAGATTGCCGCTCAGCGCCTCTGTGATCTGGGCCCGCGTTGGCGCCTGGGTCGCGTCGAGGAGGGCCTTGGCGGTCACGAGCATGCCCGGCGTGCAGTAGCCGCACTGGGCCGCTCCTAGCTCGGCAAATGTCTCTTGCAGTGGATGCAGCCTCGCTCCCGTTGCGATTCCTTCCACTGTGGTGATCTCGTGTGGTGCTTGATGCTCTATTGGTAGTGCCAGGCAAGAGAGTGTTGGCGCGCCGTCGATGAGCACCGCGCAGGCGCCGCACTCGCCGAGCTCACAGCCATGCTTGGTGCCCGTCAAATCCAGATCCTCGCGGAGGATTTCCAGGAGGGTCTTGTGCACCGCGACGAAGAGCTCGTGGTCCTCGCCGTTGACGCGCAGGGTCAACGGCACGCGCGCGTATGGCCTACGCAACGCTGTATTGTACCCCGCACTCTCTACACCGCGGTCCGTTTCGTGGTTGATGACGTATTCCGGGGTCGGGTGCGCCTGTTCCGAAAAGAAAGGGCCTATCCTGACGGCATGGCGACGCCTGGGGATCGACCACGCCTGGTGCCGGCCGTCGACCGCGCGGCGCGGTTGTTGGAGCTCTTGGGCTCTGGGCCGCGGGCGATGACGATCTCGGAGCTAGCGCGTGAGCTCGGCATCAACAAGGGCACGACGCGCGACCTGCTCGAGACGCTGCGCGCGCATGGGCTGCTCGAGCGCGACGAGCAGCGCAAACAGTACCGACTCGGACCGCGGCTGGCGCGACTGGGCATGGCCGCCCTGGGCCAGATGGACCTGGCGCGCGTGGCGCACGCCTACCTGATCGATCTCGCCCACCAGCTAGGCGGCGCGGTGCTGCTGCTCGTGCGCGACGGCGATCGAGCGACGATCGTCGACAAAGCTGACGCTGGCCAGGTCGCCGTCGAAGTCTCGGCGACGATCGGGCGACGCATCCCGCTGGCGGCCGGCGCGTGCGGGAAAGTGTTCTTGAGTGCGATCGACTCGGCCGATGTCGACAGGTACCTGGCCGCGGTGCGGCCGACGCCGCGGACTATTCGCGACCGCGCCCGCTACGTGTCCGAGCTCGACACGGTGCGGCGGCTTGGCTATGCGACGGACGACGAGGAGTACCTGGCTGGGGTGCGCGCCACCGCGGCTCCGGTGCAAGACGCGCGCGGCCGCGTGATCGCCGCGGTGCTGGTGGTTGGCCTGACCGCGTCACTGCCCGTCCAGGACTTGCCCGCCACGGGCGAGGCCACCGCTGCTACGGCAAGGGCGATCTCCATCGCATTGGGCGCCCCGCCGTCGGACTGAGCGGTCCTTAGCCGTCAACCCGCTCGCCCTTCGACCCACGCTGGCGCGGGGCCCGCAAGCTCAGGACGAACGGGTGTGGTGCTGCGCACCACGAGGCGAAGGTGAGAAAAGCAGTTGGGCTTCGGCGGCGACGCCTACGGCAAATGTGCGCGGCTGGTAGTTGAAGTGGTAGGCGGCGTCGGCGTAGTCGAAGGTTTTGTCTTCGGCCAGGCGTTGGATTTGTTCGGGGCTGACGATGCGGGTCAGGCGCGCGGCGACGGTGGCGGTAGCGATGGGGACGGGGATGAGTAGGACGTGGCGACGGCCGGCGGCTCGGGCGGCGGTACGGACCAGCTCGGAGAAGCGGACGGGGGCGGCGCCGGGGAGGTTATAGGTGCGGCGCACCGTCGCCGTGGAGTCGAGGGCTGCGACGACGGCGTCGGCGACATCCTCGACGTGGACGGGCTGCCACAGCGCGTCGCCGCACAGAGGGAACACGGGCCAGCGGCGTACGAAGCGCAGGAGGCGACTGATGTTGCGGTCGCGCGCGGTGCCATAGATCATCGTCGGGCGGACGATCGTCCAGTCCAGGCTTGAGGCTTGCAC
>DASXRR010000201.1:0-11267 GCA_036506475.1 Chloroflexota bacterium
GGTTGCGGGTTGTTGATCTTGATGACATCGGCGCCGTACTCGACCAGGATCCGGCCGGTGCACGGACCGGCGACGACCTGTGTGAAGTCCAGCACCCGCAGTCCACCCAGCGCGCTCTCTCTATCTTTGAGTGTGGATGCCGACCCCGATGGTTGTGGGAGGTTCGACACAACATCGCGATCGGCATCCGGCAGGTGACGCGGCTGAATCGCGCCTGGTGAGTCCGATAGGTGCACCTGCACGCCGGGCATCCACGTCGGCCCGAGCTCCGGATCGTCAACTTCGACCACGACCCCACGTGTGCGGGCGTGGTCGTTACGCAGCCATTCGGCCGGTGAGCGGACCATGGTGCTGGGTCCGCCGGCGGAGTTGATCGTGGTCTCCCATTCGTTTGCGGGTCGGGTCGCGAAAACCTCAGGAGAAGGAGTCTGGTCGCCGCTGGCCCTAGCAAACGCGCGGCGGAAGCGCGGCGTGCTGGTCGAGTTGAACAACAGGTGTCGTCCGTCCTGGCCGACAAACGTGCGTGATCCTTGTCCGCGTGCAATCGGATACACGCCGTTGAGCATGATGCCGTTGGCGCCGATCAACTCGAACATGGCATCGAACATCGGCACCTCGATGCGCTGCCCCTGGCCGCTGTGCTCGCGCGCGAGCAGTGCCATCACGATCGCCGTGGCTGCATGGAACGCGGCAAAGTTCGAAGCCAGGGGCAGCGCGGTGTAGACGGGTTGGTCCGGATCCTCTCCAGGCAGCGGGGGCCGGATCTGTCCCAGCGGGAGGTACGTGTCGGTTGCGGCCGCGACGACGCCCTCCCAGGCGGGGATCGTCGCGCGCGGATCGTCCGAAGCGAAGCCGGGGATCGAGCACCAGATCAATCTGCCCGTGTTCGGAGGCTCGAAGCCGAGGCGGCGCATCACGCCCGGGCGGAAGTTCTCAATGACCACGTCCGCCGCGTCGATCAGGCGCGCGGCAACAGCGTGGTCGTTCGGATCCTTGAGATCGAGGGTGATGCGAAGCTTGCCGCGGTTGTAGAAGGCATCCGCCGCGTTTTTCCAGCGCGGCCCACCTGGCGGATCCACGTGGATCACTTCCGCACCCTGGTCGGCCAGCATCACGGCCGCCAATGGCCCAGCAATGTACTGTCCGAAATCGATGACGCGAATGCCGTCGAGTGCCCCGGTCATGCGAACCACGCATCGGTCAAGACGAAGTTGGTCGGAGGACTGTCGGCCTTGACCACGTCGCGCACGGCGGCTGTGGTGACCAGTCGGTTGGGATACGGGGCGATGACCATCACGAAGCAGTCCTCGAGCAGAATGTCATTCAGCTCGGCGTAAATGGCCTTGCGCTTGGCGGGGTCAGGTTCGGCGGCACCGCTGGCGATCAAGGAGGCGTAGCGCTCGTTCGTGTAACCCTCGTTGTTGGACTTCGGGTCGGTGCCGCGGCCATTGCTCCAGGCGCTGATGGGGTCGCCGACGGGAACCGACATGGTCGAGGCCCACACGCCGCGGTACTTGCGGTTGTTGACCTGGTCGAGCCAGGCGGCCTGCTCCAGGCGCACGATGTTGAGCTTGATCCCGATTTTGGCCAGGTCGGCCTGGAGAATCTGGCCGATCAGATTGAACTCGGGGTTGGTGGGCGAAGCCAGGAAGTCCATCTCGGCCGAGGTGACACCCGCCTCGGCTAGCAGCGCGCGGGACTTGTCGAGATCAAAGGTATAGAACTGTTCCTTGGACGCCTCGTAGGCGGGTGAGTTCTTGTCCCACGGCAACGACATCGGCGCGACCACGTTCTGCAGCGCCGACTCGGCGTAGCGCTTGCGATCCAGGGCATAGTTGAGCGCCTGACGCACCTTCTTGTTGTCGGTGGGCGGCATGACCGTGGTGGCGCCGATGGCCAGGGCCGAGTTCTGGCCCGGCGGGATCAGGGCAGTGAAGCGCGAATCGGTCTTCAGGCGGACGAAGTCTTCCAGGGTCGGCGAGTTGGCCGCGTCCAGGCCGCCGGCCTCGAGTCGCGTCGCCAGGGCCACGACGTCGCGCACGACGCTGACCTGCAGGACGTCGAAGTAGGGTCGACCGCTGCGCCAGTAATTCTTGTTCTTGTTCATCGTCAGGTGGTCGCCCTGCACCCACTCGCCCAGCGTGAACGGTCCAGTGCCGACTGATTCTGTCCGCGCGTTCGCCCCTTGTGCGGTGACAGGGTCGATCATGTTCAGCGCGTTGAAGTAGTCGAACATGGCCGGCCGCGACACCTCGGCGCGCAGCTCGAGCGTGTACTTGTCAGGCGCCTCGATGCTCGCGAACCAGTTGGCCTGGTTGACGTACGTGCCCGTGGCGACCTTGGGATCGCGGCCGCGGAGAAGATTCCACTTGACGTCTTCGGCGGTCATTTCGCGGCCGGTGTGGAACTGCACGCTTTTGCGCAGGTTCAGCTTGACCTGCTTGAAATCAGCGCTGACGTCCCAGCTCTCGGCCAGCATCGGCTGCGGCTGGAGCTTGACGTCGTAGAAAACCAGGCGATCGTAGAGATTGCCAATGGTCGTCGGCAGTGCCGAGCTACTCTGGTGGCCGTCCAGTGACGAAATATCGGCGGGGATGCCCAGACGCAATGTGCCGCCGGCCTTGGGTTGCGCCTGAGGTTGGGAGGCGGGCGCCGCAGTCGAGCCCGCGCCAGGTTTCGGAGTCGCGGGTGTGACCTGGACGGACGGCGCACTGGGCGCGGCGGGCGCGCATGCGGCCAGCGCGCCCACGGCTACTCCGGAGCCCAGTAAGCGGAGAACGGCGCGTCGCCTCACGAGCATGGACCACCCCCGAAAACGTGGCTGATACGATACCGTATACGATCCTGGGAGGGAAACTGCGCAATGGTTGGCATTGCCGAAGGTGTCAATGGCCAGGGCCTCAACCTGGCCAATATCGACGAGACCACACAAGACGAGATCGATGCCTATCTGACCACGCGCTGGCGCGGTCGTGGCCCGCTGTACGACCAGTACGCGATGAGCCTCATGCTCGACTACCAGCCCGATTTCGCCAAGCTGCACTGGCTGGCGGCCGAGTGTTTTCGGACCATGCCGTCCGACCCCAACACGTACGATCCGTCCTTCGCCACGCCCAACTCGGTGCAGCAGCTGCACAGCTACATGGTGCTGGGCTGGGAGACGGGCATTCGCAATCAGTTCCGCGTGCTGCGTCGACTGGGGTTCACCAAGGCGCAGATCATGGAGATCGTCATGTTTGGCCGCCTGGTGGCCGGCATGCGCGGCCTCGGGCACGTCTACCACGCCGTCGGCGACATGCTGCCCGACTACGCCGACGGCCACGGCAACCCCCAGTGGCCGGCCGGCTGGGCCGCCGACCCGGCGGCGTTCAATTCGGGCCTCGACCTGAACACGCGCGAGCTGACCGATCAGGACCGCACCAACCTGACCGCCTGGTACGAGCGCACGATCGGCTACGTGCCTGGCTCGGTCGTCTTCGGCATGCGCTACGACCCGCAGGTGCTGAAGGTGCATCGGGCGATGTGGGAGCGCGCGATCAAGACCCTGCCCAAGCAGGTCGTGCCGTACCTGATGCTGCGCGACGCGACCTTGAATGCCGACCGCGAGGCGCTCAAGGAAGCCGCACTGCTGGGCAAAGCGTGGGGCCTGACGCCCGACTGGATCGTGCGCGGCATCACGCAGACCGTCCAGTACTTCACCGGGCTGCGCGGCATGTATGCGGCCTACGATGTCGTCGACGACATCCTGAAGAACTGGGGTTAGACAAGATGGTCGGCGTTAGCGAAGGTCTCGATTTATCGAATCTGAGCGAAATCACTCCCGACGAAGTCAACGCCAATCTCATCCGCGTCTGGAGTTGGCGCGGTCCGCTGTACGAGCTGTACGCGAACAGTCTGATGCTGGACTACGCGCCGGATTTCGCCAAGCTCCACCGTTGGGGCTCCGACCTGTTCGGACGTCCGTCGCGCCCAAACATCATCACCCTCAGCATGCAGAACATCCACAGCTACATGATGTTCGGCTGGGAGACCGGCATCTTGAACGAGTTCATCACGCTGCGCCGCAACGGCATGCCGCTGGCGCAGTTGATGGAGCTGGTCATGTTCTCGCAGCTGTACGCCGGCATGCGCGGGCTGGGCCACGTCTATCGCGCCGTCGGCGACATGCTGCCCGTTTTCGCCGAGCCCACCGTTACACCGGAGTTTCCCGATGGCTGGACCGCCGACCCCGATGCCTTCAAGGCCGGCCTGGACTTTTCTACGCGCGAGCTGACGCCGGCTGATCTGAAGAATCTGACCGACTGGTACGAGCGCACGATTGGCTACCTGCCGAATTCGATCAAGTTCGGCCTCAAGCACAATCCGCAGTTCGTCAAGGTCAATCGCGCCAAGTGGGAAGTGGCGATCAAGACGCTGCCCAAGCAAGTCGGGCCGTACCTGATGCTGCGCCACCACACCATCACCGGCTCGCGCGACGGCCTGCGCGAGGCCGCCCTCCTCGGCAAAGCCTGGGGCATGACCTCGCACTGGATCGTCCAGGGCATCACCGGCACCGCCATGTACTTCACCGGCTTCGACGGGCTTTATGCCGCTTATGAGGCAGTAGACGATCTGCTTTAGTTCTTTTTCTTAAGTCAACACGTCCCCAACTGCGGTTTCGACCATATTGAGGCCCTCGAAGCCGGTGTAGTAGTAGGCGCAGGCGACAATGGCCAGCACCAGCCAGTCTTTTGACAGGCCCCATGCGCGACCGAGGAGCACGGCTTCGCGCAGACCGTCGGCGTAACCGTTGGCGACGTTGTGATAGATCATCATGAACGGCATCGTCTGGCGTGGCAGGCCGCCGCGGAAAATGCCTTCCCAGCGCAAGCGATAGGCCTTCAGAAATTCGGGGCGGTGCTTGGCCATGAAGGTGACCCACTTGGGCACTTCGCCGCCGTTGCTCAGGTACCACTCTTCCAGTTTTCTGCGGTCCTCAGGCGTGAACTCGCGAGTGGAGAGATCGAGTCCTGATTTGAAGTGGGAGATGTCGTAGTCCCAGTCGGGTGGAAATGGCGATTTGGCGACGGGTCGGTCTTGAAAGTCCTTGATGAATGGCCAGGTTGCACGGTAGACGGCTTCCAGGCCGCGGATGCCCGCATAGATCTGCGCGGACATCACGATCTCCATCAGCTGCGCTTTGGTAATGCCCTGGTCCTGCATGACCTTGAACTCGTTGGTGATGCCGATCTCCCAGTCCAGGAAGATATAGGTGTGCAGCTGACCCACCGACATCATGAACACGGCTTCGGGAAAGTGCCGCCGAAACTCTGGTAACAGCCGGTGGTGCAGCTTCATCATGTCGGGTCGGTTTTCGAGCCACACCGTGTGCGACGTCTGCAGGTACAGCGGGACGTGATTGTTGCGCGCGTAGTTGTAGTAGGTGTCCTTTTCTTCCTGCGTCGTGGTCTCGAGGTCGTCGAGGTTCAGGCCACGGTTGATGCCATAACGCACTGGGGTCAGCGTCACACGCTCTCCTTGAGGGGCCATTGCCGGCTCTGGCGGCCATCATATACGATCGGCTAGCTGCGGTCGCATAGGCCTGTGAAGGTCGCCCTCCCCGAGTTGTTCCGGCACGAGCTCAATTCGCGCTTGCCGGACGACGTTCATTTCAGCTGGTATCGCGACGTTCAGGATGTCGCGGGCGCCGCGCATGACGCCGACGTCCTGGTCATCGGGTTCATCGACGCGCGCGAGATCCGCGCCGCCATCGAGGCCGCGCCCCGCGCCACCTGGGTGTCCACGCACGCGGCGGGGATCGACCACTACCCGTTGCCGACGCTGCAGCAGCGCGGCGTAGTGCTGACCAAGGGCGCCGGCGTGAATGCAGCGCCGATCGCCGAGTTCGTGGTGCTATGCATCCTCAGCGCCGCCAAGGGCTTTCCCCGTCTGGTCGAGGCCAGCCTGCGTGGCGAGTGGCCAAGTGAACGCACGCCCGCTATGGAACTTGACGGCTCGCGGGCGCTGATTCTCGGGTTCGGCAACGTCGGCCGCGAGGTGGCCATTCGCCTCGAGCCGCTGGGTGTGCGCGTCACGGGTGTGCATCGACACGACGACTGGCGCGAATCGCTCGGCGAGTTCGAGTGGATCGTCGTCACCGCGGCGCTGACGCGCGAGTCGCGGCACCTGGTCGGTGCATCCGAACTCGAACATATGCGCGAGGATGCGTGGATCTTCAATGTGTCGCGTGGAGGGCTGATCGATCACGCGGCGCTCGCCCAGGCAATCCTCGCGGGTAGGCCGCTCGGGGCCTATCTGGACGTCACCGAGCCGGAGCCGTTGCCGCGCGAGCATCCGCTGTGGAGCACACCCAACGTCGTAATCACCGGCCACTCCGCCGGCCGCAGCAAGCGCTCGCACGAGCGCTACGCCACGCTGTTTCTGGATAACCTGCAGCGATTTCGGCAGGGACAACCGTTGCGCAATCTGGTCGATCTGTCCGCGGGCTACTGAAAGGGGGACTCAATGGATCTCGACGGCCGAATGATGAGCCGACGCACCGCACTGCGTCTGTTGGGCGCCACCGGTGGCGTGGCGGTCATCGCCGCCTGCGCTCCGCCAGCGCCGACGGCGGCGCCCACCAGCGTTGCCGTTGCCCCACTGGCTAGTGGAACAGCAGCCCCTGCCGCTGGAACTACCAGCAAGCCTGCGGCCGCCCAGGCCAAGACTGGCGGCACGCTGCGCGTCGCCATCTCGGCCGATCCCGCCGCGCTGGACGGGCATCTTTTCGCCGCTGGTCGCTTCGACACCACGTGGCTCATCTATGACCGCCTGACCGAGTACGACCTCAACGTGGCGCCGCAGCCGCGCCTGGCCGAAAGCTGGGATATCAGCAGCGACTACAAGCGCATCAAGCTGAACCTGCGCAAGGGTGTCACGTTTCACGACGGCCGTGAGTTCACCAGCGACGACGTCAAATGGAATTTTCTGCGCGTCCGCGACCCAAAGGTGGGGGCCGGCGCGTTCGTCAACCAGAGCAACTGGTTCTCGTCATTCGACACGCCTGACAAGAACACCATCGTCCTCAACGCCGAGCAGCCGCGGCCGCTGGTCTTCGACTTCTTCGAGCGCCTGAACATGCTCGACAAGAACATCATGGAGAACCCGGAAGAGGCGAAGGTCAAGGCCAACGGCACCGGTCCGTTCAAGTTCGTCGAGTGGGTCCAGGGCAGCCACTTTCAGACCACCAAGAACCAGAACTTCTGGCTGAGTGGCAGGCCGTACATCGACGGCGTGCGCACGCTCATCCTCAGAGACCAGCAGGCGGCGGTCACCCAGCTCGAGTCGGGCGCCCTCGACGTTTTTCAAAACATGAACCTGATCGATTTCCTTCGACTCAGAAAGGACGCGCGGTTCACCACGGTCAAGGACGACGTGTCCACGGGCATGTTCTGCTTCGGCATCAACACCACGTGGGCGCCGATGAACAACAAGCTCGTGCGCCAGGCGATGAACTGGGCCATCAACCGTAAACGGTGGGTGGATGGCTATTTCCAGGACACGTCGTCGCCGATCTCGCTGGAATGGTTCCGCGGCACACCGCCGCACGATCCCGCGAAGGAGAACTTCTATACCTTCGATCTCGACAAGTCGCGAGCGCTGCTCAAGCAGGCGGGTGTCGGCAATTTCACCATGGACATGGTATTGATTCCGTCGCCCGAGAGCTCGTCGCTGGTGCAGATCTACCAGGCCGACCTGGCGCAGCTCGGTATCACGATGAACATCGTCAACATGGATCTCGCGCCGTGGCTCGACAAGGTCAACAACCGCAAGTACAACGGCATGTACTACTCGCCGGCGGGCATCTCAGCGTCCGTTGGGACTGAGCTCACGACGAGCAAGGTGTGGCAAGTCGGTAACAACAACTCAGGTTACGACAGCCCTGTGTATCAGCAGCTGGCCACCGCCGCGACCGTCGAGTCGGATCAGGCCAAGCTCAAGCAGACCTACACGCAGATCAACGACCTGATGCTCGACGAATCGTTCGCCATTCCGCTCGCGTGGCGACCGCCAACGAACGTGACCCGTGCCGCTGTGCATGCCACCAATCAACAACTCGGTGGCTGGTGGTATCGCGACGTGTGGATGGAGAGCTAACCCCCACCGCGGGGTACAGTAGGTAATGTGATACCTAACGACGAGGCTCCGGCGAACAAGCACGAGCTCGCCTACCGCTTGATCCGCGAGCGCATCGTCGCCGCGGTGTATCAGCCTGGCCAGCGGCTGATTATCGACGCCCTGGCGCGTGACTTGAACATGAGCCAGGTGCCCATCCGTGAGGCCATCCGCCGCCTGCAAGCGGAGGGCTGGATCACCTATCGGCACAACTCCGGGCCTGAGGTCGCCAATATCGGGCTCGAGCAGTGGCAGTCGACAATGGAAGTGCTGGCCGTGCTCGAAGGCTACGCTACGGCGTTGGCCGCCGAGCACGTGCGCGACGAAGACCTGGCCCAGCTGCGTCAGCATGCCAACGCCATGCAGCACGCACTGGAGGAGTTCGATCTGCTCGGGTTCAGCGACAGCAATCGCGCCTTTCATCGCGTCATCTACGTGCGCTGCCCGAACCAGATCCTGGTCGAACGCATCTCGGAGACGCAGGCGCAGCTCGACGCCATACGCGGCACGCTCTTTCCGAGTGTGCCGCAGCGTGGAGCGGACTCGATCGCCGAACACCTGAAGCTGATCGAGCTGATCGAGCAGCGGGCGGGCTTTACGGAAATCGAGCGCTACGCGCGCGACCACAAGCTGCACTTCTTGCAGGCCGCGGTGCGGCAGCTGCGGCAGTGGATGCGGACTCGCCAATCGCAGCTGGCAGCGGCGACGATCCCCAACGGAGCCTGACGGAGCGGCGCGATCCCGGCGGGGCGGTCCCAGGGGCCTGACGCAGCACTGCGCGGTCATATACGATGGGCTATACGGAGGGTGTGAGGGGTGGCGACCTACGCGTTTGTGTGCCAGGCCTGTGGCCACGAGTTCGACGTCTCGCGACCGATGAGCGAGCGCGAGCAACTGGATCGCTCGCCGCCGGCCTGTCCAGCGTGTGGTAAGACCGACGTGCGCAACAAGCCGTCCGTCTTCACGGCCATCAAGGACTGGCGCACGACGTGACGAGCACATGTTGATCCGCCTGGACGGCCAGTCGAAGCCGTACGCCAACCACGATCGCTTCGGGGTCGTCGGCGCGATCGAGGAGCTCGCGGGCACGGCCCACTTCGCCGTCGATCCGCGCCATCCGCGCAACGCACGCGCGGGCGACAAGTTCGACGCCCTGAGCAAGCTGAGCGGGATCTTGCCCGAATGACCGCCGACGTTCGCGCCGAGCTGGAGCGTCTGGTCGCCGAGGGGCCGGAGTTAGGTCTGCAGGTCGCGGCCTATCTCGAGGGGCAGCTGGTCGTCGATGCCTGGGCGGGCGAGAACGTCGACGGCCAGACCTTGTTCAGCGCCTCGTCCACCGGCAAGGGCGTGGCCGCCACCTGCATCCACGTGCTGGCCGAGCGCGGGCTGCTCGACTACGAAGCTCCGGTGAGCCGCTACTGGCCGGAGTTCGCCGCGCACGGCAAGGAGCGCGTGACGGTGCGTCACGTGCTGTCGCACACGGCGGGCGTGCCGCGTCCGCCCGACGGCTTTGACACGGCCATGATGCTCGACTGGGAGCGTACGTGCGCCGGCATCGCCAACCTGCCGCTTGCGTTCGAGCCCGGCAGCCAGACCGCATACCACAACTACACCTTCGGCTACATCGTGGGCGAGCTCGTCCGTAGAATCGACGGTCGCCCGATCCAGTCCTTCTTGCAAGATGAGCTCTGTCGACCACTGGGCATCGACTCGCTGTTCTTCGGCGTGCCCGCGTCTGCGCTTCACAGAGTCGCGACCCGCGTGCCGGACAACGAATTCAATCGCGATGACGTCCGCCAGGCGTGCATCCCGTCCAGCGGGCTCATCGCCAACGCACGCTCGCTGGCGCGCCATTACGCGCTCCTGGCCGAAGGTGGCGAATTGGACGGCGTCCGGCTTCTGTCACCGGGGCGGGTTGGCCAGGTATCCAGGATCCAGACGGATGAGATGGACCAGATCTACAACGTGCGCGTCAAACGCGGGCTTGGCTACCGCCTTGGCGACGACACCGGTCCAGGCGCGGGTCCGCACGCGCTCGGCCACGTCGGAGCGGCGATGTTCGGCTACGCCGATCCCGAACGCCGTTTCGCCATCGCCTTCTTGAAGAGCTACATCGACCAGCAGGCAGGGTGGGCGACGGCCCAATCCGTTTACTCGAGCATCGAAAGGAGCCTCGGGCTTGTATGCGTTACCGTGTGATTTCCGCCGACAACCACATTCTCGAACCGCCGAACCTGTTCATGGACCGTGTGCCGGCGCGTTATCGCGACCAGGCCCCACGCATCGTGCGCGGCAAGGATGGGGGCGATGGCTGGAGCCTGGACGGCTCGGTTCCTGAGAGCACCGTCGGCCTGCCGTGGGGTCTGGGCGCGGTCAATCCGGGCGCGCGTATCCGTATCGCACCCCGCGGCCTGCGCTGGGAAGAGCTGGTGCCTGGCAATTACGATGGTGCCGCGCACATCAAGGACATGGCATCCGATGGCATTGATGCCGCCGTCGTCTACCCGCAAATGGTGTATCGGGCGTACACCGGTCTGAAAGACCGCGACCTTGGCCTGGAGTGCCTGAAGGCGTTCAACGACTGGCTGCTCGAGGACTTCTGCTCGGTCGACCCGCGGCGTCTGATCGGCATGTCCATGATCCCGTGGGAGCATCCGATCGAGGTCGCCACGGCCGAGCTCGAGCGCGTGCTCAAGAAGGGCGCCAAGGCCGTCTTCCTACCGTACTCGATGGCCCCGAACCCGCCCATCCACGCGCCGTACTGGGACCCGGTGTGGCAGCTCATCACCGATGCCGACGCCACGGCATCCGTCCACCTGCGCTTCGGCGGCACGCGGCCGCCCGACCCGCCGCTGCCCGAAGGACTCAAGAAGAACTGGCTGGGGAGCGTCAACATCGTGATGGGCTACTTCTCGGCCATCCAGCCGCTGACCGAGATGATCTACACCGGGCTCTTCGAGCGCTTCCCTACGCTCAAGTTCGTGCACGCCGAAGTCGACTGGGGTTGGGTACCGTTCTGGACCGAGATCATGGACCAGGTGGTGCGCCAGCACAGCTACTGGGTCGACTGGCCGATGCAGCGCAAGCCGAGCGAGTACTTCGGGCGCAACGTC
>DASXRR010000202.1:0-2854 GCA_036506475.1 Chloroflexota bacterium
TGTCGCGGCACCCGGCCTGAGCGTGCACGACTTCGTGTTCGAGCACACATTGCAGCGCGGTCAGCGGGCTCTCGCCGTGGTCGAGGCGGGGCAGCTACTCGGCATTGTGAGCATCACGGACGCCAAGCACCTTACGCAAGACGCCTGGAAGACGACATCCGTGAGTGAGGTGATGACGCGCAGTCCGCTCGAGACGCTCGCGCCAGAAGCAGATTTGAGCGCCGCGCTCGAGCTCATGGTGGTGAAAGGCGTGCATCAGCTACCTATCGCGCGAGATGGAGTCCTGCTTGGCATGCTGAGCCGTGGTGACGTGATGCGTTACCTGCAACTGGGGAACGAGCTGCGTCTGCGGGCTTCGACGGCTGCTCCCGATGCGCGCGAACCACGAGGGGCTCCGCCGCAGGCTTTAGGTGGTCGACTATGAGTTTCAGAATTCTGGTTTCGCTCGACGGCACGCCGCAGGCTGAACGGGCACTCCGCCACGCCGAGGTGCTTGTCCGAACCGCCGGGGGACAACTGCAACTTTTCCGAGCCAGCGTAGGCGGCGGCCCCCCGGACTACATTGAGCGCGCGCTGGACTCGATCGCGAGAAGACTGCGAGAGACGGGGGTGCCGACCGAGTGGAGCGTCGTCGAAGGTGAGGCGGTGCCTGCCATTCTCGACGCAGCGCGCTCATCGCAGCCTGACTTCATTGCCATGGCCACCACCAGGTCGTCTGGGCTGGATCGTTGGCTGAACGACGGTGTCGCCGATGCGATCGTGCGATCGGCCGAGGTGCCGGTGCTGGTCATTCCGCCTGACCGTGAGCATCCGTCTGCTCGCAAGCCTCTGATGCGCATCATGGTGCCACTGGACGGCTCGGCAATCGCCGAGGAAGCCCTTGTCCTGCCACGAAACTTGCTCGTTCACTGCAGGCCGACCTGATCCTGCTGCGCGTGATCGAGGAAGACAACCCTGGCGGCCGTGTTCACGCTCAACAAGCGGAACGCTACATCCAGAAGATCGAGCGACCAGCGTGCAATCGACGACTTCGAATTCGTCCGCCGAACGTGCGATCGGTACGTACACGCCCCGCACAGTTTGGTTGGGGTGCCGCGAAGGATCCAGCCCATGATCAACACGCGAGGGCGCTTCATATGCTGAGACTGGCGGCGCTCGGCAATCTTGGCGCCCACGCAGAGCTTCGCTACTCGCAGAAACGGACGGCGATCGCACAGTTCCGGATCGCGGTCAACCAGGTGCGCACTGGCGCCGACGGAGAGCGCGAGGAGAGCACCGAATGGGTGCGAGTAAACGCGGCGGGCAGCCAGGCGGACTACGCCAGCCATCTGCTAAAGGGCCAGCGTGTGCTCGTCATTGGGCGGCTCCAGATCACGCACTTCCAGCGCCGCGATGGCAGCCAGGGCACAGGTTTCGATCTCTGGACCGATGAGGTCATCAACGTCGGCGGACGCAGCGGCGGGATCGAGAGCGACGACGCAAGTACGCCCGCAGGCGACGCCGTCCGCGCCCGCGAACGCAACCAGGTCGATGACGATGATCTCCCCGTCTGACTGGCCGGTGGCGTGCAGTGGCCAAACACCTCTCTCTCGTATGGGGATAAACCACACCCCTGAAGGAAATGAAGAGTCCGATTCGATGACGTGGCGACTCGGCCTCATAACCGATCGCGGTGGGCACGTTCATCTTGGCGCAGTGCTCACCGGCGCCCAGGCACCTGTGTACGTCGACCGGCTTGGGCGACCGTGGGCGCTGCCAGCGCAGCCGAACTGGACCTCGGCCAGCTCGTCGTTCTGGTCCACGGCGAGCACGTTGCTGACCTGCGCCGGGTTGCCGAGCAGTGCATCGACGATGCGCGCCTAAGGAATCGACTTGTCGAGCTCGCTGACCTCTCAACCTCGGCCATGGCGACGACGACGTGGACGGGATGACCACGGTCATGGTCATTCACGAGACAGCCGCTCCCAATGTCCAACGACTGCTGGCGCTGTGCGCCGACCACGCAAGCGGTTCTCAAGAGAGTGCCCTGGGCGGGCGTAGTTGACCTGGTGGGTTCAGCACGGCCATGCAGTGCGAGGCATGCGCGCTGATGCCCGCGCCGCCGCAGACGCGCACTCTTGCAGCCCGCCGCACGAGACCACGCCATTTGCGGCCCTTGCCTGCGACGGCATGGTCGGAGCTCAGTCCGGCGATTGCCCTGCTGCGCAGGCATGGTGTCGCGAGCCTGCCAGCGCGCACTTGAACCAGCGGGACCTCCGACATTCGCGGAGCGCTTGCTTCCCCGTCCAACCAGGAGACCAGAGGCAAACGCCTGTAGACCAACCTCCGTTCACCCGTCCGTCCTCGGCGACCAGACCCTGCGCGTCAACCGTGCCAAGCCACACGAAACCGCTCTCGGACGTCAGGCTATGAGACCGCCTCAGCTTTTCCGACCACCGACGCCAGGCCGCTCACCTCTCTGCGGCCCAACCCGCTGAACTCTCGTGGCGAGCTGCACGCGGCGGGACTTGAGGAGGCGCGCTATCCACGCTCGCCTGGCGCCCCTGCTCCGCGTCTTGCAGGCCGCGGCGCCCGCCGATCCAGGGCTGGCCGACGTGTGGCATGACAGCGCTGAACGCCGCGCTCGGAATATGCACCTGCTGATCAGCGAGCTGGCCAGCACGGGCTCCCTCCGTCAGGACATGACATTCAAGGAAGGCGCCGATGTGCTCTGGGCGACCAACTCTCCGCAGGTGTACATACTCCTGGTGGATGAGCGCGGATGGGACCCGGATCACTATGGCCGCTGGCTCGCCGATGCCTGGCGCCGGCTCCTCCTTCATGACGTTGCAGATAACCGCGGCGCACCCATAAA
>DASXRR010000203.1:0-2073 GCA_036506475.1 Chloroflexota bacterium
CGGTCCGACCAGTGCTGCCAGGGACGAACGGCGCCCCGCCAATCGACACCTCGACGCTGGGCGCCAGTACGTCCAGAGTCGCGCCGATCGTGACTTGCGCTCGCACGGCGCGCGTGCTCACCGGGACGATCGAGCTCAGGATCGCCAGAACGACCAGCAGGACAAAGGAACGCATTTTCACTCAACTGCCCAGGGCACGACCGGACTGACCCACAGCCGCGCCCGAGTTGGCCGATTCTAGGCCGTCCGCGCACGCAAACCTGTAACGTGCTTCACACTTTGCTCAACGCGCGCTACATTGGCGCCGACCGTAGGGGGGCGTTGGCAATTGACTGTCCACGGGACACAACCACAGGCGACCAGCACGATCCTGGCTGAGGTCGCGCTGTTCGTCGGCCTGACCGACGCGGAGCTGAGTGAGCTCGCCGACCGTTTGCGACGGCGCCGCTATCGCAAGGGCGAGATGATCTTTCTGCGCGGCGACCTTGGGCGCGACCTGTACTTGATCGAGTCCGGCTCGGTAAAGATCAGCCTGACGACCGAGGACGGCAAGGAGATCACGCTGGCCATGCTCGGCTCCGGCGAGTTCTTCGGCGAGCTCGCACTGCTCGACGGCGATCCGCGCTCGAGTGATGCCGTAGCTATGGAGGGCAGTCAATTCCTGCTCCTCGAGCGCGCGGACTTCCTGCAGTTCGTCGAAGAACATCCGCGCGTTGCCCATCGGGTCATGGAGGTGCTCAGCCGCCGCCTGCGCGACAACAATCAGCTGGTTCAGGACGCCGCGTTCTTCGACATCGCCGCACGCCTGGCGCGCGTCATCTTGCGCCTGGCCGGCAGCGTCGGCCAGCCGGACGGCGAGGGCGTCCTCATCGGCCGCCGCCTGACCCAGAACGAGCTGGCGGGCATGATCGGCACGACCCGCGAGAGCGTCAACAAGTGGCTCGGCGAATATGAACGCCAGGGCCTGATCGAGCGCCGCAATGGCCTGATTCGGGTGCTCAAACCCGACGCCCTCCAGCGCCGCATTTACTAACCCCCCTCTCTTGTCATCCTGAGCTTGCGAAGGATCCGCTTGCCGAAACCGCTCCAGCAAGCGGATTCCTTCGCTGCGCTCGAGGACAGGCTCTTCGGGTCGCAGGCTCCCCTCAGGATGACAAGTCGAGCTGTTGCAAACGCTCGGGCGCGACTTTGATCTCCACGCCGGCGCGCTCCTCCTGGAGCAGCATCGCGACGCGCGAGTCGCGGGCGCCCCAACCGCGATTCAGCGCTTCAGTGAGCTCGTCGAGCGCCAGGTTGGCCGCGCGCATCGGCACATGCAGCTCGCGGGCGAGCTCAGTGGCCAGCGTCATGTCCTTGTGCGCCAGCGCGAGCGCGAACGACGGCGGCTCAAACGTGCCCGCCAGGAACTGATCGACCAACCGGTCGAAGGTTCGCCGCCGGCCGATGGCCCCCTGGCGCACCGACTGCCACAGCGCCAGCGGATCCACACCCGCTTTCACCCCTAACGAGAAGACCTCGGCCATCGCCGCCTGAATCGTGTAGCCGGCGCAGTTGTGGACCAGCTTGGTGACACAGCCCGCGCCGCTCGGCCCGACGTACACGACCTGATCGCCAATCGCATCGAGCATCGCGCGCTGTGTTTCGAAGACGTCCGGGTCGCCGCCGACCCAGATGGCCAACTTGCCCGAGGCCGCGCCGGCTGGTCCGCCACTGACTGGCGCATCGAGCATCGCCATACCGCGCTCGGCGAAGCGCGCGTGCAGGCGCCGCGCGAGCGTCGGCGAGCTGGTGCTCAGATCGAACCACACTGAGCCCGGCTTGAAGCCATCCAGGAGCCCAGCGGCCACGGTCTCGACCTCGGGTGGACCAGGCAACGAGCTCAGCACCACCTCACATCGCGCGGCAAGTGCGCGAGGCGAATCGGCCCACTGCGCGCCGCCCGCCAGCAGGTCGGCGCCAGCATCAGGCCGAATGTCGTTGATCACCAACGCATGCCCCGCGCGCTGCACATTGGCCGCCATGCGCCCGCCCATCGTGCCCAGGCCGATGAATCCCACGTTCATAGCGGCCATG
>DASXRR010000204.1:0-4679 GCA_036506475.1 Chloroflexota bacterium
GACGACGGCGTCAGGCACGATGCCCCAGCTGCGCCACAGAGTGGCGAGGGCGACCTGCAGGCTGAACAGCACAGGTTGCAGCTCGTCGATGGCCTCCAGCGGCCGAGCGCTTCGCAGCACCTCGAGCAGGTCCCAGCTGACGTGGGGCTGCAGCGCGGCCTGGCACTGCTGGAGCGCCTCCAGAAACACTGGCTCACGCGCGAGCAGGTCGCGCGCCATACCTGGCCACTGGCCACCCTGACCAGGAAAGACAAACGCCACCCGTGGCCGCTGGCCGGCGAACACCTGAGCGGCTGGTGGTGCGGACTCGGCAGAGAGCTGCGCGACGAGCTCGCCAGGTGACGAGCCGACGAAGGCCCGGCGGTACTCGTGGTGCGTGCGTCGGCGCGCGGCGGTGTAGCACACGTCGTGGAGTGACGGAGCGTCGGTACGGGCGAGCAGGTTGGCGTACGCCTCGGCCAACGTACGCAGAGCGGCTGGACTGCGGGCGGAGAGCGGCAAGACGTGCGGCACGGCATCCACATGTGGCGGAGCAACAAGCTCAGCGACGGCTGGTGGTGCTTCCTCGAGGATGACGTGGGCGTTGGTGCCGCTGAGGCCAAATGCGCTGACCCCGGCCAGACGGCGCTGGCCCGCGTCGACCGGCCACGCTCGCAGCTGGGTGGGAATCTCGACCGCCAGCTTGTCCCACTCGATGTATGGACTGGGCTGTGAGAAATGCAGATGTGGCGGAATCTGCCCGTGCTGCAGCATGAGCACCGTCTTGATCAGCCCAGCCACCCCGGCGGCGGCTTCCAGGTGGCCCAGGTTCGTCTTGACCGATCCAACCATGAGCGGTCGCCCTGCTGCGCGCTCCTGGCCGAGGACAGACCCCAGCGCACGCAGCTCGATGGGATCGCCGAGTGGGGTACCGGTGCCGTGCGCTTCGACGTAGCCGATCTGGTGCGGGGCGACCCCGGCTTGCGCCAGCGCCGCCTTGATCACCGCCTCCTGCGCCAGTCCGTTCGGGACCGTGAATCCCGCGCTGCGGCCATCCTGGTTGACCGCCGAGCCCCGCACCAGGGCCAGCACCCGGTCGCCATCGCGCAGTGCGTCGAATAACCGTTTGAGCACCACCACGCCGCAGCCTTCGCCACGCACGTAGCCATCCGCGGCCGCGTCGAATGTCTTGCATCGCCCATCGGCCGCCAGTGCTCGCGCCCGCGACAGGAAGATGCCCGCCGCTGGGGCCAGCACCAGGCCGACCCCAGCCGCCAACGCGAGGTCCGACTCGCCCTGGCGCAAGCTCTGGCACCCCAGATGGAGGGCCACCAGCGATGACGAGCACGCCGTGTCAATGGACATGCTCGGCCCTTGCAAGCCGAAGACGTAGGACAGGCGGCCGGCCGCCGCGCTCGGCGTGTTGCCTGTGCCCGAATACGCGTCGACCTGCGTCAGGTCTTGTGACTGGATCGCCAGCTGCGCGTAATCGTTGCTGCTGATGCCGACAAAGACACCGGCCCGACTACCGACAAGATTGTCCGCGGACTGACCCGCGTACTCCAGCGCTTCCCAGGTTACTTCCAGCAGCAGTCGTTGCTGAGGATCCATACTGGCGACTTCGCGCGGTGCAATCCTGAAGAACTGAGCGTCGAACCTGTCCACCTGATCGACGAAGCTGCCCCACCGGCTATAGGTTTTGCCGGCGGCGGTGGGGTCCGGATCGTAGTACAGGTGTACGTTCCAACGATCCGGCGGCACTTCCCGTATCGCGTCCACGCCCTCTCGCAAGAGATCCCAGAAAGCCGCCGGATGGCTCGCCCCCGGAAATCGGCACGCCAGGCCCACAATAGCGATCGGATCAGTGGTTTCGCGTGGAGTCACCACTTCACGCGCTGGCGGCTCTACCTGCAGCAGCGCATCGACCAGGTAATTCGCGATGGCTTCGAGCGTTGGGTGCTCGAATACAAAAGTTGGTGGCAGCGACAACGTGCCCTCGACCGCCGCCTGCAATCGGTTTCGCAGCTCGACCGCCATGAGTGAGTCCATACCGAGCTCGAACAGGCCCTGGCGCTCGTCAAAAGGCGCGGCTGCATCCAATCCGAGCACCACGCCCAGTTCGACACGGAGGAATTCGAGCAATAGCTCGCGACGGGCAACCGGCAGCGCCGCGGCGATCCGGGTAGGCAACCTGGAGTGTCCAGCGGCGTTGGGTGGAGGTCCACTCGGGCGTGCGCGGTGTACGAGGTCCGCTACGAGTGGCGGTTCAGCGCCTGGTGGACAGCGCCGCGCAAAACTCTGCCAGTCCACCGGCAGCACCGCTACCTGGGCGACACGTATTTGGGCGAATACCTGACCCAGAAGGCGCAGCGCGAGGTCGCCCTCGATTGGCCTGACACCCCAATCAATCCATCGGCGGCTCTCCGCCGCACTGGAGGCCATGCCGACGGTCCACGGCCCCCAGTTGATGCTGAGCGCCGGCAGGCTCTCCGCTCGTCGCTGATGCGCCAGCGCATCCAGAAAGGCATTGGCGGCTGCGTAATTCACCTGCCCAGGCGAGCCGAGCAAGGCAGCCGCCGATGAAAACAGGACGAACAGGTCCAGTGGCCGCTCGCGCGTCAGCTGGTGGAGGTTCCGGGCGCCGTCGACCTTCGGGGCCATCACGCGCGCAAATCCCGACCATGCCTGGTTAGCCAGGGCCGCGTCTTCCACGGTGCCAGCAGCGTGGAAGATGCCTCGCAGCGGTGGCACCTCCCCGTCAAGGCGCTCGAGGGCCGCGGAAAGCTGATCGATGTCCGCCACGTCAGCCTGGAGCGAGAGAATCGTGGCGTCCTTTGCGCGTAGCCTTGCGAGCCGGGCTTCGGCTTCGGCAGTGGGTGCGCGTCGACCCAGGAGTGCCAGATAGCGAGCGCCCTGGGCGACGAGCCACTCCGCCAGCACCAGCCCCAGTCCACCCAAGCCGCCGGTGATGAGGTAGGTTGCGTCAGATCGAATTCGAACCGCGGGCGCAGGGGTCTTCGACGCAAGTGGCACCAGGCGCGGCACGTACCGCTGGGCGTGCCGAAACGCGACCTCCCTTTCGCCGCCGGCAGTCGCAACCTCGGCGAGCAGGCGCTCTGTATCGGCTTCGCGAAGGGCTGGATCGAGGTCAATCAAGCCGCCCCAGTGCTGCGCCTGCTCGAGCGCAAGTGTGCGGCCGAGACCCCAGAGTGGAGCCTGCGCCACGTCCAGCGTTTCGGATGGCTCGCCAGTCGCGACCGCGCCGCACGTGACAAGCCACAATCGCCCGGATGTGTGTGAACTGGCGAGCGCTTGAGCCATGTGGAGCGCACCAGGCAATCCGCGCGAAAGGTCCAGTACTGCCCGTAGCGGTCGCCCGGTGGGCTCCTGGATAGCTTCGGAGAGCAACTGGTGGAAGTGCTCCGGACAGGTGGGATCAACATGCCAGCCCGATGCATCACGCGCATAGTGATCGCTGGCAACAACGAGTCTGGCCACCTCACCGCGCCTGGTGAGCTCGGCCCCAAGCTCGCTTGCGAGGCCGGCAGTGTCGGCCACCAGTAGCCATTGGCCAGGCTCGGCGAAGGCTGGCGCGGCAGGTTTGCGAGGCTCGGCTTGCCAGCGGATCTCATAGAGGCAGTCTTGCTCCGACGCGTCGCGGAGGACGGGTGCGGGCGGTATCGACGTGGTCTGCGAATCCCGCGTATCCAGCCAGTAGCGGGAGCGTTGGAACGGATAGCTGGGCAGACGGACCCGCCGCCGTGGCGGCTGGCCGTGCTCCAGGGCCGTCCAGTCCGGAGTTACCCCACGGACGTACAGCTCGCCAACACTTTCCAGCACCTGCTGCCAGTCGTCGTGATCGGCACGCAGGCTGGTCAGCCAGGTCAGCTCAGTGGCATCCGCCAGCATGCGTCTGCCCAAACCGACCAGGGTCGCGCCGGGTCCAACTTCGAGCAGCACCTGGCAGCCCTGGTCGATCGCCGTCTGGAGGCCGGCCCCGAAGCGCACCGGCTGGCGGATCTGCTGGCGCCAGTAGGCTGAGGTGGTCACGTCCTGTCCATCGCTGAGCTGGCCGGTCAGATTGGCAATCAGCGCCAGGCGCGGCGGGGCATAGGTGATGCGGCTGGCGATGGCCTGGAACTCATCCAGGATGGGCTCGACCAGAGGCGAGTGGAAGGCGTAGCGGCCCTTGAGCGAGCGGGTCTTGAGCCCAGTTGTTTGAAGACGCTGCTGGACCGCGGCGATGGCTTCGACGCGGCCGGCCAGGACGGTCTCGGTCGGCCCGTTGGTGGCGGCGATGGAGACGTCGTGGAGGAAGTCGGCCAGCACGGGCAGGAGCTGGTCTTCAGGGGCGAAGACGGCGAGCATGGCGCCCTGGTCAGCGGTGTGCTCGAGCAAGCGCCCGCGCTGGGAGACCAGGAGCAGCGCGTCGGCGAGGGAAAAGACGCCAGCGAGGGTAGCGGCGACGTACTCGCCCAGGGAGTGGCCCAGGACGACGTGGGGGTGGACGCCGAAGGACTGCCACAGGCGGGCGAGGGACCACTCGACGGCGAAGAGCACGGGCTGGGTAAAGCGCGTCTGGTCGAGGGCGACGGGATCGGCGAGCAGGTCGAGCAAGGGCCGCTGGAGCCAGGGCAGGAGGAGGGCGGCACACTCGTCGAGGGCAGCGCGGTAAGTGGGCTGGGCGGCGTAGAGGTGGA
>DASXRR010000205.1:0-18344 GCA_036506475.1 Chloroflexota bacterium
CCCACGCGCCGGCAGCGCGCGCAGCGCGAGGACCTTCGAGCCCAGCCCGCCCGCGGGCAAACGCACCGCGCCACCCACGCGTCCCAGCCGCCCATGCGCCGGCAGCGCGCGCAGCGCGAGGACCTTCGAGCCCAGCCCGCCCGCGGGCAAACGCACCGCGCCACCCACGCGTCCCAGCCGCCCACGCGCCGGCAGCGTGCGCAGCGCGAGGACTTTCGAGCCGTGCACCTCCGTTGGCCAGATGAGGCGTCACGGGAGGATAGTGAACCGCTGGCCGTCGGTCTGGGCTTGCACCGACGGGAAGTACTGCTGCAGCGCCCGCGCGGGCGGGACGCGAAATTGGCCGGGAGTGGTTGCGCGCGCGAGGTAGACGTATTCGCGGGCGCCGCGCGGCAGCCAGCTCGAGAACAGCGCGACGCGATCGTCGTGGATGTCCTGACGGACCCAGAACGAATCGCGCGACTTGCTGGCCTCGCTCAACAGACGCCGCGCCGCCTGGCTGGTCGTGTTCAGGCTCAGATCGACCGCCTCCAGGCCCGCCGGCAGGGGGTCTTCGACCAGCAGATGCGTTTTCCAATCCGGCGCGACCAACGACAGCTTGACCAGCACCAGATCGCCCACGTGCACGTCGCCAAGCGGACGCCCATCGGCCATGAAGTACTCCCGTCCAATCGACAGGCCGTGGCTATCCGCGGCGGCGTCCTCGGCCGGCGTATACGACTTCAGCTGCACGGTGTAGTACAGCCGCCCGGGCCCTGCACCGCGACTCAGGTCGACGCGATTGCCGCTTCCGAGCAGGTCGACAACCGGCACGCTGACCCGCGTCGAGGCCACCTTCGACGCTGCGTCGCCGACTGTCCCACCGCCCTGAGACTGGCCATTGACCGCGACCTGCCAGGAAAACGCGCCGTCCGTGTCGCCGCTGGCGGCGAGATAGTCGGTCAGCGTGAGCAAGCTCATCGACGTGTCGTGCGTGGTCTCCCACGCGCCGTCAGTGCGTGCAGCCATCAGCCAGCGCACCGTCGAGGTGACCAGCGGATGTTGCGGCCGCACCCGAATCAGCGCGTCGAGCACGCCAGCCGTGGTGCGCACGCCAGTGTTCAGACTCCAGTCATTGACCGCGCTGCGCGGCGCATCCCAGTGACTGCCTGTCGAGGACACCGCGGCCAACGCCGTGAGCTCGGCCAGCACACCGCCGATACGCGCGTCGTCGACGTCGAGCGCCGCCATGGCCTGTATCAGGTACGCCTTCGCATCCGGCCCAAGCTCGGCACGCCGATCGAACAGGGCGGACATCCGCGCGGGCTCGGGTGAGCCAAGGTCGGCCAGGACGTACAGCACGTAGGCGCGCGTATCGAGGCCGTAGATGCCCGGATCGCTATTGAGCCAGCGGCGTAGGAAGGCAGCGCCGCGATCGACGACTGCGCGATCGACGACGAACCCAGCGCGGCGAGCCTCATTCAGCCCAAATAGCGCGTACGCACTCAGATAGGGCTGACTCGTATCGACCGTCCACCAGCCCCAGCCGCCATCCTGATGCTGGTAGCCGTAGATGCGCTGGATCGAGCGCGTGACCAGGCCCGGCAGCTCGCCTTCCAACTGAAGCGGATCGCCCAGACCGAGCCCGGCGATAGCGCGATGCAGCGCCAGGCGCGGCAGAAACCGACTGACCGTTTGCTCAACGCACTCGTACGGGTACCACTCGACCTGGCGCAGGCTGTAGCGCATGGCCGCGGCCAGCGAGGGCGCCACTTCCACGCGCAGCTCGCCGCGTCCGGCGTCGGCGAACGAAGGCAGCTCGACGAGCTCGCTGGTCGTATCTCCAGCTGCGACTTCGCCGGCCGTTTCGATCGTCGTGGGGGCGCTGGACGCGAGCACCGGCAGCCGCACCTCGAGTGCATCACCCACCCCCGTGGCGGTGGCGTCGAAGCGCAGCAGGGCGGTGCCCGACTGTCCAACCGTCGACGCCACCGTCCAATCGACCCGCACCTGCCCACCGGCCGGAACCTCAACTGCACGGCTGTCACCAGTGACCTGCAGCCCCGTCGCCTGCAACGCCACGCGGGCATTGAGCAAAGTGGAGGTCGTGTTATGGACGGCCACGCCGAACGTGGCCAGGTCGCCGCCGACCAGGAAGCGCGGCACCAGCGGCCGCAGCAGCAACGGCTTGCTGGTGACCACTTCGGCGCTGCCGACACCCAGCCGTGTATCGGACGTTACGCCGACCGCCGTGAGCCGCCAGGTGGTCAGGTTGTCGGGCAGCGGCACCTGCACAATCGCGATGCCCGAGGCGTCGGTACGCACCGCCGCGGCCCAGAACGCGGTGTCGGGAAAGTCCTGGCGGACGCCATCCTGCTCGCCGCCGCCACCACCCTTGCGGCCGATGGACTCGTTCAGGCGGTCGATCGAGACGCCCATGCTGCCGCCACTGCGCACGTTCAACGTGCGTCGCCGCCAGAATGTCAGCAGCGGGTCGACGCGGGCGTCGGCGAGCGCCAGGACGGCGGCGTCCACAACGGCCAGCGAGACCTCCGCCGGCACACCCGCGCCGTCTGCGTCGCGCGTGTGAACAGTGACGTTCAGCGTGTCGCCCGGCCCGAGCCGTGGCCGATCGGGTTCCAGGCTGACCTGCAGCTGTTGCTCGGGCGCACTGACCGTCAACTCGACGTTGCCCATCAGCATGCTTGGCGCCTGGCCGGGCTTGAACAAGGCCACCGAGACGAACACGTTTGGCGCATGCCCAACTTCGATTGGGATGTCGAGGACGGCGCTATTGCCGACCAGCCGCTGGATCGAGTGCGAGATCAACTTGCCCCGCTCCAGACTGACCAGAGCCGTTGCGTCCGAGATCGGCGAGGGCACGATCACGTGCGCGACGTCGCCCGGCCAGTAGCCTGGTTTGTCGGCCTGTAGCTCGAGCCGCGAGTCGTCGGCGATTCGCCACGGCACAACGCCTGGCCCGGCGATCCAGAGCCCAGCGGCCGTGCGGGTGACGCGTCCGTGTGCATCGCTCGCTTCGACGACGATCCGATACTCGCCTCCGTCAGCGACTTTGATCGCCAGGCTGGCGCGGCCATCGCCATCGGTATGGATCGGCAGATCCTCGATGGATGTGTCTTCGGCGCGTGATTGCCACACCAGCTCGCCACTGGCGGTGCGCTCGCGGACGTTGAGCCAACGTCGGCGCAGCACGTGTGCCTGGACGTCGACGTCGGACACAGCCACGCCGGCGCGGTCGAGCGCGACGACATCGACGGTGTGCGGGGTACCGACGCGGCCAACGAAGGTGCGTGGTTTCAGCCCGAGGTAGAGATCCGCCTGGTGCACGATGACCTCGGTTCGGCCGCTGACTTCCCCTTGGTCACCGTCGGTTACCGTCGCTTCGATCGTGTAGCGCTGGCTCTGCCCGTCTTCGGCGAGCGCAGTGGGCACGTCGAACGTGAGCTGGCCGTTGTCGGCCGTGACGCCCTTGCCCTCGCTGCGCGGCGCACTCGCGGGCACGGCCAAGCGGCCGGACATTCGTGCGTCCGTGTCGCCGAACAGGAAGGCGCGATCCAGGGGCCAGGCGTAGGCATAGGGCGTCGCGCTCACCCGCCATTGGGTAGCGGCGTTGGCGACAGGCATGCCGAAGTAGTAAGCAGCGTGCACTGAGCCTTGGAGGTGATCGCCGGCCGAGACTGCCTCAGGTTTGGCTAGCGTCACTTCGAACGCGGGGCGGACGTACTCGGCCACGCGAAAGTTGGCGAGCGCCACACTCTGTTCGCCCTGCCGCAGCTGGAGCGAATAGAAGCCGGTTGCGGCCTCGGATCCAAGCTGCACGTCGACGGCGAACGTACCCGCGTCGCCGAGCGTGGCCGTCCCCGAGCCGACCAGCTGATTGTCACGACCGCGCACGTCCCACTTCAGCTCCGTGGTACTGGGCGGGAGCGTGTAGTGGGCGTCGTCGTCGGTCCGCACGATGCCCTTGACATGGACGACCTGGCCCGGCCGATAGATCGGTCGATCGGTGTACAGGTAGCCGGTCAGCTCTGGGGCACGCCCTCGGGGCCACACCTCCCATGAACCAGGCCACGAGCTGGCACCGATGGCCACGTCGCCCGGTCGATCGACCAGCACCAGGTTCGGCGGGTGCGGCGAACGGTAACTATTCGTACGCGAGGGTTCAGCCGGCAGGTCGAACTGGACCGTGCCGTCAGCGGCGGTCAGGCCTTCGGCGATGGGGTCGGGTATGCCCGGACGCACCACGCGCACGGGACGGTTGGCAAGCGGCTGGCCGCTGCGCAAATCAACCGCCCAGGCCAGAATCTGACTGTCACTTTCCTTCACAGTCAGCGCCGAGCGAGTCACGATGACCATGCGTTCCTGGGCGGGCGTGGCCGAGTTCGGGTCGGCGATGCGCAACCTGTAGAAGCCGGGCCGCAGCATGCCCAGATCGATGGTGGTCAGACCGAGGGTGTCCGCCGCCGCATCGATCGGCACTGTCCCCGACACCGCCGGCTGGCCGACCGCCCTCGGGAATGTGCGGATCGCCGCCTCGGTCTCGACCGACTCGAGGCTGTACGTGAGCGACGTGACGTTCACGCTCTGCACCACGGCGTGCGAGCGTTCGTACGCGTTGTAGGTACCCACCGGCGACGGGCCAATCAGCCAGAATTGAGCTGCAGCGGGCGCCCGAGCGCCGGTCGCGGCTGTCGCAAACTCGAGGCTGAAAGCCTCGGCGAGCGCCCGTCCGAAGCGATCCAGCACGGTTGCGGGCAATGACAAGACGTGCTGCGTCGAAACGTGCCAGCTCGCCGAGATCACGACGTGTGTGTCGTCGTCGGTCCAGCGCAGGTAGGGCGCATAGGCCGGCGCAGGCTCGATGGCGAGCTTTGCGCGGACGTCGTCGCGGTCCATCGGGCTGCTGAAGAACAGCTCGACGTCGCCCGGCCGCGTTTGGGTCTGGCCACTGCCTGGGATGCTCTGCAGCACGCGCGGCGTGGGCGCGACCGAAAACCCGATTGTCAGCGGCGTCCCATCGACCAGCTCAACTCGCGCCTGGTAGTCGACGCCCGGAGTCAGTGGCTGGTCGGGTTTGAACACCAGCGTCCGGGTGTCTGGCCACTCAGTGCTGCCCGGCGTTGCCGGGGTCAGCGTCAGCCTGACGCGCGTCGGATCGACGGGTTGGTCAAACCCGACCCGCACTGGGGCGGCAGGATCGACCAGTCGAGCGCCGCGCGGTGGCTCCGTGGTGGCCACGCCGGGCGGCAGCGTCGAGAAAGTCCACTGGTATTCGCTCGGCAACGCGGCGCCGAGCACGTCGGCCACATTCGTCGGCACCGCGACCCGGTACGTCGTGGCCGGTGCCCAGCCAGTCGCTGGCTTGAACGTGAACAGGCCGGTGTTGAGCCAGCGACCGGTGCCGTCGACTGGCGGGTCGATGCGGAGCGGCGTCGCGCTTGCCTTCTGACTCGCCGCCAGTGGCACGACAGGCCTGTTGAACTGCACAAAGATCGGCGAATCGAACAGGACTGCCGAGGCGTTCGGTTCGGGCACCACCGAGGTAATGGCCAGCTTGCCCGCGGTGGTGAACGTTCTCGGTGGCCCGGCACTGCCCAGCCTGGCGGTGTACGTCGTGCCCGGCGCCAGACCAGGCCACTCGGGCCTGAAGACCAGGTTGTCGGCGTCCCACGCCAGGCTGCCCCTGGCCGGCGGATCCAGCGCGAATTGCTGCTCCGCCTGGGCCCGTTTGGACACGTCCGGCACGCGGATCACCACCGGCGCCGAAACCAGCACCTCCTGTGCTCCGGGCGCGGGTGATAGGACGACGCTCGGCGGCGTTGGGGTTTCAGAAATCGGAACGCACGAGGTGCACAGCAGGATCGCCGACAGGCACAGACGCAGCCACATGAGCACTAGCCTCGCCGGCGCGCACGTACCCAGTCATGGGTGATTGGGCCTATCTCGGGCTACCCATGCCGCAACCTGGGCGCGCGTGCTCAAGCCAAGCTTGTCGAGGATGTTGCTCACGTGGCGATCCGCGGTCCGCTCGGAGATCACCAGCTGCGCCGCGATTTGCCGATTGGTGAGGCCCCGCACGATCAGTGCGGCCACGTCGCGCTGCCTGGGCGTCAGCACGTCGGACGGGCCCGCGGGCGGCGGCGCGGCGTCCATGGTGGACGCCAGGCGATGAGCATCCAGCGTCACGTCGCCCAGGGTCAGCGACCGGCCGGCGCGCCACGCCGCACGCCAGGCGGCCGGGGCCACGGACCGCCGCAGCGCGTCCACCAGCCGCGCGTGACCCGGGCGATCGCGCGGTGCGAGCGGAGCGCCGATCGTCTCGCGCAGGGCCTCGGCGGCGCCCAGCAAGCGCGCCGCGTCGACGGCTCGGCCCGAAGCCAGGGTCGCCTCGGCGAGACCCTCGAGACACGCCGCGCTGCCCTGGCGGACGCCGAGCGCATCGAACACCGCCAGGCTCTCGTCGAGCAGCCGCGCCGCGGTGCGCGCGTCGCCCAGGTGCTGGCGCACCCGACCCAGCGCCAACGAGCTGACGCCGATACTCCACCGATCGCCGAGCTGCCGCCACAGGCCAAGGCTTTCCTCGTGCAGCAGCGCGGCGCGCTGCCAATCGCCCTTATCGCGCGCCACGTCGGCCAGGTTGTGCAGCGCCGACGCGATGCCGCGATTATCGCCCAGCTCGCGCATGAGCTCGAGCGCTTCGGTGTGCAGCCGGGCTGCCTGCTCGTCGTCACCTTGATCGTGCGCCAGCGCACCCAGATTGGTGAGCGACGTTGCAATGCCCCAGCGATTGCCGACGCGGCGCTCCAGCTCGAGGCTCTCGGTATACGCCTGCGCCGCGCGCTGCCAATCGCCCTGCTCGCGGGCCAACGCGGCCAGGTTGTGCAGCGCCGCGGCTTCGCCCACCTCCGACCCGAGCCTGCGCCACAGGTCGAGGCTCTCGCCCAGCAACAACGTGGCGCGTTCGTACGCACCCAGCACGTGCGCCAGGACGCCAGCGCCGTTGAGAACGGCCGCTTGCAGCGGCAGCCGATCGTCGCTATCGAGCCCAGCGGCTACGGCGAGCACCTGCTCGAGCCAGGCCATGCCTTCACTCAGGTGGCCGTGCAGCCACCAGAAGCGCCACAGCGAGCGCGCGAAGCGCAGGCTGAGGTCGATCTCGCTGTGTTGCAACGTCCAGCGCAGTGCCTCGGCCAGGTTGTCGCGATCGCGTTCCAGGCGTCCCAGCCAGAGCGCTTGCTGCGCTCCGAGCAGCGCGGGCGCGGCCTGCTCCGCCAGGTCGAGCATATAGGTGGCGTGCGCTCGACCGATCGCGTCACGTTCGCCGCTCTCGGTGAGACGCTCGAGCGCGTAGGTCCGCACGGTCTCGAGCATGCGCCAACGCGGCTCGGCCGGATCGTCGGCATCGGGGTCGCGCCAGATCAGGTTGTGCCTGACCAGCGTTTCCAGTGCGTCGCTGCCGGCTACCCGCGCCGCCGCCTCAGCGGTGATGCCGCCGAGAAAAACCGCGAGTCGCCGAAACAGCGCCGCGTCCGCGGCGGCCAGTCGGTCGTAGGTCCAATCGAACGCAGCCGCAAGAGTGCGCTGGCGCGCGGGCAGGTCGGGTGCGCCGTCGCCCAGTGCATCGAGTCGCCGCTGCAAACGGTCGAGCATCGCCCGCGGCGGGTGGACGTCGATGCCCGCGGCGGCGAGCTCGATCGCCAGCGGCAAACCGTCGAGGCGGACGCACAGCTCGGCAATAACGCGGGCGTTGTCGGGCGCCAGACGAAAGGCAGGTTGCACCGCCTGTGCGCGCTGCACGAACAGCGCAACCGAGGGCACCTCGGCCAGGGTCTCTGGAGCGGGCAGCGGGTCGAGGTTCGGCACGGCGAGCGGGGCAACGGGCAGCACCTGCTCCCAGCGCAGACGCAGTGCCGCGCGGCTGGTCGCCAGAACCTTCAACCTGGGGCAGGCGGAAAGAAGCTCGGCCAGGTCAGTCGCCGCCTCGAGGACTTGCTCGAAGTTGTCGAGCACCAGCAGCAGCTGGCGGTCACGGATCTGTCGCTCGAGGCGAGCGCGGACCGATTCACCGCGCTGCTCGCGCATCCCGAACGCGCGCGCAATCTCGGGCAGCACCTGGCCCGGCGCGCGGATCGGCGAGAGGTCGACGAACCATGTGCCGCCTGGGAACACATCGGCCAGCGCTGCCGCAACCGCGATGGCCAGCCTGGTTTTGCCGGCACCGGCCGGGCCGCCGATCGTGAGCAGTCGCACCTCGTCGCTGCGCAGCAGCCGCGCCGCGGAGTGGATGTCGTCGTCGCGGCCGACGAGCGGCGTCGGTTGCAGCGGAAGACGTCGCAGCGGCATCAGCGCGCGCCCCGAAGCTCTGTCAAAATGTCATCCCGAGTTTGCGAGGTGCATCCCGTGCCTGCGATGTGTCAGCCCCAGGTCGGAATGACAAGCTAATGCCCTTCCTGTACCTGCTGCGGCACGGGCAGAGCCCGGTCAACGTCAGTCGAACCTTCTCGTACCGGAGCGTTGATCCTGGCCTGACCGAGCGCGGCGTCGAACAGGCGCAGGCGGTTGCCCGGTACTTCGTCGACAAGCCGATCGCGCGTGTCTTTTCGGGTCCGCTGCAACGCGCCCAACGTACCGCCGAATACGTCGCGAGCGCGACAGGCGCGCCGCTCGAAATCGTCGAAGCGCTGCGCGAGCTGAACGTTGGCGACCTCGAGGGCCGCTCCGACCGCGCCGGCTGGGACGTTCACGATGCGGTGCTGCGCGGCTGGCGCGCCGGCGACTGGGACGCCGGCTTCCCGGGCGGCGAAAACTTCCACCAGGTGCGCGCCCGCATCACGGGCTTTCTAGACTGGCTCGCAACTGACTTTCCAGACCAGGACCTGATCGCTGTCGGCCATGGCGGTATCTTCTGCTCGGTCCTGCCGCTAGTCTGTGAGATCCCGAAAGGCGACGGCGAGTGGCTGACCCTGGGCAACACCGCGGTGTCGATCTTCAGGCGCGGTGACACGCTCAGCTGCGAACAGTGGAACGGGCTGGCGCACCTCGCGTCCGGCCTATCATCCTGACAACGGCGGCCTCAGTGTCCGAACAACGCCTGCTCACTGTGCGCGAAGTAGCGGAGCGGATCCGCTCGTCGCCAGAGACTGTCCGCCGTTGGCTCCGCCAGGGCAAACTGCGCGGCTTCCGGCCTGGCGGCACAAAGCTCGGCTATCGTGTCCCGGAGAGCGAGCTGCGACGATTCCTGGCCGAGTCTGACGAGGGGCGGTCGCTCCCGTCTGATACGAACGGTGGGCCGTAGACTTGGGCTACGTCTCGGGCGCCTGATACAGCCGCTCAGGGTTCTGAATCCCGATCAGCCGGTTCCACAGCTCATAGTCCACGCCTGACTTCGGGACGTACCAGTTGTCTGAGCTGGCAGTCATGTCACCGGTGGCCGTGAACTCGCGCCGTTGGGGATCGCGCAGGTCGATATAAGTCGCGCCCTGCTCGAGCCGGGTGCCCGGCGAGAGCACTGGAATTTGCTTGAGGCCGTCGTCGGTGATCCCTTCGAGCAAGCGGTGCGCCTCTTTGACGTCATACGCCGTACGCGCCCCTGGCTCGTGCCCTCCCACGTTCTGACCAGCCATGCGTTGTGGGTTGAGGTCGTCCCGCCACGGCTCGGGATGCTGTTCACCAGGGCGGAAGGCAACGCCGCCCTCCTTGTGCGTCCGATCAGGCGCCATTGGAAGACTCCTTTTCCTTTCAGTGCGCGCGCACGACGTTGTCGTCGTCGTCGACTTCGATGTCGAACTTGTGCGCGGCAGCCAGAATCTTCTTCTTCGCCCGGGTGCGCGCGGCTTGGCTCTCGAACTCGGTCTGATTGAACCGCGCCAGGGCATTCCTGACGTGCGCTGCGTCGTGAATCGGCAGATGCTCGCCGCCCTCATGGTCGACGTACGCGAAATCCTTAGGGGTCAGGTTTTCGCGCTTGCGTGTTGTGAGCTCAGCCATGTCTTCGCCTCCACAGAGTGATTGTCCGGAAACCCGCGCAAGATGCGAGCCAGGGCGCCGGTCATACGACGACGTTGAGCACACGGCCCGGGCGATAGACCACCCGGGCGGTGTCAGTCAGATGTGGCCGCACTGCGGCCAGACCGCGCGCCGCGGCCAGCGCCTCACTCTCGGAGGCGTCGGTCGCCAGCTCGACCACGCCGCGCGTCTTGCCATTGACTTGCACCGCCACCCGGCGGGTCGCAACCGCGATCAGCCTGGCCTCAGCCACCGGGAAGGCCTGCTGGTGGACGGAGAACGCGCGCCCCAGCCGCGACCACAGCTCCTCGGCCAGATGCGGCGCGAACGGCGCCAGCAGCCGTGGCAGCACATCCGCGGCCTCCTCGCTCAGCGCGGCCTGGCGGTTGACGTAGGCCATCAGCGCCGCGATCGCGGTGTTGTAGCGCAGGGCCGCGATGTCCTGGTCGACGCGCGCGATCAGCCGATGCAGATGCTTGCGCTCGTCTTGAGTGGGCTGGTGCACGGCGCGCGGCGCGAGCATCAGCCGCCACACGCGCTGCAGGAAACGCTGGACGCCCCCGATGCCGCGGTCGACGAACTCGCCACCTTGCTCGAACGGGCCCAGGAACAGCAGGTACATGCGCAGCGTGTCGGCGCCATAGCGCTGGATGTAGTCATCCGGGTTAGTGACGTTGCCGCGACTCTTGCTCATTTTGGCTCCGTGCTGGGTCAGCAGCCCATTGCTGCGCAGGCGCGTGAACGGCTCCTCGAACGGCACGTGTCCCAGATCGTGTAGCGCCATGCAGATGAAGCGGCTGTACAGCAGATGCAGCACGGAGTGCTCGGCGCCGCCGACGTACATATGTACCGGTAGCCACTTTTCAGTACGCGCGGCGTCGAGCGCGCGGTCGTCGAAGTCCGCCGACGCGTAGCGCAGGAAGTACCACGCCGAGTCGAGGAAGTTATCGGCGACATCCGTCTCTCGGCGTGCAGGCCCGCCACACGCGGGGCAGGTGGTGTTGACGAACTCAGGCACGTCGGCCAGCGGCGACGAGCCCGTGGCGCGCGGCGTCCAGTCCGTCATCGGCGGCAGGCGCACGGGCAGCTGGTCTTCAGGCACGGCCACGATGCCACACGCCGAGCAGTAGACGATGGGAATGGGCGTCCCCCAATAACGCTGGCGCGAGATCAGCCAGTCGCGCAGGCCGCCCAGCCAGTGGCGTTGTGCCGTTTTGACCACGCTCGACCAATCCAGGTCGTCCAGATTCTCGAGCAGGCGATCCTTGAACGCGGTGATGCGCAGGAACCATTGGTCCAGCTCGCGACTTTCTACTGTTGCGTCGCAGCGCTCGCAGCGGCCGTCGACGACCTGCTCGTCCGCCAGCACGGTGCGGTCGCTCGGACACCAGTTCACCGCGGCTTTCTTGCGCACGGCCAGCCCCGCCTTGAACAGCTGCACGAAAATCCACTGCGTCCAGCGGTAATACGCGGGTGAGGTCGTTTCGACCTGCTGGTCCCAGGCGAAACGATTGCCGATGGCACGCAGCTGAGCGCGAAAACGTTCGACGTTGCGCGCGGTCAGGGTGGCCGGGTGCTCACCGCGCTGAATGGCGAAATTTTCGCTGTGGATGCCGAAGGCGTCGAAGCCCATGGGCTCGAAGACATCGAAGCCGTGCATGGCCTGGTAGCGCCCGAAGACGTCGGCGCCGGTGTACGCGAATACGTTGCCGACGTGCAGCCCCTCGGCGGACGGGTAAGGGAACATCATCAGGTTGAAGAACGGCCGCTGCGCTCGATCCAGGTCGACTTCGTACACGCGGCGCTGCTGCCACTGGGCTTGCCACTTGGGCTCGATGGTGTGCGGCTGATAGCGGTCCACGGTCTTCTCCACGCGACTGCCCGGCGAAACCGGGCACAAAGAAACGCCCCCAGCACAGTTTGCTGGGGGCGCTTCACCCGGTTTCCGAACGAAAAAACGACGGCTAGATGCGACAGCCCCCAGAGCGCACGGGGCGGCGCAAGCTTCGTCGAGAGGTGGTCATCGCGCCATCACTGTAGTGGACCGCGTCAGTTTTTACAAAACATCAACACTCAAATCCCGCGGCTGGCATGGCGTTTGCGGCCACGAGAGGCCGGCCCACTTCTCAGAACCAGGGAGCAGACAACGGTTATGACGCGAGCTTCTCGCGCGTTCTTGCGTGTTCTCGGACCGCTCGTCGCGGCGGCCGGGCTGATTCTGGCGAGCGTGCCCGCGTTCGCTCAGACCGCCACGACGACGTCATCCGCGGCGACTGGTTGCTCGGACGTCCACTTCGAGCTCGCCAACCCGGCACCGGGTGCCATGCTCGAACCCGGCGGCCTGGTCATCGAAGGCATCGCCATGGACACCCGAGCGACCTCGGGTAGTGGCATCGACCGCATCGATTTCTTCCTCGGCAACCGGGACGAGGGTGGCATGAGTGTCGGCACGGCCATTCCCGGCGCAACCGCTGGACCGTTCGGCAACGGTAGCTTCCACACGGTCATCACCTTGCCCAACATCAGCGGTGGCGGCGACCTGTTCGGCTACGCGCATTCCACGGTGAGCAACCAGGAAAGCGTCGTCGCGGTGCCGGTCGCGATCGGTCAGGATCCGGCCGTCGCCGGCGAGACCTCGGCCAACGGCGCGGTCCCGAGCATCATGCTGTCGTGCCAGGGCACTGCGCAGACGACGACCACACCGCCGAGCACCGAGGTGACCACGCCCGCCACAATCACGACACCGTCCACGACGATCACGACGACACCGTCCACGACGACGCCGACAACCACCACGCCGAGTTCGTCAACCGTCACCTTCGAAGTTGCCAACCCGGCGCCGGGCGCGACCATCCTGGCCGGCGCGTACTCGATCGAAGGCATGGCCTTCGACAAGTCCGCGACGCAGGGGATGGGCATCGATCGCATCGACGTCTTCCTGGACAATCGCGACGCGGGTGGCACATTCCTGGGTACCGCGGCGTTGGGCATGAACAACCCAACGCAAACGGCCGACAGCCAGTTCGCCAACTCCGGGTTCCGGCTAATCGTGAACCTGCCGCGCAACCAGCGCGGGTTGCACACGCTCCAGTTCATCGCCCACTCGAGCGTGGGTGGTGGCGAGACCATGATGGAGGTCCCTGTTACGATCGAGTAGCACTCAGTCGCTGCGCGACAAATGCATTGAGATCCTGGGCGCGCGTGCGCACCAGATCCGCGTGCATCGCATCCGGGAGGATCAGGAACTGGTCCCCCCGGATCGCATTTAACACCAGCTCGCCGACTTGATCCGGCTGCAACTCGGCGCCACCTTGAACCGCTTGGGCCATCAGTGTTTCGGCCCGCTCGCGCTCGGCGCTCATGCCAATCGAGCGCCCGGTCTCGGCCAGGTTGGTGTTGACACCGCCCGGGCACAGCAGCGAAACGCCCACCCCGAACGGCGCGCTATAGAGCGCCAGCGCCTCGGTCAATCCCACCACCGCGAACTTGGACGCGATATACGGCGCTCCTTCGCCGGTCAACGCGACGAGGCCGGCCACCGAGCCGGTGTTGACGATGTGTCCGTGACGGCGAGCGATCATGCCGCCCAGGAAGGCGTGGATGCCGCGGATCACGCCCAACACGTTGATGCCCAGGCACCATTGCCAGTCGGCCAGCTCGATCTCCTCGAGGGCGCCGCGCAGCACGACGCCGGCATTGTTCATCAAGATGCCCGGCGGGCCCATCTCGGCCTCCGTGCGTCGCGCGAGCTCGTCGACATCGCGATCGTTGGACACGTCGCACTGCACCGCGAGCGCTCGCCGGCCGAGGGCTTCGATCTCGCTCCGGGTCACCGCGAGGCGGCGCTCGTGAATATCGGCCAGGACGATGTCGCAGCCCGCGCGCGCCAGCGCCAGGGCGGTGCCCCGTCCAATGCCGCTCGCGCCACCAGTGATGACGGCGACCTCGCCCTCGACGTTCATGTCAGTCGCTGCGCCACCAGCTCCAACACCTGGAGATCGTCTTGCGCGTAGTGGCCCAGCATCACGCGCCCCACGCCCGCCATGGCTAGCTCGGCCAACTGGTGCTTGACGTCGCCCGGCGTGCCGACCAACCAGCCCATTTCGCGCGCCGCGTCGAGCCCTCGACCACGCAGCGGCGGTACCCACGCCTGCATGCGCTCCAACCGGCGCCACAGGTCGTCTGTGTCATGACCAATCAGGAAGCCGGCGGCGACCGAGCGGCGAATATGCAGCGCATCACGGCCGGCCGCTGCGCACAAGCGCGCCAGCACCTGGCTCTTGGCCACGTACACCTCGACGGACGACGTCGTCAGGTTCCATTCGTCGGCCCAGCGGGCAACGAGGGGCAGCGTCCACTGTTCGCCCATGCCGCCAATCAGCACCGGTGCCACGCCGTCGAGCAGCCCGACGGTCTGCTCCAGCAGCCGTGCCCGCTCGCCAATCGGCGGAAACGGAATGCCGAACGCCCGATGCTCAGCCGCGTTCCAGCCCAGACCCAACCCGACCGTGAGTCGACCGCCACTGAGCGCCTGGACCGACTCGGCCATGCGCGCCAGGACGCCTGGCGGTCGAAACGTCACTGGCGATACGAGCGTGCCCAGCGCGATGCAGTGCGTCTCGGCCGCGGCCACGCCGAGCGCGACCCACGCGTCGAGTCCAGCACCGGCGCTCGACCAGGGCGAGCACAGATGATCCGAAACCCACAGCGACTCGAACCCGAGCTTCTCGGCCACGCCACAGATCGCGCGCCAACGCTCCCACGTCAGGCCCTCCTCGACCTCGACCAGGAGCCCGATGTTCATAGCCGGGCGACGGTCACCGCCCCTTGCGCAGCTGAGGTCACCGAGGCGACGTACTTCCCGAAGACTCCCTGGGGATACCTGGGTAGTGGCGCCTGCCAATCGCTCAGCCGCCGTTCGATCTCGTCGGCCGGCACGTGCAGGTCCAGTCGCCGGTTCGGGATGTCGATACTGATCTGATCGCCTTCGCGGACCGCCGCGATCGGCCCGCGGACCGCGGCCTCGGGCGCCACGTGGCCAACCATGAACCCGTGTGTCGCGCCACTGAAACGACCATCAGTCAGCAGTGCGACGGTTTCGCCCAAACCTTCGCCGACGATTGCCGCGGTCACGCCCAGCATCTCGCGCATGCCCGGCCCACCCCGCGGGCCCTCATAGCGAATGACGACCACGTCGCCCGGCTGAATTTTCTTGGAGGTCACCGCGCCCATCGCCGCTTCCTCACTCTCGAACACGCGCGCCGGCCCGGAGTGCATCTGTTTGTCGGAGCCTGCCACTTTGATCACGCTGCCTTCAGGCGCCAGACTGCCTTTGAGGATGACCAGGCCACCGGTGCGTTTGAGCGGCTTGTCGAGCGTGCGTACGACATCCTGCCCGGGCGTCTCGTGCGCCTCGCTGGCTTCCTGGCCGAACGTACGGCCGGTGACGGTCATGGCATCTTTGTTGGCGAAGCCACCCTCCACCAGGCGCTGCGCAACCAGTCGTGTGCCGCCCGCGCGATCGAGGTCGGCCGCGGCATAGCGTCCACCGGGGCGCATATCGCCCAGCAGCGGGGTGCGCTCGCTGATGCGGTCGAAATCGTCGATGTCGAGCGCTACCCCAGCTTCGCGGGCCATGGCCATCAGGTGCAGGACGCCGTTCGTCGAGCCGCCGGTCGTAGCGATACCCGCGATCGCATTATCGATTGCATCGCGCGTGAAGATGTCGCGCGGTCGCACGCCGCGGCGCAGGATGTCCATGACCAATTCGCCCGCTCGGAAGCCGACGTCGCCCTTGCGCGGGTCCTCGGCTGGCACGCCACCGGTGCCCATCGCCGCGAGGCCGCAGAACTCGAGGGCCATGGCCATTGTGTTGGCGGTGAATTGGCCGCCGCACGCGCCAGCGCCCGGGCACGCGAAGTCCTCGATCGCCTTCAGCTCTTCGTCGGTGATGTTGCCCGCGGCGTGCGCACCGACGGCTTCGTAGACGTCCTGGATGGTCAGGTCACGATCGCCGAGCCGCCCGGGCATGATCGAGCCGCCGTACATGAGCAGGCCTGGGATGTTGAGGCGCAACAGCGCCATCGCCCCCGCGGGTATCGTCTTGTCGCATCCGACCAGGGTGATCATGGCGTCGAACATGTAGCCGCGCGCCATCAGCTCCATCGAGTCGGCAATGATCTCGCGACTGACCAGCGACGCCTTCATGCCTTCGGTGCCCATGGTGATGCCATCGCTCACGGCAATGGTGTTGAACTCCATTGGTGTGCCACCGGCCTTGCGCACGCCTTCCTTCACACGTACGGCTAGCTGGCGCAGGTTGTAGTTGCACGGCATCGTCTCGGTCCACGTGTTGGCGATGCCCACGATCGGCTTCTCGAGATCCGCGTCGGTAAACCCGATCGCCTTGTAGAAGGACCGCGCTGGGGCGCGGTCGCGCCCGCTCAGAATGATCGAGCTGTTGGCCTTAACGTCATAGTCGCCCACGGCCCCGGGATAGTAACCCCCCTCGCCTCGTGAGGGACGCCCACGACCGACTTGATTCACAGCTCAACCGCCACGGTGGACGTTCCGGCGATACGAAGCGATCAGCCTGCGCAAGCATTCCGCCCGGCGGCCGGCCTGCGCCGCAAGTGGACCGGCGGCTACGGACGCTGCGTTAGTGAGCGCAGTGCTGCTGGCCGCAGCGATTGGCCGACCGCCACAGCTGGTAGACGTTCAGATCGCCCAACACCTCGTCGATCGAGTACACACCCAGCGAGTCGGTATCGCCCAGCACGTAGCCAGTGTCCGAGGCTTTGCCCAGCAGATTGCGGTATATGTCGCGCACGATCGTCGCCCGCTCGTCGTCCGGTACCTGATCCAGGTCCTGGCGAATCTCGAACCGCAGCACCTCGGCAAATGAGTGTGTCTTGAGGTGGGCTTGCATGTCCCATTCGGCGCGCCGAGCGAGTTTGCTCGGATGCCATGAGGCGGGAATGCGCGACTCGATCCGGTCGCCACAAATGCCACACGTGCTGGTCATGATCATGGCCGCCTCTGGTCGTGCTGTTGGCGGCGGCTCGCGCGCCATTGCACAAACCCCGTGGCCAACTCCTTGCCGAGCAGGAACGCCACCAGCCAGCCAAGAACTGCAAGCCAGATTTGCATCAACTCGGGCGTCATCGGGGAGACCTGTTTATGCGCCCTGAAACGGTTCGATGCAAGGGCCACTTCCGTTGAGAAACGTACAAATGCGTTGCGATTAGGGCACCCCTACAATCCTGCGCGTGGCATTTCTGTCAGGGCCAGGCCGTGAACCATGGGCAGCACCGCTGCCGGACCTGACGCGACCAGCCCTCAGCCACCGCTTACGCATCGGCGCGCATGTGTTCAAAATCGCTATCTCCGCCGTGCAGCGCGACGTGCCACGCGAGCCGGATACGCACCTGATTCAGATCGGCGTCACGTACGGCAACCAGCCCCTCACCGCATTCGATCTCGGCCTGCGCCTGCCCGACGCGTGTGCCAATGTGTGGGCCTACTTGACCAATCGCCTCACCGAAACCGTCGTCCAGTTCTATGCGCCCACACCGCGCCCGAATGGCGAGCTCAATCCCAGACTTGGCTGCTGGGGCCCACGACCCGATCTCGCGGACGTGAGCCTGTCCGAAAACGACTGCTCGATCGCCGTGATCCTCGGCCTGAGCATCTGGCTGCCCGGCGCATCGCCACCCGTCGACGATCAGGTGTTCCTCGAGGCCTTGCGCGACACCCTGGTCGAGGCACTCTCGTACTGGGTCGTAGTAGCCCAGCGCATAGCCGGGCCTCAGGACCGCCGCAACTAAATCTGTTCTTTGGGTCGGGGAGCCCACGCTCCCCTTCGCTCCGCGGGGTGCACTTGCAGCCCCCCGCAACAGGGGCTACTCGCCGATGGCAATCACCCGGCAAGCTCAGCACGCTCGCGGCGCTGGCGAGCCTCGGCCCGCCAGGCTCAGCACGCGCAGGCCGCTGACTTGGCTCGGCCCGGCAGGCTCAGCTCACGGGGCGTCGAGGCGGCTCGGCCCTTGGGCTGAGCGCACGTAGGCGTCCGGCGCGGCTCGGCTCTCGAGGCTGCTTGGCCGCAGGCTGGCGCCGCATACCGATACGTTGCGTGCCACGCGGATGTTTCCCATTGGCGAATAGCCCCTGTGGCGGGGGGTCGCCGCGGGAAGGAGCGCATAGCGAGGAACGAGCGGAGCAGCGACTGGCGGCGGGGGGCGCGCAGCGCTCCCCCGACCCGGAGAATGCGCACGAACACGAGTGCGCTAGAAGTCTTTAAGCTAAGTGCAGCCATATGCCTTCCGTGCTCGTAACACGCC
>DASXRR010000206.1:0-2154 GCA_036506475.1 Chloroflexota bacterium
CTGTTCCACGGTCACCACCCGCGCGGCGCCTCAAACTGGGCCCGGGTCAACGATTCACCCCTGAACACGATGCTCGAGAACCAGCGGCGAACGCTCGATCACACCGACCGCAAGCGCCAGATTTTCGACATCCAGCGCTACCTGTCAGAGCAGATGTACTACGTGCCCCACTCGACGAGCCACACCACGTGGGCGCTCCAGCCCAACGTGCGCGACTTCTTTCCGATCTCGGATGCAAGCTTTGGCGCGGAAGTCGCCCCCAAACTCTGGCTGGCCTAGGTTGCGTTGCCCGTTCAGTCGCCGCCGCGCAGCGAGGTGCGAACGTCGAACCAGTCGAAGTAGTCGTGCACGAAGACGTTGTCGGCGCCGACCATCGATCGGAGCTTCGGTTCGATGCTGCCGATATGTGACTGTTTGATGGGGCAGGTCTCGCATGCGCCGGTGGCGTACACCGTCACGTGGTACTCGCCGTCGCGGCGCTCGGGTGGCAGGTAGGACAGCGATGGCCGCCAGGTGCTCACGACCTCATTGCCCAGGACGTCGGAGGCGGCCTGCAGGATCTCGTAGTCGAACTCCTCGGCGCGGATTTCGTCCAGCGCGTCGGTGATCTTCTGCAGCATCGGGTCGGCGGTCCGGGGCAAGGGAGTCATCGAGCGTGGTCGTTATACCTGAGGACGTGTTTCAGGGGGTCAGATAACGCGCGGGCACCCAGCCTTCCTGGCCACCATCGCCGCGCACGCGCACCCAGTCCGCGCCCTGCCGCTCCAGGACGGTCACGCCGGCGCCATCGGCCAGGCCAACCCGCAATCGATCGGCATCATTCGGCGAGCCGCGTAACGCAACGCCTACGCCGCCTGTGTTGGCGATCTTCAGGCGCTCCGCGCTGGGCAGTGGTGTCGCAACGGACGGTGCACCCACAGGCGCCTCGCCGTCGATGCGCACGTAGGCACTCGGCACCCAGCCGACGATGCCGTTCAGCCCGCGCACGGCGCGCCAGCCCTGGCCACCGATGTTCAGGTCGGAGCCATAACTGACCAGCACCGGCGCACCGTCGGCGAGGGTCGGATCGTTCGGACTGTCGACGCCGGCCGCGCGGCGCACCGTGACGGGCGCGCCGGGTGACCGAATGACACCAGTACGCGTGCCCGACGCCGGCAGCGCCGCCAATGTCGGCGTAGGCTGCGCTTGCGGCGGCTGCGCGGTGGGCTTGGTCAGGCCGACGAGCGTCGGCGGTGGGCTGTCTTGGGCGGGCGTCGGCTCGCCGGCGACGAACCCGCGTACTGGCCGGGTGAGGGCGGGCGCATTGGCCGTCGCCTGCTGCGCGCTGGGGTGCGGTCCGTTGACCCAGCCCGCAACCTTGCCGGCCACGTCGATCCCGGGTGCCAGGACCAAAACTGGCAGCGTCAGTAGGGCGACGCCCGCCCCAAGCCCGACAAAGAAGTGCGACGCGGCCACGATGCCGCCGCACGTACACGATCCATGCCAGGCCGCGTTACCTGGTGCTTGTCAGAGCTACCAGCAACAGGTGCAGCCGCCCGGTCAGCTCCGACCAGCGCCGCGGCCATTCCGCGAGCAACGGGAACGCCTCGTTCACGACGTTCGACTGGAGGAAGTTCCCGTCAAGGGTCACGATTGGCTTGCCCAGCGCATCGACGCCGCCGGGATACAGGGCGTGCATCAGGTCCCACACATTGCCGCTGGCGACCTGAATTTCCAGCGGCCCGGCCGTGGTGTCCACTGGCGGCGGCTCAGTACCACCCTCTGCCGCGATCGGCACATCTGTCATGGCCGTGGCGCCATCACGCGTGGATACCTCGGCGTCGTCAATGCCCGAGCCGCTCAGCACCGAGGTCAGCTCGCCGTGGCTCCGCTGCCACTGATCGGCCGACCCGTAACCCTGGGGCACGGCGCCGCCATCCAATGGGTGCCAGCTCGATGGCGGGCTGTCACTCGAAGCCGGAGCCTCGCTGGCGTAGGTCGGCTCGCCCGAGGGCGCCGCCGCAGCCTGCGGTACGGGCGACCTCGCTCACCAGCCCGATCCAGGTCGGATTGACCCGCTAGCACCGCCCAGATATCACAATTTCGGCGGTTTCGGCCGAATCGATCACCTGGCCGTCACACGCGTGACGGTTCGCGTGACGCCTCGTGTGGACA
>DASXRR010000207.1:0-2850 GCA_036506475.1 Chloroflexota bacterium
GACGACGCGCGCGCGTGGTTTGAAGGACTGTGGCGCCGCCAGCCGTTTGCGCCCGAGGCGATCGCGTATTTCCGCACGCTCAGGCTCGAAGTGGGCACGCTGGACGAGCCAATGGGCGGTGGCTACTGGTTCGACGATCGCAAGCTGGTCATGGTCCGCGGCACACAGGACGAGGCCGCCGTACACGAGCTGGCGCATGCCTGGTGGGAGCAGCACCGCGGGCACCGGCGCGCAGAGCTCATGGGCGTTTTGAAAACGCTCGGCTCGACACCCTCAACGCAGTTCGCTCGGGTCGCCGAGCTGGCGCGGGTCTATTGCCACGGCATTCCGACGCAGAAGGATCCCTCGTCGCCGACGGGCTACTGGCGCGGCATGTTGGCCGAGGACAACGATCACGAGACGTTCGCCGGCTTCTGCTCCGGGGTGATGGGTAACGCCGCCGATCTGCCGCCCGAGCTACGGGCGTTCTATCGCGGCCTGCTACGCCACGCTTAGGGCGCTGCCCAGCGGTACGATCTCGACCCACACGGGGCCCGGCGGCAGGAGCAGTGGCTGTCCGGCCTCGTCCAGCCAGCGCGTCGGACTACGCGCGCCGGCCTTGGTCCACGTACCGCTGCGTTGCGTGCCGCCACTGAAGACCAGCAGGTCACCGCGCGCACCAACCAGGTCCACGTCCAGGCGCAGCTTCGGGTCGTTCGGAATGGCTTCCACGTTCGCGAACTGCACCACGACTGACGTTGGCGCGATGGGCGCTCCGTTGGCCGCGTCGAGATGTGGCACGCCGTCCATCGCGCGTACGTAGTGCTGCTCCACGGCGTCGAAGGCGTAGCTGGCGCGGTACGGCCACGGCCGAAAGGCGATCGAAATGTCCACGGCGGGCTCCGAGCCCAGCGGTGGCTGCGCGCTGAAGCGCAGCGGTCCCCACTGGCGATTCCGCTGTCGCCCGCGGTCGGCGAGCACGCCGCGATCGGCGCCGGTGTTGGTGTAGGCGTTGTGCGGCGGTGGACGGGTGCGCACGCGCCATACGCCAGGATCGCCCGCGGACTCGTCGAGGTAGCCCATGTTCATGGCGTCGCGCCAGGCGAAGCCTTCTGGGCTGGCGCCGATGTGGATCATGTCGGCGCCGTAATCGGCGGCCAGAAACGCGAAGTAGTGGCGCAGGCTGCGCACCGGCCCGACGACGTCGGTGTCCTGGGTCAGGAACAGCGCCACGAAACGCGTGATGCCGCCCTCGGCCAGCGCCTCGTACACGACGTCGGCGCTGGTCAGGCCGGTTTGTGGTCGCGCGTCGGCCTGATTTTCGATCATGACCGCGAGACCTGCCTTGGGCGGCGGCACGACCAGGTCAACCGGGCCACCCGCCGCGGGTATGTCAGCCACGGCCTGGACATCGCCATCGACGAGCGCGGCCACCTGGTGCTGCTTTGGTTCGACGGCGATGCGACCAGGCTGCACGACCTGCCCATCCAGTTGCACCTCGGCGTTGCCGTTCCACAGTCTTATGTCAACATCGACGCGTGCTGGTGTCGGTGTTGGTGTCATGGCGGGCGGCTGAGGCGCGACGGTCGGTGGGACGGGCGTCGGCTGTGTCTGAATCAGGGTTGGAGTGGCCAGCGGTTGTGGCGGTGCCGGCGTGGGGCTCGGCGCTGGTGGCGGGGTCGGGCTGGGCTGTGGTCCGCCGCAGGCACTGAGCAGACCTGCCGCGGTCACCACCAGGGCGTGGCGGCGGCGCATCACGTGCTCGCGCTCGCCGCGATGAATGCTCGTGCGGCGGCTTCAGCGTCAGGCGCGCGCAGGATCGCCGCGCCGACACACAGCCCGTCGGCGCCCGCGGCATACAGCGCGGCTGCGCGATCGGCGGTGATACCGCCGACGACGACGAGTGGCAAGCCGGTCGCGGCGCGCACGCTGCGCAGCAGCGACTCACCCGTGGCATGGGGAACCGGCGGCACCTTGGCTGACGCTGGTGGGAACATCGGCCCGGCCGTGACGTAGCTGGCGCCATGGCTGGTCGCCAGACGCGCTTCCTGGGCCGAGGTAACTGACACGCCGACGATGGCATCAGGGCCGAGCAAACGTCGTGCTTCCTGGGGCGAGTCTTGTTCCTCTGGGTCGATCAGGCCGACGTGGACGCCGTCAGCCTCGGCGGCCAGCGCCACGTCGACCCGGTCGTTGAGAACGAACGGCACAGCTACCTCCGCACACAGCGCGTGCAACGTTCGGGCCAGCTCGAGGAGCTCGATCGTCGACAACGACTTGGCACGCAGCTGGACTGCCGTCACACCGCCGCGCAGCGCGCTCGCGACAGCGTCCGCCAGCCGTGGCGCGGGCACCATGCCGCTGTCCGCCAGCAAATACAGGCGCAAAGTCGTGCGAAGACGATCGGCCCGCCCGTCGGGCATCCTCAGACCAAGCTTAAGCCATCGGCGGTCAGCAATCAGCACTCAGCAATCAGCACTCAGCTATCAGCTATTAGTGTTGCCAACCCGATCCGACCTTCCGTCAGGAAGCAGAAGGCCGGCGCGCGGCGCGTGGCATGACGGCGGCGCACCCACTGGAGCCCTGACGGCTGACGGCTGACGGCTGACTGCTGACGCCTGACGGCTGACCGCTGAAATACAATCGCGCCTTGTGCCCACCGCTCGCGAGCAGGCGGCCCTGGTGGAAGCGTCGCGCCTGCTCCAGGAGGGTTTGCAACTTCTGGACGAGCGCTCCCGCGAAGTCGACGGGCTGCTCGAGGACGCGCGCGAGCGCGCGCTCGACATCACCGCCGAAGCCGAGCAACGCGCACAGCAAATGGTCGCCGACGCCGAGCAGCGGCGGACCGAGCTCGAAGAGCAGGTGGCGGCG
>DASXRR010000208.1:0-1828 GCA_036506475.1 Chloroflexota bacterium
CTGGCCGGGTCACGGCGTCTGGTCCAAAGCGCGGAAGGTACACCAGCCAGGAGCGGCCTGCAAGCCAGACCTTCATTTTTGGGATGCGCGGACCTGCCGACCTTACTAATGGCGCGATTAGCGACGTCGGCCCCGCTGACCGGCAGCCTGCTGGTGGCCGCGCTGATGCCCGCGAGTCTCGCTGCCAGCACATCACGGACCTCTGTCGCCTGAGAAGGAGGTCGCCTCATGACCGCAATCGCAGCATCCAGCGAGACCGATCGGCCTGGCGCTCAGCCCGAGATCGTTCACTGGCGACCGGTTAGGCCGAAAGGTTCTGCTCGCCCTTCGGCATAGTCGGGCCGCTGCTCTAATGCCGTGGTCGACGTTCTCCTCGGTAGGAAATCGGCGGGCTACAGCTTCACCGATCAAGCGGTCAGCGAACTGTTCGCCGTCGGCACCCCGACGCGGGGTAAAGCCGTGCCGCTCATGGTTACGTGGCGGCGTGTGGCTCGCGGCTGGCCCTATGCAAAGCCAGCAACGCAGATGCTTGATCGACTGGCCGACCTGGCAGCGCTCGCCCAGGCTGGCATGTTTTAGTGCGCGTGGCTGGCGAGAGCGCCCGGATCCGATGTCGTGGGGGCACTCAAGAAGGACTTCGTCAAAGCTCCACGCGAGTTGCTCCCTGAGCGGATCGGTGTCCTCAGCCTGATAGCGCACCCGAGGTGTGCCAGAGAGCCGGCAATCGTAATCAGGCCCAGGTTCAGCAGGCCCGACACCGCCAGGATGCCCAGCGCTGCCACCACCGGTACCTTCCACATTGTTGCCTCATCTAGAGCACGAACAGGTCGAGGCCGATCGCTACTAGCCCGGCGATCGCGGCCGCGCCGACGACACGGCCGGCAGGCTGGTCGCGGTCCGTCACCAGGCCAAGTACGAGCGCGGTCACCAGGCACGCGCAGACGCCGCTCCCGGCGTCAGCCCAGCTCAGCCGGATCACGGGCGCGTCGACATCGAAGTTGGGCACTGCCTGGGTCGCATTGAGCGTCAGGTTCCAGAGCGCAAAGCCAACGGTGGACGTGACGCCCGCGGTCATGAAACGGCGCTTGGCACGTGACCACGGCCAGGCGGCCCACAGCACGGCGGCGCTCAGGACGCCAGCCAGCACGGCAAACACAAGGATGTCTTGAAGGGCAAACATCAGCCAGGCACTTCCACCATATGGTTCTGGGACATCCTGTGGAATGCCCCGCGACTGGCGTGACGGCCTGGAAAATGGCTACGTTGCCGGGTGCACCCAGCCGCGGGCCGCGCCGTGCTCGGCCGCCTGCCGCCGACCGCGCAGTTGCAGCTTGGACAGGATGTTCTTGATGTGATTCTTGACGGTATGTTCGCTGATCACCAGGCGCGACGCGATCCGTCATGCAGCGTCGGCGGAGCGCGGCGCTGCCATCGGCGCCGGGCAGTCCGCGCGATGCGGACGAGCAGGTAGGCCACGAGCTGGGCGAAGCCGCCGAGCGAGTACGGCGGCCCCTCATGTGAGGCTATCTGCACCCTGCACACTTGAGTCAGCCTAGCGAGGAGCGGTCGGATGGCCGCCCCTCCGTGCGTCTTCGGGCCACAAAAGGGCTATTTCTACAACGGCTCTCGCGTGCCGTGGACTAGCGCCAAGCGTCCGCGATGACGATCGCGAGAGACGCATGCGCAAGCGCATCTCGAGGCCAGGTCCGGCGCTATCGTGTCAGTGGCAGCCGCAGGTCGAGCTTGTGGTCGTGCCAGTGGTGCCGCAGCACGCGTCTTTGGCCGTGCTCTCACAACAGGTGGTCTGAGCGACGGCGGAGCAACAGGC